>JBFGDZ010000001.1:0-57344 GCA_041580375.1 Candidatus Polarisedimenticolia bacterium
CCCCGAACCCCTCCGCCCCGAACCCCCCCACGCCCTGGTGCCCGTAGCGGTCGTACCGGGCGCGCCGGTCCGGATCCGCCAGAACGGCGTAGGCATCGCTCGCCTCCTTGAACGCGTCCTCGGCCTTCTTGTCGCCGGGATTGCGGTCCGGATGGCACTTCTTCGCGAGCTCCCGGTAGGCCTTCTTGATATCGGCCTCGGTGGCCTCCTTGGAGACCCCGAGCACCTCGTAGTAATCGCGCTTGTTTTTCACAGTCGGACACCGCGCCGCGCGAGCGGGAGGACGCCGTCGTGACGTCCCGCCACTGTGCCGGGACGCATCCCGCGCGGAGGCATGCCGCGGGGGCGGAGGACGCGCTTCAGGACGACGATACGGGCGGCGAGCCTCCCGCTCCGGTCAGGCCGCCGGGCGCGCCCGGAGAGGGATGATACAGGATGACCTCGGTCAGGATCTCGGATGCCTCGCCCAGCTTCTCGAGCGACTCGGTGCATTCCGAGAGGTTCCCGGACGCCAGGGCCTTGCGCGCGCCATCCAGGATCTTCTTCACCGTGGCGCGCTTGTCCTCGTCCAGGAGATTCCCGAACTCGGCGTACGATCGCATGTTCGAGTCCAGCAGCCCCTCGAGGCGCGCCTGAATTCTGTACAGCTCGGCCTTCTTCTTGTCCACCTCGGCGTTGCGCTTCGCGTCCTCGATGATCTCGTTGATCTCCTTCTCGGTCAAGCCCCCCGACGGCGTGACGGCGATCTTCTGCTCCTTGTTGCTCGCCATGTCGCGCGCCGAGACGCTCACGATCCCGTTGCTGTCGATGTCGAAGGTCACCTCGATCTGCGGGACGCCCTTCGGAGCCGGAGGGATGCCGACCATCTCGAAGCGGCCCAGCGACTTGTTGTAGGCGGCCACCTCGCGCTCACCCTGGAGCACGTTCACCTCGACCTTCGACTGGTTGTCGACGACCGTCGTGAACACCTTGGTCTTGCGCGTCGGGATCGTGGTGTTGCGGTCGATCAGCTTCGTGAACATTCCGCCGCGCGTCTCGATGCCGAGCGAGAGCGGGGTGACGTCGAGGAGCACCATGTCCTTGACCTCGCCCTGCAGGATTCCGGCCTGGATCGCCGCCCCGACGCCGACCACCTCCTCGGGGTTCTTGTCGCGGCTCGGCTCCTTGCCGAAGATCTCGCGCACCACCTCGATGACCCGCGGGACGCGCGTCATGCCGCCGACGAGCAGCACCTCGTCGATGTCATCCGGCTTCAGGTTGGCCAGCGAGAGCGCCTCCACGCACGGCTTGCGCGTGCGCTCCACGAGATCCGCGGTGAGCTCGTTGAACTTCTCGCGCGTGAGGCCGATGTTCAGATGCTTGGGCCCCTTGGCGTCGGCGGAGATGAACGGCAGGTTGATCTCCGCCCGCTCTTCGACCGACAGCTCGCACTTGGCCTTCTCGGCGCCCTCCTTGAGGCGCTGCAGCGCCAGGCGATCCTCGCGCAGGGAGATCCCTTCCTTCTTCTCGAACTCCCCCAGGAGCCAGTCCAGGATCCTCTGGTCGAAATCCTCCCCGCCCAGGAACGTGTCGCCCGAGGTGGATCGAACCTCGAACACGCCCTGGCCGAGCTGGAGGATCGACACGTCGAACGTGCCCCCTCCCAGGTCGTAGACGACGATCTTCTTCTCGCTCTCCTCGTTCAACCGGTACGCGAGCGATGCGGCCGTCGGCTCGTTGATGATGCGCGCCACCTTGAGGCCGGCGATGCGGCCGGCGTCCTTGGTGGCCTGCCGCTGGCTGTCGTCGAAGTAGGCGGGAACGGTGATGATCGCCTCGGTCACCTCCGCCTGCAGATGATCCTCCGCCATCTCCCGGAGGCGCCCGAGGATCATCGCGGAGATCTCCTGCGGGCTGTAGTCGTGATCGCGGACGCGGATGCGAACGTCGCCGTTCGGGGCCTCCACGATGGGATAGGGGGCGAACCGGCGCGCCTGCTGCACCTCGGGAGAATCGAATTTCCGCCCGATGAGCCGCTTGACCGCGTAAACGGTGTTGTCGGGATTCGTGACGGACTGGCGCTTCGCGATCTGTCCCACGAGGCGCTCGCCGCGCTCGGTGAACGCCACGATGGAGGGCGTCGTGTGGGCGCCCTCTTTGTTCGGAACGACCACCGGATGGCCGCCTTCCATCAGGGCGACGCAGCAGTTGGTGGTTCCGAGGTCGATCCCGATCGTCCTGCCCATGGTCGCTCTCCCCCCTCTCTCGCCTCAGGAGACCTTCTCGGGTCCCCCGCCCTCGCCCTTCGGCTCGCCGCGGCCCGATGACACGCGGACCATGGTCGGCCGGAGTAGCTTGTCGCGAAACATGTAGCCCCTGCGCATCTCCTCGAGGATCACGCCCTGCTCGAACCCTTCGACGTCCACCACGTCGACCGCCTCGTGCAGGTGCGGATCGAAGCGCTCCCCGGTCGTCTCGAGAGGCCGCAGGCCCTCCTTCTTCAGAAGCTCCAGAAACTGCTGCTGGATCAGCACCAGCCCCTGGCGCAGCGGATCGTCCGATCCCTCGCTGGTCTTCAGCGCCCGCTCCAGGTTGTCGATGACAGGCAGGATGACGCGGAGGAGATCGGCGGCCGCGGCCGATCGCGCCTCCCCGCGCTCCCTGGCGATGCGCTTGCGGAAGTTCTCGAACTCGGCCTGCTTGCGGAGGAAGAGGTCGTGATACCTGTCCTTCTCGCTGAGCGCCTCCTGCAGCGCGTCCGGTTCTGCGTCCTGTCCGGAGGGAGCGGAGGCGGCGGGTCGATCGTCCCCCCGGCGGGGGGGCGTCGGCTTCGCGGAGTCCGAACCGGTCGTCTCGTCGACGCCGACGACCTCGAGGATCTCGATGCCGTCGTCGTCCTCTCGAGGCTCGTCCTCGCGGACCGACTCCACCGGACCCGTCAGAGCACTTTCTTCGCCCTTCCTTCCGCGCGAAGACATACGGCCTCCGGCGGGAATATAGGTCACGCGTTCCGGTGGGTCAACAAAGTGGAGAAAAGGCGGGAGATGTAGACCACGAGGGCGAGCGCCCGGTCGTACTCCATGCGCGTGGGCCCGAGGACCCCCAGCCAGCCGGTGGCCCCGTCCGTATAACTATACGGCGACGCGACGAGGGAGATGCCTCCGAGGGCCGGATCGGCGCTCTCCGAGCCGATCAGGACCCTGGGGCGCTCGGGGTCGAGGCAGCGGTCCAGGAGCTTGACGAGGTGGTGCTTCTCCTCGAACGTCTCGAACAGGCGCCGGACGGTCTCCGTGTCCGACAGCTCCGGGTGATTCATGATGTTCAGGGTTCCGTCCAGGACCATGCGGCGCTCGTCCGACTCGGAATCGAGATAGCGCGTCCCCAGCGTGATCGCGTCCGCGAGTAGGCGATCGACCGTGGCCTTCTCCTCCGCCATGAGGGTGACGAGCCGGCTCCGGATCTCGTGCAGCGTCATGTCGGCGAACTCCCCCACGAGGTATCGGCCGGCGCGCTCCAGGTCGGTCTGGGTGTAGTCGTCCTCCATGTCCAGAACCCGGTGGCTGACCATGTCCGTCTGATCGACGAAGATCACGAGGATGCGGCGCGCGTGCAGGCGGAGGAACTCGATGTGCTTGAGACGAACCTCACCGATGGGCGGGGAGATGAGGTATCCGACCTGGCTGGTCAGCCGGGAGAGGAGCCTCGGGATCACCTCCATGGCCTCGCGGATCTCGCCTCCGATGCTCTCCATCTGCTGAGCGATCAGAGCGCGCTCGCGCGAGCCGACGCGCGCCTCGGGCAGGAGCGAGTCGACGTAGTAGCGATACCCCTTGTCCGTGGGGACGCGCCCGGCGGAGGTGTGCGGCTGGCCGAGGAACCCCATCTCCTCGAGGTCCGCCATGACGTTGCGCACGCTGGCCGGGCTCAGCCCCTCGCGGCTCAGCTTGGCGATCGTCCGCGATCCGACCGGTTCGCCGGTCAGGATGTAACTCGAGACGATGTGCTTGAGGATCTCCTGGGTGCGCTCGTCGAGGGCGGTGTCCACCATCATTCACCCGTCCCGTTAGCACTCGTTGACATCGAGTGCTAATATAAGGATCGCGCGTAAATCTGTCAAGAGCCGCGGTTTCCGGCCCCTGTCCCGCCGGCGGAAGCGTTGCGCTGGAGAAGGAAGGTGCGAATGAAGCCGCC
The DNA here is from genome assembly GCA_041580375.1 of Candidatus Polarisedimenticolia bacterium. GTDB lineage: Bacteria > Acidobacteriota > Polarisedimenticolia > Gp22-AA2 > Gp22-AA2 > JAPUIN01. The sequence goes on from JBFGDZ010000001.1 coordinate 4,171, forward strand.
CAGATCCCCGTCGAGGACCCGGTCGACATCCCCCATCTCGTACCCGGTGCGGTGGTCCTTCACCATGCGGTACGGCTGCATGACGTAGGACCGGATCTGGCTCCCGAAATCGATGTCCTTCTTCGCCCCCTCCTCCACCTGGCGCTTCTCGTCCCGCCGGCGCACCTCCTGCTCGTACAGGCGCGACTTGAGGATGCGCATCGCCATCTCCCGATTGCGGTGCTGCGATCTCTCGTTCTGGCACGATACGACGATGCCGGTGGGCAGGTGGGTGATGCGCACGGCCGAGTCGGTCACGTTGACGTGCTGGCCCCCGGCCCCGCTGCTGCGGTAGGTGTCGATCCTCAGATCCTTCGCCTCCACGTCCACCTCGATGTCGTCGTCTAGATCGGGATAGGCGTACACCGACGCGAAGGAGGTGTGCCGCCTCCCGGACGCGTCGAACGGTGAGATCCGCACCAGGCGGTGGACACCGTTCTCGGCGCGCAGGAACCCGTACGCGTTGTGCCCGCGCACGAGGAGGGTGGCGCTCTTGATGCCGGCCTCGTCACCGCGCTGGTGGTCGAGGGTCTCGACCGCGTAGCCGCTCGACTCGGCCCAGCGCATGTACATGCGGTACAGCATCTCGGCCCAGTCCTGCGACTCGGTTCCTCCGGCTCCGGAGTGGATGGTCAGGATGGCGTCGCCGCCGTCGTGCTCGCCGGTCAGCATCATCTCGAGTTCGCGCGCGTCGAGCGCAGCCTCGAGGTCGGCCACGGCGTGCTCGAGATCGTTCTGGACGTCCTCCCCTTCGGATGCGAGCTCGAGGCAAGCCCCCACGTCCTCGACCTTTTTGGTGAGGGCGCGGTGCGCCTCGACCTCCTCGTTGAGCCGGGTGCGGCGCTGCAGGATCGTCTGGGCGCGGGCGGGGTCCGACCAGAGGTCGGGATCGGCGGCGCGGGCGTCGAGGTCCTTGATCTCCCCCGCGAGGGCGTTCAGATCAAAGATGCCCCCGGATCTCGGCGTAGCGCTCCCGCAGGCGATCGGCCTTGCGGACGAGATCGTCGAGTGCCAGGCTCTTCGGCAACTGGGCCATGACGTCACATATCCCGAGCGGGGTCCGGTGCGTCCCGTGCGCGCGCGCGGCGCCGGGCGAAGAGGAGCAACGGCGTCAGTATAGCACACGCCCAGGCGAACCGATCCGTGATGACCGCGCAGAGCGTCCTGTCGGAACGAGGCCGGACACGCCCCAGAAGGACGGTCCTCTCCTCCAGCTCGCTGCGCTGCACGATGCGGCCGTAGGGATCGACCAGCGCGCTGATCCCGGTGTTGGCGGCCCGCGCCAGATCGCGACGGAGCTCGACCGAGCGGACGATCGCCATCGCCAGGTGCTGGTGCGGGCCGGCGCTGCGGCCGAACCAGGCGTCGTTCGTGATGTTGACGAGGAACGCGGCGCGGCGGGCGATGCGCGCGACGACCCTCGGGAAGATCGCCTCGTAGCAGATCACCGTCGCGGCCGGCCCGGCGCGGGTCGGCAGGGGCTCGAACCGGCGGCCGGGGGCAAACTCGGCGATCGCCCCCTCGACCATCGGGTTGACAAAGAACAGCAATCGCCGGAGCGGCACGTACTCGCCGAAGGGGACGAGCTGCACTTTGTCGTAGGTCGGGCCGATGGAACCGTCGGCTCCGACCCGGAACGCGCTGTTCAGAGCGCGGATGGTCCCCCCCTCCACGCGGTAATCGACGCTGCCGGCGATCAACTCAATGTCCAGCTCACGGGCGACGGCCGAGATCCGATCCGCGTAGCCGGGGCGTTCCTCGACGACCGGATCGGGAGCGCCCCCCGGTCGAGCCGGGACGACCCGCCGGAACGACAGCGGGCTGCTCGACTCCGGCCAGATGACGATGCGGGCGCCCGCGGCGGCCGCGCGCCGCGTCATCTCGATGAGCTCCCCGACGATGGCGTCCTCCGCCCCGCGATCCCACTTCCGATCCTGGGGGACATTGGCCTGGACGAGCGCCACCACCTCACCCGCACCGCCACCGGCCGGCGGCATGTGGAGCGCGAGCGCTCCGCCGAGGTGCACGGCGGCGACGGCCGCGAGCACGCCCGCCGCGCCCCACAGGGGGACGCGCGGGCCCCGTCCGGCGCGAGGGATCGCCACGGCGACGGCGGCATTGCACGCCGCAACGACGAAGGAGACCGCGTAGACGCTGCCGAGAGAAGCGACCTGCAGGACGGGCAGGTTGCGGTATTGAGAGTATCCCAGCAGGCCCCACGGGAAGCCGCCCAGCACACGAGCGCGCGCCAGCTCCAGCGCCACCCACGCGATCGGCGCAAGGAGGAGCCCCAGGTCGCCGTAACGCCTCGTCCAGGCCGTCACCACGGCGGCGAACGCGCCCGTATAGAGCGACAGATAGAGGACCAGGAGGCCCAGAAGTGCGATGCTCGCGGCGCCCGGCAGGCCCCCGTAGCGCTCCATCACCGGGATCAGCCAGTAGAGGAGGATGCCGTTGAACGTGATTCCGGTGAGAAGTCCCAGTCCGAATGCGCCCCGCACCGTGGCCGCGCCTGCGGCGGCGAGAAGCGGCACGAGGGCGACGAACGCCAGGGGGAAGAGGTCGAAGCGCGGATACGACAGGGCGAGCAGCGCGCCGGACAGGATGGCCAGGATCGCGCGCTTCGGGCCCGGGCCGTCAGGAGAGATCATGCAGCAGCAGGCGAAGCGGCTCGCGGACGTCCACGGCGCCGGCGGCGGCCTGCTGCAGGCCGGCGTGAAACAGCGTGGTCATGCCGTCCTGCGCGCATCGATCGCGCATCGCCGCGGCGTCGCTCATCGGCTGGAAACTCCGTGCGATCGCGCCGGGGATGTACTCGAACACCGGCTCCAGATCGAGAAGGCCCGAGCCGCGGCACGAGCAACACCCCTGAGCGACGTAATACCGGCCGGGCCCCGCGGAGCGGTGTCGCGGCCCGGGCGAAAGAAGATCGTGAGGATCGAACGGGTGCCGGCATTCCGCGCACAGCCGCTCCATGAGCCGCGACGCGACGATCCCGACGACGGCGCCGGCCGCGCGCGGGTCGCCGTGGGCCGACCGGGCCACCCACTCAGCCGCCTCGAAGGCGTCGGCCGCGAGAACGGGAACGATCAGGGCCTGCCGCAGAGCCAGCTCAAGAATCGGACCGGCCTCCCGGCGCCGCTCGAATACCGGAAGCAGGAGAAGGTCCGGCTCCTCCTCGAGCGCGCGCCGGATCATCGCCTCGATCGGAACGGCCTCGTCAGGCTCGCGCGTGCCGATCACGCGCATCCCCGGCCGCTGCGGCAGCCAGTCGCCGATCGAGGCGCGCACCGGCAGCCGATCCTCGAGGAGATCGAGAACCGCATCGGCGCCCGCGGCGAGGTCGTCGGGACCCGCGCCGGCGATCAGGAGCACGCCCCGGTGATCGCGTCGCATGCGATCCAGGTCCGCGGTCAGGTCGGGCAGACGGGCCCAGCGCACGTCCCGCCCGAGCGCGCGGACGCGCCGCACCCGGAGATCGATCTGGAAGGTCCCGCCGCGAAGCCCCGGCAGCGACCGGATCGAACCCGCCAGACGGCGATCGCCGGCGCTGAACTCCACCCGTCCGTCCCTCGGGACGACGCGTCCGCGGGACGCCATGCCGGAGACGCCCTCGATCAGGCGGGCCAGTCCCGGGTACACGCCGCGGGGAATCGCGAGGGTCGCCGCGTCGCCGGCCGCGCCGTTCATCAGAGCGCGGGCCCCGTCATCGTGCGGCTCCAGCAGGATCCTGCGGCATCCGCGCCGGATCGCCTCGGCCGTGATCGCGCGCAGCCAGTCCGAGGACGGCGCGTCTGGACGGACCAGCTCGGGAAGAAGCGGACGGATCCCCCGGCGCGCATCGGAGATCACGAACCGATGATCGCCGAAGGCCCTGAACACGACGCCCGGCTCGACCTCCCCGGGATACCAGCGCTGCAGGGCCCCGGCAATGAGGGGCGGAGGGCACACGATCGGCTCCACCCGGAGCCCGGTGAGCTGCTCGACGGCGGGGAGCAGCGCAGGATGATCGGCCGTCGCCACCGCCAGATCGAGGACGCCGTCCTCGACCCTCACCGGCACCATCCCGTAGTGGTAAGCCAGCCGGGCCGGCAGGAGATCGATCGAGGGCGCGCCGCGGATCGCTTCGACGAGATCCGGCGCCAGAGCGGGCAGGTGGTCCTTGAGGAAGAGGTGAAACGGTGCCGACGCCACGGCCCCGAGCCTGAGCAGGTTGTATCCCAGGCGGCCGCCGCTCTGCCGCTGCTCCTCGAGGCCGGTCCTGAGTCCGGCGCACGACACCAGGCCGCGCTCGACCAGCATCTCGCCGATCAGCCTGCGATCCTCCCCCCTCCTGCGCGCGGTCTCCATTCAGCGGGCCTCCTGGAGCACCCAGGGGTCGAGATCCTCCGTCTCCCGGATGCGCCGGGCCACGATCTCGGCCACCTCGCGGTCGCGGTAGCGACCCACGCGCACCCGATAGATGACCTCTCCTCCGACGTTCCCCTCGATGACGGCCGCCTGCATCCCCTTCGCCCGGAGGCGATCGCTCAGCCGGCGGGCGCGATCGCGGCTGCGCGTCACCAGCGCCTGGACGACGTACGCCCCCGCCGCGTCGCCGTCTTCCCGGGGATCGGCCTGCAGCAGGTCCTTCTCCGCGCCCCGGGCGCGCGGTACGCCCAGCTTCTTGTAGAAACTGAGGTCCATGTCCACCGATCCCGCGGCGGCATCCTCCCCGTCAGGCGGCCCCGCCGCGTCTTCCGGGCTCCCGCGCCAGGGCAGGGATCCATGGCCCGCCCACCGCGCGGCCGCCAGCATCAGCGCCGCGAGCCCCAGCACCGAGAGAACCAGGAAGCGCAGCCGCCCCTCCCCCTTCACGGCCTTCCTCCGGCGGCCCTGGGCACGTCCCCTTCCTCGGGGCTGGAGATGCCGATCGAGTTCTTGCCCAGCTTCTTGACCCGCTGCATGGCCCGATCCGCGCAGCGCACCAGAGCGAGGCTGGTGCGCGCGTGCTCGGGATACGAGGCGATGCCGAAGGAGGCCGTGAGCGCCATCCCGGGAGTGTCGTCGACGAGAAAGGAGCGGGTTCTCAGTGCGGCCCGCAGCCGCTCGGCGAGCTCGCACGCCCCCTGCCGGTCGGTCTCGGGAAGGACGATGCAGAACTCGTCCCCGCCGTAGCGGAACAGCTTGTCGCTCCCACGGATGGTCCCGATCAGCCGGCGCGAGACCTCGCGGAGCGCCTTGCTGCCGATCGCGTGACCGTACCGGTTGTTGACCTCCTTGAGGTTGTCCATGTCGAGGAAGATGAGCGAGAGCGAGGTCTTGTACCGGTGGGCGCGGTAAACCTCCTCGCTGAGGAAGCGCTCGAAATACCGCCGGTTGTAGGACTCCGTCTGATCGTCCTTGATCACCAGGTCGCGATACCGCTCGACGACCATGGCGTTCACCAGGGCGGGCAGCAGCTCCGGCACGAGCCGTCCGACGCGATCCATGTCGTCGACCGGGAGCGACTGCCGCTCGCGCGCCAGGAGGAGCATGCCGATGAGCGCCCCGGTGCCGGGCAGCGGGATCGCCAGCACCTGCTCGATCGAGAGGTTGCGGAGCGCCGCCGGCGCGCGCGTCGCGTTCGGCGTCCAGGTGGTGGGCGGACCCTTGCCCCGGATCTCGGCCAGATCCAGGGTCAGCAGCCCGCGCCGCAGCGGATCGTCGGGCGGGATGTGGCACGCCTTGAGATGGAAGGTGTCGTTCTCGTCGTCGTAGAGATAGAGCAGGGCGGCCGTTGCATGTCCGTAGCGCAGCACGGCCTTCACGATCCCGTCGGACACCGCCTGGAGATCGATCTGCCGGGCCACCGCCAGCGCCGCGCGGCAGATCTGGAGATCATCCTTCGGGCGATCGGGATCGGTCATTCCTCTCCTCGGGGGCCGACGCCCCCGGCGGGGGGCGCGCCCCGGGTTCGGCGCCGCGTCAGTCGCCCCGGCCCCGGAGCAGATTGAAGATGTCCACAGGCACCGGGAACAGGATGGTCGAGTTCTTCTCGGTCGCGATCTCCGTCAGAGTCTGAAGGTAGCGCAGCTGGATCGTCGTCGGATTTTTGGAGATCTTGTCGGCCGCGTTGGCCAGCTGCTCCGACGCCTGCATCTCGCCTTCCGCGTGGATGATCTTCGCGCGCTTCTCGCGCTCCGCCTCCGCCTGCTTGGCCATCGCGCGCTGCATCTCGGGGGGCAGGTCGACGTGTTTGACCTCGACCGCCGAGACCTTGACGCCCCAGGGATCCGTGTGCCGGTCGAGGATCTCCTGCAGCTGGGCGTTGAGCCGCTCCCTCTGGCTGAGCAGATCGTCCAGTTCCACCTGGCCGAGGACGGACCGCAGCGTCGTCTGGGCCAGCTGCGAGGTGGCGTAATGGAACTGCTCCACCTCGACGACGGCCTTGCGCGGCTCGAGGACGCGGTAGTAGATGACCGCGTTCACCTTCACGGAGACGTTGTCGCGGGTGATGACGTCCTGGGGCGGCACGTCGTGCACGACGGTCCGAAGCGAGACGCGCACCATGCGATCGATCGGGAACAGCACGATGATGATGCCCGGCCCCTTCGCCTGCGGCAACAGCCGTCCGAGGCGGAAGATGACGCCCCGCTCGTATTCGTTTAGGATCTTGATGCTCGAGATGAGCCACAGGACGATCAGCAGGACGACCGTGAGGAACGGTGCCGAGATGAATCCCGTCATGAAACCTCCTCCGCGCCCGCCCGGCGCGTCATGGTATCTCCTCCACGTCCAGGCGCAGCGCGTCCACGCGCGTGACGCGTACCCGGGCGCCCTTGCGCACCGGCCGGTCGGCCCGCGCGTTCCAGTACTCCCCGTGCACGAACACCCTCCCCTCGGGATCGAGATCGGTCAGCGCCAGCCCCACCTCGCTCACGAGCCCGGAGGCGCCGCTCACCGATCGGCTGCGCCAGGCGCGCACGACGAGGCCGGTCAGGATCGACATCAGGAGCGCGGCCGTGATGGCCACCCCCAGGATGGTGCCTCGGGCCGCCTCCAGTCCGGGGATCCCCTCCGCCTCGCGGAACAGCAGCAGGGCGCCGAACACGAGGCACCCGATCCCGCCCAGCGTGAGCAGTCCGTAGCTCGTGATCTTGATCTCCAGGACGAACAGCACGATCCCCAACAGGATCAGGATGACTCCGACCCAGTTCACCGGCAGCGCCTGCGAGGCGAGGACGAACAGCAGGAGGCAGATTCCCCCGATGACGCCGGGGGCGATCAGTCCGGGGTGCGTGAACTCGATGTACAGGCCGAGCAGCCCCAGCAGGAACAGCGTCACGGCGACGACGGGATCCGCGAGCCGGCTGAGGAAGCGCTCCCGTCCGCTCATGTCCAGGGACTCGATCCGGACACGCGCCAGGTTCAGCGTCTGCGTGCTGCCGTTGAACCGGAGGATCTGCTTGCCGTCGAGGATCTCCAGGATCTCCCCCTCCGTGCTGCTGATGTAGTCGATCAGGCCCAGGGAGAGCGCCTCGCGCTCGGTGAAGGAGCGGCTCTCGCGCACGGCCTCCTCCGCGGCCTCGGCGTCGCGGCCGCGATTCGTCGCCAGCGATCGGGCGTAGGCGGCCGCGTCATTCTCGATCTTGGCGTTCAGCGGCGAGCCTTCGGGGATCTCGCCCAGCCCGAGGACGGGGTGCGCCGCGCCGATGCGCGTGCCCGGCGCCATGACCGCGACGTCGGCGGAGATGGTGAGAAAGAACCCGGCGCTCGCGGCCTTGCTGCCGTTGACGAAGACGACCACCGGCACCTTCGACGTCGTGATGGCGCTGATCATGTCCTCCATGGCGTTCATCATCCCGCCCGGCGTGTTGAGCTTCAGGATGAACAGGGCCGCCTCCGCCTCGTTGGCCGTCTTGATCGATTCGATCAGGAAGTTCGCCGTGATCCGGTGGATGACGTCGTCGATCGTGATCGTGTAGACGAGGGCCTCCTCCGGCGCCGTCGAGGAGGCCGTCGCCGACAGTCCCAGCAGGAGGATGAAGAGCGCCAGACGCGTGCGCCGACCGGACCGCCGATGGGTCATCCCTTCACCTCCCCCAGAAGACCGCGCAGCCTCTCGACTCCGGCGCGGATGCGATCCACCGAGAGCGCGTAGGACATCCTCATGTAGCCGGGCATGCCGAACGCCTCGCCCGGCACGCAGGCCACGGCGATCTCGGAGAGCAGCCGGCGCGCGAACTCCACCGACGTGTCGCATCGCAGCGCGCGCATGCCCTGCTCGACGTTGGGAAAGGCGTAGAACGTGCCGGCGGGGGTCGCGCAGCGCACCCCCCGGATCCGGTTGAGGGCCGGGACGAGCTCGTCGCGCCGGCGCCGGTATTCCTCGCGCATGGCGCCGACCGAGTCCTGGGGGCCGCGGAGCGCCTCGAGGGCCGCGGCCTGCGAGATGGAGGAGGTATGGGTGGCATCGTGCGACTGGACCTTCCTCATCGCCTGGATGATCGGCCGCGGGCCGAGAGCGTACCCGACCCGCCATCCCGTCATGGCATAGGTCTTCGACACGGAATTGACGAGCACCAGCCGGTCGGCCAGCCGCTTCGCGTGGGCGGCGAACGAGGCGAATTCGCCGGGCCCGTAGTGGAACGTGTCGTAGGTCTCGTCCGAGATGATGAGGGCGCCGGTGCGCTCGGAGAAACGGACGAAGCGTTCCACCTCGTCGGGGGGAATCACCGCGCCGCTGGGGTTGCACGGCGAGTTCAGGATGACCGCCTTCACGCCGTCCCCGGATTCCTCGAGCGCCGCAGCGCGCGGCACGAGGCCGTCGTCCCCGCGCCCCGGCAGGATGACCGGCTCGGCGTCGCACAGCCGGATCTGCTCCGGGAAGGAGACCCAGTACGGCGCGTACATCGCCACGCGATCGGACTTTTCGAAGAGGGCGAGCGCGAGGAGGAACAGCACGTTCTTGCCCCCCACGCCGGTGATCACCTCCGCCTCGGTCCACGGCGCGCCGTGCCGCTCGCCGTAGCGCCTCGCGATCGCCTGCCGCAGCTCCGGGATCCCGGAGGCGTCCGTGTAGTGAGTCTGATCCGCCGCGATCGCCCCGGCGCCGGCCCGTTTGATGTTCTCGGGCGTGTTGAAGTCGGGCTCGCCCGGGCCGAAATCGATGACGTCGACGCCCCGCGCCCGCAGCGACTTCGCCTCCATCATGACGGCCAGCGTCGGCGAGACGCTGACGGCCGACAGCCGGCCGGCGAGGGTGGACCGCGGCCCGGTGGTCATCCGGACCTCGCGGGCGCGCAGCGCCCCTTAAGCCGATCGAGAACCTCCTTCGGCACGAGCCCGCTGACGTCGCCGCCGAGCTGCACGACCTGCTTCACCAGACGGCTGCTGACGTAGGAGTAGGCCTCGCTCGGCATCATGAAGACGGTCTCGATGTCGGGCCGGAGCCTCCGGTTCATGAGGGCCATCTGAAACTCGTACTCGAAATCGGACAGCGCGCGCAGCCCCCGCACGATCGCCGTCGCCCCGCGCGATCGGACGTAGTCCACGAGCAGGCCGTCGAACGACTCGACGCGGACGTTCGGCAGGCGGCCGACCACGGCTCGCAGGATCTCGGTGCGCTCCTCCACCGAGAAGAACGGCTCCTTGTCGGGATTCCCGAGGACCGCGACGATGATCTCGTCGAACAGGCGGTGGCCGCGCGTGATGATGTCCAGGTGCCCGTTCGTGATCGGGTCGAAGGTGCCCGGATAGACGGCGATGACCTTCATGGCCCTTGCATCTCCCGCGTTCCGCTCATTTCGGGGCCGCCCGCTCGAGCATGTCCGCCGCGTGCCGCAGCGCGGTGTTCGTCACCCGCTCTCCGGCCAGCATGCGCGCGAGCTCGCGCACCCGCCCGGCCCCGTCCAGCGACTCGAGGGTCACCTCGGTGCGCCCCCGCGTCGCCCGCTTGGCCACCGCCACGTGGTGATCGGCCTGCGACGCGATCTGGGGCAGATGCGTCACGCAGAGGACCTGATGGGTGCGCGCGATCTCCCGGAGCTGGCGGCCGACGGCTTCCGCCACCGCCCCGCCGATGCCCGCGTCCACCTCGTCGAACACCAGGGTCCGCGCCTCGGCCTTCCGTCTCAGGACGACCTCCAGCGCCAGCATCATACGCGACAACTCGCCCCCCGATGCGACCGAGGCGAGCGGGCGCATCGCCTCGCCCACGTTCGCCGAGAGAAAGAATTCCACCACGTCGTATCCCGCCCCGTCAACGGCAACCTCCTCACCCTCGACCCACAAACCGCTGCCCGGGGCGGCCCGCGCGCGGAAATCGACGGCGAATCTCGTCCGGCCCATGCCCAGATCCGCGAGCGCCCGCTCCACGCTCTTCTCCAGCGCGGCGCCCGCCCGCTTCCTCCGGCGCGACAGATCGGCGGCGATGGCCAGCGCCGCAGCCCGCAGGTCCTCCACGCGCCGCTCCAGGTCCGAGACCGATTCCGATCCGTCCGTGAGCTGCCCGAGCTCCGCGGCGGCGGCCTCCCGGTAGGCCAGGATCCCCTCCTCGCTGCCTCCCGGCGCGTACTTGCGCAGGAGGGCATCGATCGCGACGAGCCGCTCCTCGATCGCCTCCAGTCGCGAGGGGTCGAAGCTGAGACGCGACGGATAGTCGCGCAGGGCGATGGCCAGCTCCTGCAGGTCGGCGCGCGCCGACTCGGCGCGCTCCACGCTCTCGCGGATCGATTCGTCGAACCGGCCGACCGCGCGCGCGTCCCGGATCGCCTCCGCGATCAGGCCCAGAGCCGCCGTCTCGCCCGCGTAGAGCGCCTCGTGCGCGGACTCGCATTGCTTCAGAATGGTCTCCGCGTTGCGCTGCAGCTCCCTCTCCGCGAGAAGATCCGCGCGCTCCCCGGCCCGGAGCCCGGCCCGATCGATCTCGTCGACCTGGAACCTCAGGAGGTCCACCCGCTGCGCGAGCCTCTGCGATCCCTCACGCATCGTCGCGAGCCGCTCCATGGCCGCGGACAGACGGCGCGCCGCCTCCCGCATCGGCTCGAGTTCCCCATCGAGGCCCGCCTGGCGATCGAGCAGGCCGCGATGCCGCGCGGGATCCAGAAGCGTCTGGTGCTGGTGCTGCCCGTGAACGTCGACGAGGAGGACGCCCAGCGCCCGGAGGTCGGCGAGCGGAGACAGCGCCCCTCCGATGAAGGCCCGTCCCTTCCCCTGCGCAGCGACCTCGCGCCGCACGACGATCGAGCCGTCCTCCGGCTCGTAGCCGCGATCCCGGAGAAACGCCGCCGCCGCGCGGTTGCCCGCCAGATCGACGACTACCTCGACCGAGGCCCTGTCGGCGCCCGACCGCACGACGTCGGCGCCGGCCCGGCCCCCCGCGACCAGAAGCAGCGCGTCGACGAGGATCGACTTGCCGGCGCCGGTCTCGCCCGTGAGGAGATTCAGGCCCGGCCCGAGATCGAGGGTGGCCTCCCGGACGATGGCGAGATTCTTGATGTGGACGCAACGGATCATGAAGGAGGTGCCGTCCGCGCGGGCCCCAACGCGACGCGATGCTAACAGGGGGGATCTCAGGTTGTCAAGGAATGGACCGTGTGCTAACTTACGTGCGATGTGAACGTTGCGCCATTTCGCCCCCGTTCGAGGGCGGGAGGTCCCACTTCAACATGACAGAGTTTTTCGGCTCGACGCCGCTGGCCGCCGCGGCCGGACAGGGCTTCCAGGGCGATCTGCTCAGCCTGGTCGCCGAGTCCGGCACCTTCGTCAAGATCATCCTCGTGCTCCTGTTCGGTTTCTCGGTCCTCTCCTGGGCGGTGATCATCGAGCGCGTCCGCGCGTTCAACCGCGCCGAGCGCGACTCGGAGGCTTTCCTCAACGATCTCGAGAAGGAGAACCGGCTGACCGACCTGAGGGATCGCGCCACGCGCTACGGCGCCAGTCCCCTCGTGCCGATCTTCCTGGAGGGGTTCCGCGAGCTGACCGGGGCGGTGGCCGAGGGCGTGCAGCGGCTGCGCGCCGGCGGCGCCGTTCCGGACGACTCGCGCGAGCGCACCATCGCGCGCGTCAGACGCCGCCTGGAGGAGAGCGCCGCCGCGCAGGCGGACGATCTCGATCGCCACCTCGGGATCCTGGCGACGACCGGGAGCGTCACGCCGTTCATCGGCCTGTTCGGCACCGTCATCGGCATCATGAACGCGTTCCAGGGGATCGGCATCGCCGGCACGGCGAACCTGGCCGCCGTCGCCCCCGGCATCTCCGAGGCCCTCGTCGCCACCGCCGCCGGGTTGTTCGCGGCGATACCGGCCGTCGTGGCCTACAATCACCTGCTCGCCCGCGCCCGGCGCCTGGGCGGGCGGATCGAGAGGTTCGTCCTGGCCTTCTCGACCATCACCGAGGCGCAGATCGACGCGAGCCGCGTCCCCCAGGCTCCCGTCGAAGCGAGCCAGCTCCGGATTTGAGCGCCCCCGAGCGCACGACGAAGACGCCATGGCCGTGAGCCTTCCCGGACGGACGCGCGGACGGTACGGGCCCTCGCTGTCCGAGATCAACGTGACCCCCCTCGTGGACGTCATGCTGGTGCTGCTGATCATCTTCATGGTGACGGCGCCCATGATGACCCGCGGCATCGATGTGCGCCTTCCCAAGACCGAATCGGGCAGCGACGCCACCGAGCAGAGGCTTGTGGTCTCGGTCGACCGGGAGAACATGGTCTACCTGAACGAGCGGCCGGTGAACATCCAGCTGCTCACCGACCGGCTGAAGACCGAGATGGAGCAGCGCGGGATCGATTTCGTCTTCCTGCGGGCCGACCAGGAGGTCTCCTACGGCCGCGTGATGATGGTGATGGACCAGATCAAGAGGGCCGGGGCCGATCGCATCGGCATGGTCACGCTGCCGGTCGAGAAGAGGCGGACCGGCTCCTCGGGAGGCTCGCGGTGAGCCGCGGGACGATCCGGCTCGTGAAGTCCACCGCGCCCCCGCGCGGGTGGAGGCGGATGCTGATCTTCTCCCTGGCGCTGCACCTGGCCGGCTTCGGGGCCGCGATCGGGCTGCCGCGGCTGCTGCCGCGCGCCGGCCCCGGGAATCCCGTCTACGTCGTGGATCTCGTCTCGCTACCCGCCCCGGCGCCGATCCGCAGGCGGGGGGGCGAGCGCGCGGCGCCGCGCGAGATGAGCGCGCCGCCCGCGGCCCCTAAGGAGGAGAAGCCGATCCCGATCCCCGATCGGCCGAAGCCGACCCCCGAGCCGAAGAAAGAGATCCCCAGGCCGGAGCCCAAGAAAGAGGTTCCGAAGCCGGAGCCTAAGAAGCCGGCGGAGCCACCGCCCGAGTCGGCGCCCCCGGAGCCCGCCAAGAGCGAGCCGGCGACGGCGGCCGGAGCGGGGGCGGAGCGGGGACCGCTCGACGGGGCCGGCCCGGCGTCCGCGATCGGGGGGACCGGGTCCGCCACGATCGGCGTGCCCGGTGGCGAGGGGACGCTGCTGGGGGACGCCTACACGTTTTACTTCGCCCTCCTGCGGCGTCGGATCGAGATGAGCTGGCAGAAGCCGATCTATCCGCCCGAGTTCACCGACCGCCGCACGCTCGTCGTCACCGTCCGCCTCGGCCTCAGCAGCGGCGGCCGCGTCACCGCGCTGGAGCTGCTCACGCCGAGCGGGTACGACGCGCTGGACCGATCGATCCTGCGGGCGGTGCGGGAGGCGCAGCCGTTCCCGCCCTTCCCTCCCCAGATCACGCGCTCGTCGATCACAGTTCCGGTCGAGTTCGTTCTGCGGGCCCCCGAGTGAGCTGACCAGCATGCGCCGAACCGATCGCGTCCCGACGATCCCGAAATTCGCCGCGCTCGCCGCGGCGCTGTGCGCGACCCTCGTCCCGGCCGGCCCCGCGCGCACCCAGGAGGAGACGTCCCCGCCCGCGGTCGCCGTCCCGGAGGGGTTCGATCCGGGCGTTCCGACCATCCGCATCGAGGGCGAGGCACGCCGGAAGATCCCGATCGCGATCCCGAAGCTGGAGGCGGACGGCGTGGACGGCCGCACCGGGGAGATCGCCGAGACGATCCGGCGGGTGGTGCGCGACGACCTCGATTTTTCCGGCTACTTCCACATCGTCCCCGAGGAGTACCACAATCTGATCCCGGACGGCGGGGGCCGCCGGATCAACTACAAGGAGTGGCTCGGCATCGGGGCGGAGGCCCTGCTGGTCGGGCGGGTCGATCTGGAGTCGCCGAGCGTCGTCTTCGAGGGGCGCGTCTACGACACGACGGAGAAGCGGATGGTCGTCGGCAAGAAGTACCGCGGGGAGATCGAGCTGCAGCGGCTCGTGGCTCACAAGCTGAGCAACGAGATCATCCGCCAGTACACCGGGGAGACCGGCGTCGCCATGACCCGGATCACCTACGTCTCCCAGGTCGGCGACGCCAAGGAGATCTTCGTCATGGACTACGACGGGGCGCGGAGGAAGAAGATCAGCGCCACCGGCTCGATCAACCTGTCGCCCTCCTGGTCGCCCGACGCCACCCGCATCGCCTTCGTGTCGTATCGCAGCGCCGGCCCGGAACTCGTCATCCTGGACAACAAGGGGAATCTGCAGCTCGCCTTCCCCCAGGGGGGCGAGCTGAACAGCGCCCCGGCCTGGTCCCCCGACGGCCGCCTCCTGGCCTTCTCCAGCAGCCGCGACGGAAACGCCGAGATCTACACGCTTCGGATCTCCGATCGGCGGCTCACGCGCCTGACGCGCAACGAGGCGATCGACACCTCGCCCGCGTGGAGCCCGAACGGGCGCGAGATAGCCTTCACCTCGGACCGATCGGGATCGCCCCAGATCTACATCATGGACGCCGAGGGCTCGAACGTGCGGCGGTTGACCTTCGAGCTGTCGTACTGCGACGCCGCCTCCTGGTCCCCGCGGGGCGACGCCATCGCCTTCGCGGCCCGCGTCCCGGGGGGTTTCGACATCTTCGTGAAGAATCTCCTCTCCGGCGAACTGCGGCAGCTGACGCGGGAGACCAACATCAACGAATGGCCGCGCTGGTCCCCCGACGGCCGTCACATCGTCTTCGCCTCCAACCGGACCGGCGGGTTCGACATCTACACGATGGACTTCGACGGCTCCCGGCAGCGCCGTCTCACCCGCGGCGGCAGCAACTTCTCCCCCTCCTGGTCGCGCTGACCCCCGGGGGAACGCATGCTATAATCCACGGCCGCGACGGCGCCCTTTCGGACCCGGCCGGGGCCGTCAGCTGGCGTGGCCGGGCTGACGCAGTGCATGCTCTGACGTTTCCGCTCAGTCGGGTCGGCTTCCATCGACCGGAGGAGGATTGTCGATGCTTGAAAGGATCCCCCGCTCCCTGCTCGTGACGGCTCTGATCATCTGCTGCCTCGCGCTGCCGACCGCCTGCAAGTCCAAGCCGCCTGCAGAGCCGGTCCGCACCTCACCTCCGACGATCCCGCCGCCCCAGAAGGCCGAGCCGGTCGACGAGATGGAGGACTTCAAGGAGCCCGAGCCGAGGGCCGAACCGGTTCGCGAGACGCCGTCGTCGCTGGCCGCGCGCCTGAACGCCGAGGGAATCGTCGCCCGGATCCACTTCGATTTCGACAAGTCCGATCTGCGCGAGGACGCGCGCCGGACCCTGATCCGCAACGCCACGGCGATCAGTAAGAGGGAGTACAGCCAGCTGAAGATCCGCATCGAGGGCCACTGCGACGAGCGCGGCACGGTGGAATACAACCTCGCGCTGGGCGAGCGGAGGGCCCGCGCGGCGCGCGACTTCCTGATCGCCCAGGGGGTTCCGGCGTCCCGGTTGAGCATCATCAGCTACGGCAAGGAACGTCCGCTCGAGCGCGGCCACAACGAGTCCGCCTGGGCGAAGAACCGGCGCGCGGAGTTCGTGTGGCGGGCCGATTGACGCGGGAGTCATGATCGAGATCACCGCCCGAAGAGCGGTCGCAGGGCGGCCCCGCGCGCGGCGCGGGGCCGCCGGTCTGCCAGCGGCCGCCGTCCTGCTGCTCGCCGCGTGCGCCACCCCGGGCGTTCATCAGATCCAGGTCGATCTCGACAACATCCAGCAGCAGCTGTGGAAGATCCAGAAGGAGAACGCCGTCCTCACGGACGAGGTGTCCCGGCTGCGCGAGTCGGCGGCGCCGGCCGCAGGAGGATCGGCGGCCGATCCGACCACGATCGTCCTGAGGCTCGAGACGCTCGAGAGGGAGATCCAGCGGCTGCAGTCGCGGATGGACGATTCCGACCAGCGGGTCACCGCCGTGGTCCAGGATCTGCGGACCACGAGGGACGCACTGCAGGCGCTCGTGGCGACGCTCCCGGCCGGATCGACGCCGCCCGCCGCGCAGCCGGCCCCCGTCCCGACCATCGCCGCCGGATCCGGCGTTCCGGACGCGGGGGGCGCGCCGCCACGGGACCCGTCAGCCGCTCGCGACCGGCCCGCGGGTGACCCTCCCCTGGCGCTCGAAAATCTCTACCGCCAGGGTTACGCCGATTACACCAAGGGCAATTACGCGCTCGCGCTGCAGGAGCTGTCCGATTTTCTGGAGCGTTATCCGGACAGTCCCCTGGCCGATGATGCGCAGTACCTCATGGGAGAGGTGCACTTCAGTCAACAGCAGTATCCCGAGGCGGTGGAGGCCTTCGACCGCCTGGTGAAGAACTATCCGCGGGGTGACAAGACCGGCCCCGCGTTCCTGAAGAAGGGGCTGGCGCTCCTGGAAATGAACCGCACCGCCGACGCGGTGGTGCAGCTCCAGCATGTGATCGACACTTATCCCGAGACCGAGGAGGCGCGCATCGCCCGCGAGCGGCTGCGCGGGCTCGGTCTCAGGGAGAGATGAACCGGAGGGAGGTACACCCGTCGTGGCACGCACCAAATCCGTAATCAAGAACTACCGCCAGAGCCTCAAGCGCAATGAGGTCAACCGCACGCGGCGCAGCCGTCTGCGGACCCAGATGAAAAAATTCCGCGCTCTCGTCGAGAGCAAGGACGCCGACGGCGCCCGCAAGGCCCTGCCGGGGACGCTCTCGATCATCGATCGCTCTCTGAACCACGGCATCATCCACCGCAACACGGCGGCCCGCTACAAGGCCCGCCTGTCCCGGACGGTCGATGCGCTCGGGAGGGGCCGCCAGGCCTGAAGTCCATGTCGATCGTCCGCATCCGCATCGGTCCACCCAGCGAGGCGGCGGAGCTGCATCGCCGGATGGAGCGGATGATGGACCGTCTTCTCTACGGCCCGGAGGCGGTCGATCCGCAGCGTGGCTGGGTGCCCCGCGTCGACATCTTCGAGTGCGAAAGGGGCTTCCAGGTGACGATGGAGATCCCGGGCGTCAGCCGGGACGGCATCGAGATCCTGCTCGAGGGCTGCTACATGCGCGTCTCGGGAGTCCGGGAGGAGCCGGAGGCCTCGGGAGCCGTGCGCTGGCATCACATGGAGATCGCCTACGGTCCCTTCGAGCGGATCGTCGCCCTGCCGTGCGAGGTCGACGCGGAGAAAATCCGCGCCAGCTACCGGGACGGCTTCCTGACGATCGAGATCCCCGAGGGCCGGACCGCGGCGCGGCAGGTGCCGATCAGCGGGAGCTAGTTCAAGCGGAGCGCCGATGGCGGACGAGAACGGGATCGGCCCGGTCGCGGAGATCGAGACCGGCGAGGACGAGGCCCCCGCGCGCCCGGGGACCGAGGCTCCCTCGATCCCGGCCACCCTGCCGATCCTGCCGCTGAAGAACACCGTCATCTTCCCCCACATCCCCTCACCGCTCGTCGTGGGGCGCCCCGGAAGCATGCGCCTGATCGAGGACGCCATGGGGGGGAACCGCCTCGTCGGACTCGCGACCCAGAAGGACCCCGAGGTGGAGAAGCCGGGCGAGTCGGATCTCTACCGGGTCGGCACGGCCGCGATCATCCAGCGCATGCTCAAGTTCCCGGACGGCTCCCTGAGGGTCCTCGTGAACGGCATCCGGCGCGTGCGACTGAAGCGCGCGGACCGGACCGATCCCTATCTGACCTGCGAGATCGAGACGCTCGAGGAGCAGGTGGAGACCTCGGTCGAGATGGAGGCGCTGACGAAGAACCTCCAGAACCAGATCTCGCGCATGCTGTCCCTGATGCCGATCGCGTCCGACGAGCTCGCCGTGGCGCTCCTCAACATCAGCGAGCCGGGCCGCTTCGCCGACATGGCCGCCGCCCTGCTCGTCCGCGATCTGGCGCAGAAGCAGAGCTACCTGAACATGCTCTCGGTGAAGGAGCGGCTGCAGCGCCTGACGCGTCACATCAGCCGTGAGATCGAGGTGATGGAGCTCGGCTCGCGGATCCAGCAGCAGGTCCAGGACGAGATGGAGAAGGGACAGCGCGAGTTCGTCCTGCGCCAGCAGCTGAAGGCGATCCAGAAGGAGCTGGGATCCGGGGACGAGACCGAGGTGGAGATCCAGCGGCTCCAGCAGGAGATCGAGAAGGCGAAGATGCCGCCGCCGGCGCGCGAAGCGGCCGACCGCGAGCTGAACCGCCTGCGGACGATCCCGCCCGCCGCGGCCGAGCACGTCGTCGTGCGTACCTATCTGGACTGGCTGATCGCCCTTCCCTGGGCGAAGGAATCGACCGCCGCGATCGACCTCGCCCGGGCGCGCGGGATCCTCGACGAGGATCACCACGACCTGGAGCGCGTCAAGGAGCGCATCCTGGAGTTCCTGGCCGTGCGCAAGCTGCGCTCCGGGACGCGCGGGCCGATCCTCTGCTTCGTGGGCCCGCCCGGGACGGGCAAGACCTCGGTGGGCCGTTCCATCGCCCGGGCCATGGGCCGCGCGTTCCACCGGCTCTCCCTCGGAGGCGTCCGCGACGAGGCGGAGATCCGCGGCCACCGGCGCACGTACGTCGGCGCCCTGCCCGGCCGGATCATCGAGGCGCTGCGCAAGTGCGCCACCCGCAACCCGGTCATCATGCTGGACGAGATCGACAAGCTGGGGGCCGACTTCCGGGGCGACCCGGCCTCAGCGCTGCTGGAGGTCCTGGATCCCGAGCAGAACCACACCTTCGTGGACCACTATCTCGACGTCCCGTTCGATCTCTCGGCCGTCATGTTCATCACGACCGCCAACGTGCTCCATACGATCCCGCCGCCGCTGCGCGATCGGATGGAGGTGCTCGAGCTTCCCGGCTACACCGAGGAGGACAAGCATGAGATCGCGCGGCGCTACCTGATCCCGCGCCAGATCACCGAGAGCGGTCTTCCGGACGGCGAGGTCGAGTTCGAGGACGCGGCCCTGGGCGGGATCATCGCGCGCTACACCCGCGAGGCGGGGCTGAGGAATCTCGAGCGGGAGATCGCCAAGATCTGCCGCAAGGTCGCCCTCGGGCGCGCGGAGGGAACGACGAAGGGGCGCGTCGTAATCCGGGAGAAGGACCTGGCGTCCTACCTCGGCCCGGAGCGGCACACCCGCGAGGCTCTCGAGCGGTCGCCCCAGCCCGGGGTGGCGACGGGGCTGGCATGGACCCCCTACGGAGGCGAGATCCTGTTCGTCGAGGCCACGCGCATGCCGGGCGGCAAGTCGCTCGCCCTGACGGGACAGCTCGGCGACGTGATGCGCGAATCGGCCCAGGCCGCTCTGTCGTACGTCCGCGGCCGTGTGGCGGAGCTCGGGATCGAGCGGGACTTCTACACCCGCTCCGATCTCCACGTGCACGTCCCCGCGGGCGCCATTCCGAAGGACGGCCCCTCCGCGGGCGTCACCATGGCGGTCGCCCTCGCCTCGCTGCTCACGGGGCGTGCGTGCAGGCCGGAGACGGCGATGACCGGGGAGATCACGCTGCGGGGCAAGGTGCTGCCGGTCGGGGGCATCAAGGAGAAGGTGCTGGCGGCGCGGCGGGCCGGGATCCGGACGATCATCCTCCCGGCGGAGAACGAGAAGGACCTGCACGACGTGCCGGAAGACTCCCGCCGTGATCTCACGTTCCGGTTCGTGGACTCGGTGGACGAGGCGCTCGATCTCGCCCTGCTGCCCCGCGATGCGGAGCCGGCCGGACGCGCGGCGAAACGTCCGGGCCGCCCGTCCCGGCGCGCGACGCGGGGCTCCTCGATCACCCCTTGATGACGCCGAGCGGCACGAGCCGTGCCACGCGCTTCGAGATGCCGGCCCGGTGCACGACGTCGACCACCTCCGAGACGTCCTTGTAGGCCTCCGGGATCTCCTCCGCCAGCGTCGCGTACCCCTTCGCCCGGACGATCACGCCGCGGTCCTCCATCTCGCGGGCGATCGGCCGGCCCCGCACGCTCCGCCTGGCCGCGGCGCGGCTGAGCCGACGCCCCGCCCCGTGGCAGGTCGAGCCGAACGTCTCCTCGGTCGCCCGGCGCGTCCCCACGAGGACGTACGAGCAGCGCCCCATGTCCCCCGGGATCAGCACCGGCTGGCCGACCCCCCGGTACGCCTCGGGCGTGCGCGGATCCCCCGGGGCGAAGGCGCGCGTGGCCCCCTTCCTGTGCACGCAGACCGGCCGCTCGCGTCCGTCGACCAGGTGCGTCTCGACCTTGGCGATGTTGTGGCAGACGTCGTAGACGACCTCGATCCCGAGATCGCGGGGACTCTTCCGGAACACCTCCTCGAACGTCTGGCGGACCCAGTGCGTGATCAGCTGGCGGTTCCCGAACGCGAAGTTGGCCGCCGCGTACATCGCCCCCATGTACCGCTTCCCCTCCTCGCTCTTCACCGGGGCGCAGCACAGCTGCGGATCGGGAAGGTAAATGCCGTACCGCCCCGCCGCCTTCAGCATCTGCTGCAGGAAGTCGTCGCACACCTGGTAGCCGAGCCCGCGGGAGCCGGTGTGAATGGAGATCGTGATCTGATCGTGCTCCAGTCCCAGGGCGCGGGCCGCCGGCTCGTCGTGGACCTCGTCCACGCGCTGCACCTCGAGAAAATGGTTGCCCGAGCCCAGCGTTCCGAGCTGCGATCGGCCGCGCTCGCGGGCGCGGGGCGACACGTGATCCGGGTTGGCGCCCCTGAGGCGCCCCCCCTCCTCGATGTGCAGCAGATCCTCCGGATCGCCGTAGCCGGACCCGACAGCCCACTCGGCCCCCGAGCCGAGCAGCCGCTCCTGGCTCTTCGCATCGAGCCTCAGGTCCTGGCGATGCGATCCGACACCGGTCGGCACGTTGCGAAACAGCGCCTCGACGAGGGGCCGCATGAGCGGGCGGGCCTCTTCGGCCGCGATGCGTGAGCGGAGCAGCCGGACGCCGCAGTTGATGTCGTAGCCGACCCCTCCGGGCGAGATCACGCCCTCGTCGAGATCGAACGCCGCCACGCCGCCGATCGGGAAGCCGTACCCCCAGTGGATGTCGGGCATCGCCATCGATGCCGACACGATCCCTGGCAGGCAGGCGACGTTTTTGACCTGGGCGAGCGAGGCGTCGTCGCGGATCCCCTCCATGAGGCGCCCGTCCGCGAAGACGAGCCCCGGGACGTTCATCCGGCCGTGGCGCGGAATCCGGTACCGGCACGGGCCGATCGCCTCGATCGGCACGCGTGTCTCCTGCTTCACGTCGTGACCCTCCCTGATCGATTCACTCTACCGCCGCGCTTTCGGCGCCGTCAACGGCGATCGGCCGGGGCCCGAGCGGTCCTCGTCCTCACACGTCGAAGACGACGCGCACGCGCCATCGCCCGCCGGCTCGCCGCATGCGGATCTGATGATAGGTCACGGCCTTCACCTCCCGCAGCAGTCTGTGGCGCGAGGGGTCGAACGGCTCCCCCGCCGCCGCGCCGCGGGCCGTGAGCGTTCGGCGGTCGACGCGGTCGAGGACGAAGCGGGCGAACACGAAGCCGCGGCTCTCGTGCAGATAGAGGAGCTCCGACAGCCAGCGGACCAGGAGGTCCTCCGGCCCCGATCCGCGCACCTGAACGGCGAGGCGCCCCGCGGGGCGGACCGTCCGCCGGTCGCAGATCAGGTCGGCGAGCGCGCAGGAGGCGTTCGCGAACAGGCGCGGCAGCGTGGCGGCGGAGATGCTGGCCGCCACGTCCGCCGTGTGCTCGACGAACCGGTAGGGGGGCGCCATGGCTCAGCTCCGGGTCCGCCTCGTGCGGCGCCGCCTCCCCCCCGCGCGGCCCGCCGCGCGGACGGCCGCAGGCTCCGTGAGGGAGAAGTCGACCTGGAGGAGGAAGGGGTTCACGCGATCGACCCGCACGCGCACGCGGTCGCCGAGGCGGAAGACGCGGCCGTGCCGCGCTCCCTGGAGGATCTGCTTCCTCTCGTGGAAGCGGTAGTCGTCGTCGCCGAGCGAATCGAGCGGCACCAGTCCGTCGATGAAGAACTCCCTCAGCTCGACGAAGAAGCCGAACGGGTGGAGGGAGAGGATGAAACCGTCGAACTCCTCGCCGAGCCGCTCGCCCATGAAGCCGATCTTCTTCCAGGCGATCAGCTCGTTCTCGGCCGCGTCCGCGGTCCGCTCGGTGCGCGACGACCGCAACGCCGCCTCCGGGAGGAACTCCTCGAGCGCGGCGCGCTCGCGCTCCTTCAGGGGGCCCCCCGCGAGGAAGCGCTTGAGGATGCGATGCACGACGAGGTCCGGGTACCGCCGGATCGGCGACGTGAAGTGCGTGTAGCAGGAGGAGGCCAGCCCGAAGTGGATGTCCCGCTTCTCCGCGTAGCGCGCCTGCTTCATCGCGCGCAGCATCAGCCGCGACAGGAACCGCTCCTCGGGCCTCCCTTGCGCAGCGTCCAGCAGCGCCTGGAGCGTCGCCGGCTCGATTGCCGTGAACGGCCGCGGCAGGCGGTACCCGAATGCCTGCGCCACGCGGTCGAACTCCTCGAGCTTGGTCGGATCGGGCCGCTCGTGGATCCGGTACATGGCGGGGACGCGGGCCCCGAACAGGTGGCGCGCCACGGTCTCGTTGGCCGCCAGCATGAACTCCTCGATCAGGCGGTGGGCGACGTTGCGCTCCAGCGCCAGAATCGCGGTCATCTCCCCCGTCGCGGCCAGGACGATCTCCGGCTCCGGCAGGTCGAAATCGATGCTGCCGCGCTCGCGGCGCCGCTCGTTCAGGAGCCCCGCGAGCTCCTCCATCAGCCGGAAGCCGGGCACGAGAGCCCGGTAGCGCTCGATCGTGCCGGCGTCGCCGTCGACGAGGATGCGCGCGACGTCCGTGTAGGTCATGCGCGCGGCGCTCCGGATCACCCCCTGCGCGAAACGGTGCCCGACGACCGCCCCGCGGCGATCGATCGTCATCACGCAGGACTGAACCAGCCGGTCGACTCCGGGGTTGAGCGAGCAGATCCCGTTGCTGAGGTCCGGAGGGAGCATCGGGATCGCCGTGCCCGGGAAATAGACGCTCGTGCCGCGCTCGTACGCCTCCCCATCGAGGGCGCCGGACGCGGGCACGTAGTGCGCCACGTCGGCGATGTGCACCTGAAGCTCGAAGGATCCCTTCTCGAGGCGCCGGACGAAGACGGCGTCGTCGAAGTCCTTCGCCGTCTCGCCGTCGATCGTCACGATCGGCAGTTCGCGGAAGTCCTCGCGGCCGCGGATCGCCGCGGGGGGCACCTCCTTCGGGATCGCCGCCGCCTCGGCCAGGACGTCCTCGGGGAACTCGGTGCGCAGGCCGTACTTGCGCACGATCGTCCGCAGATCGACGCCGGGCTCGTCCGGGCGTCCCAGGACCTCGACGATCCTGCCCAGCGCGCGCTGTCCGCGGGCCGGAGGACGGGTCACCGCCACCCCCACGACGACTCCGTTCTCGGCGCCGGCGGTCTCCCCCTCCGCGACCAGGATGCCGCCCTCGAACAGGCGGTCGAACGCCTCCACGTACCCGGGCCCCCGCGGCCCCCCCTGCGAGCGGTACACGCCCATCACCCGCCGGGTCGACTTCTCCAGGACGCGCTGGATCTCCCCCATCGCGCGGCCGTCCCGTCCGCGGCGACGGATGCGGACCTCGACCCGATCGCCGTCCATCTGCTCCCCCAGGTGGCGGTTCGGGATCAGGATGTCCCGCCCTCCGCTCTCGGGGGTCACGAACCCGAACCCCCGCGGGTGGCGCTGCAGGCGCCCCGTCACGATTTTGCCCGAGGCCGCGCCCCCGTCGCCGGAGCGTTCGATTCGTCCGCTCCGGTCGGTGGATCCCGCCCGCCCGGCGCTTCCGGTCCGGCGCCCCCGTCTTTCCGATGGCGGCTTCGGACGCCGCAGGACGTACCGGTCCCGACCGACGCGGACGACCTCGCGCTCGCTGAGCAGATCGCGCAGCGTGCGGTGCAGGGCGCGCCGCTCCCCCCGCCCCAGCCCCATCAGGCGCATCAGGTCCTGCGCCCGGAGGGGGCGCCGCCCCGCCTCCTCCAGGCTCCGGACGACGCTGTCGCGCATTCCTCCGTCGACGGTTCCGCTCACGACGAATCTCTCCTCATGGTCGCGGGGCGCTCCCGGCCCCCGCGCGGGGCGAAACCCTAGCACACGCTCCGGCGGTGGCGCAAAAGATGCACTGCGGCTGCAGCCGCTTGTCCGGTTGACCCGCACGGCTGGTGTTGAAAACCTACCGTTTCATTGAATGCGTCGGATGGTATGATCGCGCCACTCATTCCACAGAACCGATATGGAACCTTACCCATCGGGCTGGCCCACACAAACCCAACGCCCACACGTGAGCGGCCTCATCGAACCCCACCAGCATGCTCTTCCGGCCAAGGGACGCCATCCTTCGTACCGGAGCTCTCTCATCCTCATCCCCTTCCTCCTCGCCGTTCTGGTCGAACCTGCCAGTGGAGGTTCATCCCTTTTTCCCAACCGGAGGTTCATCGTCGGCGAGAGGCCCCAGTCGGTGGCCCTGGGCGATTTCGATGCGGATGGCATGACGGATGTGGCGGTCGCAAACCAAGGCTCCCATGACGTTGTCCTCCTACGCAATACGGGAGATGGAGTCTTCGCCGCGCAGCTTCGTCTCCCCGCCGGTGCCGCGCCCACGTTTGTTGCCGCCGGCGATTTCAATGCGGACGGATCGCTCGATCTGGCGGTGGCCAACGAAGGATCAGACGACGTCTCCATCCTCATTGCCGATCCGAGTGGCGGCTTTCTCCCGGAGAGTCGATACCCCGTTGGACAGAGCCCGTTTGCCGCGGCCGTCGCGGATTTTGACCTGAATGGCCGATCCGATCTCGTCGTCGTGAACCCCGGCTCAGACGACATCTCGATTCTGCTGTCGCGCGCCGACGGGCGGCTCGCCCCTCAGCTTCGCGAGGCGGCGGGCTCGGATCCGGGAGCCGTGGTGGTGGGAGATTTCAACGGTGACAGGAGACCCGATCTTGCGGTCGCGAACTTCTCCAGTCACGACATCTCCATCTATCTCGGTCTCGGTGATGGATCGTTCACGCCCCTGCCACGCTTCATGAACGGACCGACTCCACGTTCCCTCGTCACCGGCGACTTCAATGACGATGGGATAGTCGATCTGGCCGCAACGAACTATCTCTCCGATGAGGTGTCAATCCTTCTTGGATCGGGCAACGGCTCATTCTTTCCGCAGTTCCGATTCCGCGTGGGGCGGTTTCCACGCTCGATCACCGTTGGTGATTTCGACACCGATGGCCGAGACGATTTGGCTGTCGCAAACCTTCTCTCCAACGACAATTCCGTTCTTTTGGGGCTCGGCAACGGGACATTCAAGCCGGAGATCCGCGTGGGCGGCGGATCGGGTCCCGCGTCCATCGCCGTCGCGGATCTCAACGATGATGGGTTCCCGGACTTGATCACCGCGAACGAATTCTCAAACGATGTTGGCTTTCTCCCAGGCTTCGGCGACGGGACCTTCCTCGAGCCCCTGAGATACGGCGCCGGGGCCGGACCCGTCGCGATCGCTGCCGCCGACTTCTTCGGAGACGGACCGATCGACCTGGTGATCGCGAATTCCTTCTCGGATGACATTTCGCTTCTCCCGGGCCTCGGGGACGGGCGCTTTGGGCCGGACACCCGTCTGAGCGTTGGGGATCGGCCTGTGTCCGTCGCGGTCGCGGACATCAATCGGGACGGACGTCCGGATCTCGGCGTGGCAAACTCCGATTCGGACGACATTTCGATCATCAGATCGCTTCCCACCGGGAGCTTTGGGCCCGGGCTCCGGCTCGCTGCCGGCCTCGATCCGTCCTCCGTCACCTTCGGCGACCTCGATGGGGACGGCGCGCAGGATCTGGTCGTTGCCAATGCGGCTTCCAATGACGTGTCCGTCCATCTCGGTCGGCGCGGCGGAGCGCTCACTCGCGCCAGGCATTACGACGCAGGCGCGGGCCCGACATCGGTCGCCCTCGCCGATTTCGATGAAGATGGTCACACGGATCTCGTGATCGCCAACGCCTCCTCCAACGATCTCACCTTTCTCCGCGGACTCGGTGACGGGACCTTCGTCTTCCACGACACCCTTCCCGTGGGCGAGCGTCCTCTCTCCCTGGCCGTCGGTGATTTCGACCAGGACGGCCGACCCGATGTCGTTGTCGCGAACTCCTTCTCCGATGATCTCTCCGTCCTCCTGAACGCCGGCGGAGGACGGTTCGAGACGCGGGAACGGCTCGATCCAGGGTTTCGCCCCGTCTCCATCGCCCTAGGCGATCTGGATGCGGACGGATCGACCGATCTTGCCGTCGTGGCGCGCGGCTCGGCCGCCGTGAGCATCCTGCTGGGACGCGGCGACGGATCATTCGGCCCCTTCACGTCCTTCGGCGTGGCCTTCAATCCCTCGTCCCTCGCCATCGCCGACTTCAATGAAGATGGGGCCCCGGACCTCGCGGTCGCGAATATCTCCTCCGATGACATCTCCGTTTTGATCAACCAAGGGCCTTCGGCCGACAGCGACCTCGACGGGCTTCGCAATCACGAGGACAATTGTCCGAATGCCCGAAACCCCGAACAGACCGACACGGACCACGATGGTCTCGGCGACGCGTGCGACAACTGTCCGCTCACCTCCAATCGTTCCCAAAAAGATGACGACCGCGATGCCATCGGTGATGCCTGCGATCCGTGCACCGACCCGGATCGCGACGGATGGGGCAATTCGTTCCTCTCCCACACCGAGTGCCCTCTGGACAACTGTCCCGATCGCGCCAATCCTCTGCAGGCCGACGCGGACGTCGATCACCTCGGTGATGCATGCGATAACTGTCCTCACGTCGCGAACACCGATCAGTCCGACAGCGACGGCGACGCCTTTGGAGACTCGTGCGATAACTGTCCTCTAGTGTTCAATGTATTCCAGGACGATCGTGATGGGGATGGCGTCGGTGATCCGTGCGACAACTGCATACGGACCGCGAATCCCACCCAGGACGATGGGGATCGGGACGATGAGGGCGATCTGTGCGACCTCGACGACGGAATCATCGTCGTCACCTTGTCCGATCGTTCCACGATCCTCTTTCAGAGAGAAGCGGGGTTCCGGTCTTTTAACGTTTACCGCCGATCCGAGGGTGAGTTTCTCGATTCCGACGGAAACGGTGCGGCAGACGACTATGGTGCGTGCCTCGCGGCGGAGCAGCTGGGCGACACGGTGACCGACTCATCGATCCCGCCCGTGGCGAGCTTCTTCGCCTACCTTGTGACCGGACTCAGCCTGTCCGGTGAATCTCCTCTGGGCCACTCGAGCAGCGGCGCTCCCAGACCAAACGTTCATGCCTGCGCTTCATCGCTCTTGCATCCTCCGTTCATTCAATCGGTCGCCGTAGGGAACATTGAGGAATCGGTCGCCTGTGACTTCACCGATGCCTGGAATCATGCGCTGCTCGCCCTAATCGGGATCAATGTGCGCGTGACGCCGGGTCCGCTGATCGTCGGAGGCACGCATTCGGTGGTTCGAATCGAGGCCCTCGTCACCGACCTCGACTCGACGTCGGAACGGAATGACCTGTTCGAGGTCACGATGAGCTACATTCCGGATGGGTCCATTCATGAGCGATCGGAGCAACTCCTCGATGACGGCGGTTCGACGGCCTCACCTTATCCGCAGCGCGGTGCGGTCCCCGAAGATTGCGTCGTTGGCCCCGGCGGCGATCTGCTCTGCACCCCGGCGATCTATGCGCTCCGATCCGGCGACCTGGTTCAGGGGGACGACATCCACACCTCTTCCATGGCCCTCTATGACCTCACTCTCGCAGGAGACGGTGAAGAATTTCTGCTTGATTGCATCGCCCAGGCCTCGGGCCTGAGGTCACAATTCGCCAGTGCAGGCTCCACTCTCGTGTTCAGGATCGACGCAGTCGATCGCGGCGGGAGGACCGCGACCTGGCCGGACGATCCCGCGGTGATCGCCGCTCCGACGGCGTTCTCGTGCTCGGGTGACGAGTGCCTTTGCTGCATCCTCGTTCAGGGCGTGACCGACGGTCCTTGCGCAGGGACGCCCGGACTGGAAGGCCCGGATTTTCCGCAGGGCCTGTGTCGCTGATTCGCGGCTCGTCGTCCCCCTCCGGCGGCTCTGGCCCAGCAGCGTTCATTGGGGCAGGTCACAAGCCGGCCCATCGAGACAGGGTGTCGGAGCGGCCGGAGAAGCCTTCCCCCTGTGCATCCATGAGAGGCCGGCGTTCCGCCTCCGGACATGACCGTGCCGCAAACGGCTTGAGCGTCCGATCGTCTTCTGGTATCTTATCGCCTCGCGTGCCGAAGTGGCGGAACTGGCAGACGCGCTAGATTCAGGTTCTAGTGGGGGCAACCCCGTGCAGGTTCAAGTCCTGTCTTCGGCACCATCCGCACCGCGCGATTCACATCACGGATACAATCCGGCGACCTGAGTTGCGCCGAACGGCCGGCGAATCACGGCGCAACGGCGTCACCGCGCTCGCGCCGCGCGCCGGGCCGGGCGGCGGGCGGGCTTCGGGCCCTCGAGCACGCCGGAGGATCGGCCTGCCAGGGTCTCCAACGTGACCGAGGCGAAGGTGCAGCGCACGATCTCGTCCACCTCGTCGAACAGGACGCGCAGGCGGCAGGCGAAGGAGGCGTCGCAGTCGTCACCCGGCCTTCCGGCGACGAGGCACTCGCCGGCGCGGCGCCGCGGCTGGAACTGGTCGAGGACGTCCAGCACGGTCACCCGGGACGGCTTCCGGGCCAGCCGGTATCCGCCGCGCAGGCCGCGCGTGCCGACGGCGATCCCGGACCGCACGAGGCGCTGAAAGACCTTGGCGAGCGGGCCCTCCGGGATGCGGTACCGGCGCGCCACGCTGGCGGCGGTCACCTGCGCCCCCGGATCGGCGCTCGCCATCTCGAGGGCGGCGTAGAGGGCGTAACGCGTGCTCTTGTTGAACATCATCGCTCGCGGTCACTCCTCGCGGCGCGGCCCTGTCAGATCCAGATCGAGACAGAGCCGCGCGGACGGCCGGAACCCCTCGTGGTGGAAGAAGCGGATCAGGTCCTGGTCCTCCCACGCGACCTCCGTCCGCAGGCGCGGCACGCGCAGCGCCGAGAGGTTCAGCCGCAGCTGCCGCAGGAGGGCGGCGCCGACGCCCCGCCCCTGGAACTCGGGATGGACGCCGATCGTCTCGAGCACCGTCACCGGCTCGATCGTGCCGAACTCGCCGTAGTAGACGCGGGCGAGCAGGAACCCGCAGAAGCACCCCCCGATCTCGGCGGCCAGCGACGCGCGGATGCCGGTCTCGCGCAGGCTCTCCCCGACCTTGAGCTTCAGGTAGTCGTCGCGGCGCCGGCCCACGAGCCGCGCGTCGATGGCGACGATCGCCTTCAGGTCGTCCGGCCTGAGGTCCCGCACGACGACGTCGCCGCCCCGCTCTCCCGTCTCCTCCCTCTCCTCCATCGTCATCTCCTTCCTCTCCGGCGCCGGCGATCCCTCCGCCCCGCTCACGCCATCAGCTGCCCGCCGTCGACGCGCAGGACCTGGCCCGTGACGTGGGCGGACAGCGGCGAGCACAGATACAGCGCCGCGCGGGCGACGTCCTCCGGCCGCCCGACGCGGCCCAGGGCGGTCTCGTCCAGCGCCCGCGCACGGACGTCCGGGGGCAGGCCCGCCGTCATCTCCGTCTCGATGAAACCGGGAGCGATCACGTTGACGCGGATGCCGAACCGGCCCAACTCGCGGGCGGCCGTCCGGGCGAGCCCGATCAGCCCCGCCTTGCTCGCGGCGTAGTTGGCCTGGCCGAACTTGCCGCGCTCGCCGTTGATCGACGACACGAGGACGACCGCGCACTCTCCCGTCTCGCGCATCAGCGGCGCGGCGTGCTTCAGAAGATGAAAGGCGGACTCGAGGTTGACCCGCAGCACGTCCGACCACGCCGCGTCCTCCATCTTCCACAGCACGGCGTCGCGCGTGATGCCGGCGCAGTGCACCAGGACGTGCAGCCGCCCGAACGGCCGCGTCGAGGCCGCGAACAGGGCCCGGATCGCGCCGGGGTCGGCCAGGTCGCACGCCAGGCCGCGGACCCCCGGGGGCGCCTCGCGATCCGGACGATCGACGCTGAAGACCGAGGCCCCCGCGGCGCCCAGGAGCGCCACGACCGCCCGGCCGATGCCCCCGCTCCCGCCCGTCACGAGCGCGGTCCGACCGCCGAGGTCGATCAGGCGCCCGGGGTCCGGCGTCGCGCTCATGCGCCCGCCCCGGCCGACAGGGAGACGCCGCGGCGGGCCAGGGCGCGGGCGCGGAAGGCGCCCCACAGGGCGGCGCCCAGGGCGCCGGCGAGCACCGAATGCTCGTGGCCGCGGAAACGGATCGTCGCGTTCTGCGCGACCGCCGCCTCGTCCAGGGCGGCGAGGAGGCCTACGTCCGAGGCGAGCCCGCCCGTGACGAGCACGGTCCCCTCCGCGCCGATCGAAGTGAGAAGCCGGAGGTACCGCCCCGCCATCGACCCGTGGATGCCGCGGATGATGTTGGCCGTCGTCACGCCCCGCGACACCATGTTGATGACGTCGGTCTCCGCCAGCACGGCGCAGATCGACGAGCACGCCTCGGGGCGATCACCCTGCAGCGACAGGGGGCCGATCTCCTGCATGGTGATCCCCAGGTACCGGCAGATGCTCTCCAGGAACTGGCCCGAGCCGGAGGCGCACTGGCTGGTCATGCGGTAGCGCAGGACGCGGCAGCGCTCGTCGGTCAGGATGGCGCGGGCGTGCAGCGCGCCGATGTCGATCACGGCCCGCGCACCGGGATCGAGGAACCGGCCGCCGCGCGCGTGCGTCGTCATGCCGTAGAAATGTCCGGTGCGGAACTCGAACAGGTCCCCTTCGCCCGTCGTGGCGAGGTAGGCGAGATCGTCCCGGCCGGCGCCCGCCTCGTCGAGACAGGCGTCGAGCAGCGCCTCGGTCACCCGGCGTGGATCGCGCCGCCGGATGCGCTCGAATCGTCCGGCCAGCATGCGGGCCGGGCCGTCCCGCTCCTCCTCCACGACGGCGATCTTGACAGTCGAGGACCCGAGGTCGATGCCGGCGACGGTGAGGACGTCCGCGTCGGTCATGAAGCCGCCTCCAGGGCGCCGCCCGGCGCGGCCCCGCCCGTCGCGTCGCCGCCCCCGCTCCCCGTTCGCAGCCACTCGCGGCGCGCGAACAGCGCGGCCCCGAGCGCCCCCGTGTAGATCGAGTCGGGCGAGATGTTCATCGTCCGCGCGCCGTAGTTCTCCTTCACGAGGCGGCGCAGCGCGTCGACCGCGGCGGGGTTCTTCGCCACGCCGCCGGTGAATGTGAACTGCTCCTCGATGCCGCCGGATCGGGCGAGCAGCGACAGGGCGCGCAGGATGATGGCACGATGCAGCCCCGCCAGGATGTCCTCGCGCTTCTCCCCCAGGGCCAGCCGCTCGCGCAGCTCGGCGCCCGCGAAGACCGTGCAGGTGGAGTTGATCCGGACGGGGCTCGACGACGCGCAGGCCATCGGGCCGAGCTCGTGCACGCCCATGTTCATCTCGTCCGCGATGTAGCCGAGATAGCGGCCGCACCCGGCGGCGCAGCGATCGTTCATCTGGAACGAGGTCACGATCCCGCGGGGATCCACCTGGATCGCCTTGGTGTCCTGCCCTCCGATGTCGAGCACCGTCCTCGTGCCCGGGAAGAGCGAGTGCGCCCCCAGGCCGTGGCAGAGGATCTCGGAGCGGATCTGCTCCTTGGGAAACGGGAGGGTCTGGCGCCCGTAGCCCGTGCCGACGCTGGCCGCGATCACGAGCGGCACGGCCGCCGCCCGCTCCACGGCGGCCGCGAGGTCGGCGTCGGGCCGGCCGAGATCCTTCACGGCGCCGCGCGCGTGCAGGGAGAAGTCCTCCGGCCCCGGCGGCGCGTTCTCCACCTCGAGAACCGCCTTGTCGAAGAGGCCGACGAGGCGCTCGAACCCTGCGCGGCCCGTCTCCGCCGCCTCCTCCGCCAGGTGCAGGTAGCGGCTGCCGGCGAGGTCCCGGAAAAAATCGCTCCTGCGGTCGGCGCCCGCGGCGTACAGTTCCGCGGCCTCCCCCTCCATCCGCTCCAGGATTCGCGCCAGCGCGTCGCGGACGTCGCGGGGCGCGCCGTCACGGCCCGCGCGCTCCAGCATCAGCCCGCCGAGCGAGGCGAGCTGCGCTCGGTATTGTTTCTCGCGGATCCGGCGCCCGAGCTCGGCCAGCGCGTCCGACCTCGAGCCGGGGTCGACGCCGGCGGCGTGCAGGCCTCCGGCGACGAGGCTGAAGCGGGCGTCGATGAGGGCCTCGTTGCGGGCCACCTGGCAGGCGACGCGGTAGTTGCTCCGGCTGTTGGTGATGCCGCGGCCGACGGCCCGCCCGTCCTCGTCCAGCAGAACCGCCTTGGTCGTCGTGGAACCGAGATCGATGCCGCAGCAGACGTTCATGCCGTGGCCCCCGCGCGCTTCTGCTCGATCATCTGAAAATACGACTCGAGGCGATTCTTGATGTTGGCCGGCGAGAAGAAGCGCGGATCGACGAGATCGCTCTCGATGAACCCCGCGGGGCGGCCGGTGCGGCTCTCCACCTCGCGCAGGATCATGAGCTGCCCGGCGCTGAACGAGTTGCAGCTCTTGATCGAGTGCACGAGGAGCCCGTCCGCGTCGTAGTCCCGAACGTAGCGGCTGAGCATCTCCACGCGCGACGGCAGGCCCAGGTTCGTGTAGCAGCCGAGGCAGTACTCGGCCAGGCTCTCGAGCGGGCGCGCGGGGTCGTGGCGGAACCCGTCGTCGTAGACACCGCCGACCCGGGTGTAGGTGGAGGCGACGACGACGGCCCCCTCGTCGGCGAACATCTTCCAGAACTCGCGGAAGCTCGTCCAGTTCGGCGGGCCCTCCACGACGAGGCGGAACCGCTCCCGATCGATCGGCCCGTCGGGCGTCATCGGACCGAGGCCCCGTTGCATGCGCTCCCCGACCTCGGCGCGCAGCTCGCGGTAGTACTCGACAGCCTCCTGCGTGCCCCGGAACGCCGTGAAGATCGGCCCGATGTAGTAGACGCCGCCGAAGTAGGCGTCGATCGGCGACGGCCTGTGGCGGGCCGAGCGCAGCACCCAGTCCAGATCGTCCTCGGCCCGGGCCGACAGCGCCAGCATCTCCTTCAGCCGGTCCTCGTCGTAGCGCCGTCCCGCCACCTTCTCCAGCGCGGGGATGACGGTGTCGCGGAGCTGATCCACCACGTACCGGCGCATCGGCTCCGTGATGACGCCGTCGGCCTGGTAGGGCACGTGCAGCATCGTCACCGGCCTGCCGTACTCCTGCTTCAGGATCTCGAACCACTTCATGAAGGTGAAGCACCCCGTGTAGGAGAGGAGCAGCAAGTCGGGATCCGGCAGACGCTCGCCGGTCGGCCCGACGTTGCCCGATTTCATCATCCCCAGATCGCACTTCACGTAGCTGCAGACGTCCTCCGAGTGGCCGAGCTTCTCCGCCGCCGCGATGTACTCGCGCGACTTTCCCCGCATGCCCGATTGCAGGGCGTTGATCTCGGGCAGCACGGGAAGGAGGTCGAAGGATCGCAGCAGCTCCGTCAGGTTGCCGGGCACGAACGTGTAGACGACCTTCTCGCCCGTCTCGGGCGCCCGGGCCAGGCGGGCGAAATGCCCGGCGATCATGCGCTTCTGCCCCTCCTGGCTCGCGTCCTTGCGGGCCTTCGCGGCCCGCCCCGCCTCGCGCGCGTCGGATGCCGTCATCGTCTCACCCCTCTCCGAACAACCGGATCGAATCGGCGAACGTCCCCGCCTGCTCGCGGATCACCTGGAACTGTCCGGTGTTCTCCGAGTACTTGAAGGCCGTGTACGGGATCCCCTCGCGATCCGCGGCGCGCATCGTGAGGGGCTGATCGAGGAGCGCCGGATCGCAGAAGCTCGGCGCGCAGAAGAGCACCCCATCGGCGCGGCTCTCCCGAACCCGGCGCACGAGGTCGCGGCCGTGCTCCTCGTCGCCGGAGTAGCGCGTCGGGCTGGCGACGGCGTCGTGCAGGAAGGCGTCGACGAGTTTTTGGAGCGGCTCGCCGTCGGTCGGGATGTCCCCGCGGATGAAGCGGTGCACCTGGACGAGGTCGTCGTCGACCACGTAGCAGCCCGAGCGTTCGAGCGTGCGGATCAGGGCCAGCGGCGGCTGCTCGCAGAACGCCCCCGTCAGGAGGACCCGCACCTGGTCCATCGGCCGCCGCGACGCGTCCGAGCGCGCCGCGTCGCGGTACGCGGTGAGCATGCGGGAGAACTCCTCCACGGGCAGGACGAGCCCGGCGCGCAGAATGAGATAGAGCTCGGCGGTCGGTATCCTCCAGGGCTCCTCCCGCCGCAGCGCGTACAGATCGCCGACGAGACGCCGGTTCTCGTTGTAGAGACGGATCGACTCGCGCAGGGCCCCGGCGTCGTACGGGCGCGCCCCGTGCTCTTCGAGATCGCGGGACAGCCCTTCCAGCTCCTTCCGATAGAACGCCCCTCCGAGAGCGGGATCGAAGTTCTGCGGGACGTCGAGGTAGCGCACCAGCCGTTCCGGGAATTTCAGCCTCCACATGCCCGACAGGTTCCGGATGACGTCGCAGATGGCCGGGAAGATCATGCCGTCCAGGCAGTCCAGGCTCCCGTTCAGGCCCAGCTCGATGGTGCTCCTCGGGATGTGGCAGATGTAGGACTGATAGAACGCGTCGCCGCGGATGATCTCGACGCCGTCCCCGCCCCCCATGATGCCGACGGGGAGGGCGCCCTGGGCGTGCAGCAGCTCGCGCGGGACGTAGATCGGCATGAACCCGATCGCCGGCCGGCCGCTGCGCTCCTTGTGGCGGCGCACCGACCCGAGCCCGAGATCCCGATACAGGGCCTCCGCCTCGCGGAGAACCCCGGCGGGACCCGCGCGGGTCACCGGTCGCTCCACGCCGGCGGGCGCTTCTCGACGAACGCCCGCAGGCCCTCGGTCGCGTCGGAGGTCGACATGAGATCCTCGACGTAGAGCCGCTCCACTTCCGGCAGGTCCCGCCGCAGCCGCTCGGCGAAGCCGCGGCGCACCGCGCGCACGGCCAGGCGCAGCGACGCCGCCGACCGGGGCAGGAGGTGGGTCCGCGCGTAGTCGAGGGCGGCCGCCGACGGGTCGTCCGCGACGACGTCGACGAGCCCCGCGCGATGCGCCTCCTCCGCGGTGATCGATCGTCCGCTGAGGCAGAGATCCTCGGCCGCGCCTCGGCCGACCCGCTCGACGAGGATCACCGACGCCACGGGCGGCAGCACGCCCAGGACGATCTCCGGCTGGCCCAGCCGCGCGTCGGGCGAGGCGAACACCCGGTGGCAGGCGCTCACGAGCTCGAGCGCCCCTCCCAGGCACTGCCCCCGCACCGCGGCGAGGGTGACGACCGAGGCCTCGAGCATCCGAAGGAAAAGATCGTGAAACGCGCGGATCATCTCCCTGAAGGCACCGGGCAGGTGCTCCTGGACGCTGGCTCCGTAGGAAAAGTGGGATCCGGCGCCCTCGATCACGATCGCCTTCAGCCCCGGCGCCTCCCGGGCGCGATCGAACATGTCCGCGAGCAGACCCGTCTTCTGCATGTCGAGGATGTTGGCCTTCGGCGTGTCCAGCACGACATGCCAGATCGCGCCGTCCTCGAGCGTCGTGACCCGGACCGGCGGCGCGCCGGCCGGCTGCGTTCGGTCCCGGCTCATCCCGTCTCCTCCAGATCCAGCTCGAGCTGGACGAAGCTGCCCCCCACGAACCCGCTGGCGCGGAAGAACGACAGCACCGGAACGTCGTTGCGCCGCACCATCGTCCTCACCGTCCGGACGCCGCCCTCCGAGAACCTCCGGCAGGCCTCGACCAGGAGCCGCGTGGCGACGCCGTCGCGCAGATGGTCCGGATCGACGCCGATGGCGTGCACCCACCCGCACGGCTCCGAGCCGAACTCGAACGCGCGCACCTCGCCCACGAGGTAGCCGACCAGCCCCCGCTCCCGCTCCGCCGCCAGGCCCACGCGCACCGGGGCGGCCGCGCCGGACCGGCGCAGATCGCGGAAGACGCCCTCCCAGTAGTCCGGCTTCGCACTTCCGCTGTGCAGCGCGTCGATGCGCGCCACGGCGGCGCGGTCCCCGTCCTTCAGGTCGCGCACGAGAACCTCCGTGCGGCTCCCCGCCAGCGTCATGCCGGGCGCTCCCTGCGCCGGTGAACCTCCGCGAGGATCTCCTCGGTCAGATCGTCGCCCCACGCTCCTCCCTCGGCGAGGCGCCGCCGCAGCAGCAGGAAGTCGGCCTCGCGGCACGCCTTCGTACCCTCGTTGAACGCCCTGAAGCCGGCCCGCCCCTCCGTCATCATGTTCAGGGCGAGCCAGGCGCGATTCGTCTCGCGGTTGCGATCCCAGTGCTGCAGCTTGTGCTTGCGCAGGCTCTCGATCGTCTTGATCAGGCAGCCGGGCATCGTCATGGCGAGCCGGAAGACGAAGGCCTCGATCTCCCGGTCGAGGAGCGACAGGTCGATCGCGCCCCGCGCCAGCGTCCGCTTTCCCTCCTCGAGGTCGCCGCCCTGGCGACGCTCGCCGTGCACGATGCGGCCCCACTCGTCGACCCACCGGTCGGTGATCACGAGGGGGTTCGGCACGAAGGCGCCGTCGACCTTGAGGGCCGGCACGATGCGCGTGAGCATGCCGAGCCGGTAGGCCTTGTGGGCGCTCCAGTGCTCGCACAGGGTGCCGCTCTCCATCGCCGCCTCCATGCCGATGAACAGCGGCAGGAAGTCGGTGCTTCCGCCGTCCGGGGCCGAGCCGTGCCGCGGCCCCGCCTGCCCGAACAGCGCGAGGTCCTGGGCGACGGAGAAGTCGCACGCCATGCCGATCTCCTGCCCGCCGCCCACGCGCATGCCGTTCACGCGGCAGATCACCGGCCGATCGCACTCCAGGATGGCGCTGACCATGTCGTTGAACAGGCGCATGTACTGGCGGTACTCCTCGGGGCGCCCCGCGTAATACTCGGCGTACTCCTCCGTGTTGCCGCCGGTGCAGAACGCCCTGTCGCCCGAGCCCGTGAACACGACCGCGACGCAGGCGCGATCGTTGGACGCGCGCCGCATCGCCAGGATGACCTCCTTGACCATCTCCGTCGTGTAGGAGTTGTACTGCTTCGGATTGTCGAGCGTGATGCGCGCCGAGTGGAGCCCCTCGACGACGCCGCCCTGCGGATCCCGCAGGGGGACACTCTCATAACGCACGCGCGCGCCCTCGAACGCCGGGACCAGATCATGATTCTTGAATTCCATGGCTCACGACTCCGGAATCAGGACGACGCGGAGGGACGTCTTCCGATCGTGCACCTCCGCGAACGTCTCATTAATGGTTGCGAGAGGGCGCCGCTCGATGAACGGCTCGAGCGCCACCTGCCCGGACAGCACGAGATCGACGACCTCCGGATAATGCTCCGGGAGGCACCCCCAGTTGCCCTGCGCCGTCGCGTCGAACGCCATCAGGTTCGACAGGCGCAGCTCGGTTTTCCGGGGCGTGAATCCCACGATCGAGAGATGCCCTCCCGGCTCGATCAGGCCGAACGCGGTCGCCTGACCTTCCGGCGTGCCGGAAGTCTCGAAGATCCTCCGCCTCCAGGTCGGAATGCCGCGCTCGCCGGCGAAGCACCGCACGCGGTCCCGCAGCTCTCTGAAACCGGTCGACCCGGCCCGGACCGTCAGCGCCGCGCCGTGGCGGGACAGCCGATCCAGCCGCTCCGGGTCGATGTCGATCGCCACGACCGCCGCCCCGCGAGCGCGGGCGATCTGCACGCCGAAGCCGCCCACGCCGCCGGCGCCCACGAACACGGCCAGATCGCCTTCCCCCAGGCCGCTCCGCACGATCGCCTGGTACGGCGTCGAGACGGCGTCGGCGACGACCGACAGCGACGCGAGGTCGAGACCTCCCGGATTGGCCGACCGGTCCTCCAGATCCGGGACGGGGCAGAGACCGCGCGCGGGCACGCGGATGTGGGTGGCGAAGCCGCCGTGGACGTCGCTCCCCGGGAAGACCTGCTTCGGGCAGATCGATCCGCGCCCCGCGCGGCACGCCCCGCACTCCCCACAGGGGATCACGGCGGGCACGACGACCGCCCGGCCGCCCCATTCCTCCGCCCCCTCCCCCGCATCGACGACGACGCCGCTGATCTCATGGCCGAGCGTGAGGGGGAACGGGCGGCGCGTCGGAACGCCCTCGTAGTAGAAGCCGAGATCCGTGTGGCAGACGCCGCAACCGGCCACCTCGACCAGAACCTCGCCGCGCCCCGGGCTCTCCTCGCGGGCCTCCCGGACCATCGGCTCCCCGCGGCTCCGCACGACCCATCCCGTCATCCGCATCTCCATCCCTCCACCGGGCCATCCCCCATGCCTTCAGCGAACTCGACCTTAATAGGAATTCGGATATCGAATATCTAATATAAACGCCGGCCGGCGTCAAGCGGGGTTCGTGATGGGACGGGCGGGACGCCGGTCGTGCGCTCCCTACCAGGGTTGTTCGCGGGCGCGTTGCTCGCGCTCCGCCTCCTCGCGGCGCGTGAGCGCCTCGCGCGCCGCGAGGCTGGTGATCGTCACGACGATCCGCGCCGGCTTTTTCGGATCGTCCCTGCGGGCGATCGAGCGGAGGTCGGCCTCGACGTCGCACGAGGAGTCCCTCCACTTCCCCACGATCAGGATGCGCTCGATTCCTTCCGGCTCGATCGATTCGCCCCACCGCTCCGCGAGGCGCGATCGCGCGTCCTCCACGCCGGCGACGCGGTCGGTGAGGTCTATCGAGAACGACGTGACGCCGGCCTCGTCCCCCGCGGCGTCCGCGAGCACCGCCTCGCGGAGCCCGTCTTCTCCCGGGACCGCACGGCCGTAGTGCACCGCGCCGGCACCCTGGCCGTCCCGGCCCGGCTCGCGGGTCAGGCCCGGACGGATGCGCCGCGCCTCCGCGATGGTCATCCCCAGCCGCAATCCGCCGAGCGCCCATCGGGCGCACGGCCCGGCGGCCGCGGAGGACCACGGATCGCCGGCCGCTTCGACGATCCACCTCCGCGCCGGGGCGGTCGAGCCGCCCTCCTCCATCGCCCCCGCGGTCGGAGGCTTCTCCCGCCCCGCTCGCTCACCGCAGGCGATCGCGACCAGGATCAGACCCGCAGCGAACGCGGATGCCCGGGGTCCGGGCGAAGGTCGGGCGTGAGATCGGCGGGTCATCGAAAAATGCTGCAGTCTCTCAGGATCCCGACCGGAACCTCAAGCGATACGTGAGGTCGAAACCTCAACCGACACTTGAACTAGTACTTGAAGATGATTCCGAGGCTCAGGTTCCAGATGTCAAAGTCGTCGCCGAACAGATCCGGCTGGGTATAGTCGTAGTCCGCGAAGAACGCGATGCGCGGGGTGCCGGCCTCGAGTCCCCCGCCGATCGACAGCGTCACGTCGTCATCGGACGAGGACCCCAGGAACGGGATGGTGGCCTCGAAGTCGGTGCGCGCCAGCCCGAACTTGACGTGCGGGCGCACGCGCTTCCCGTGCCGCCACATGATCATGGCGTGGACGGAGAACTGCTGGTACTCGTCCTCCTCCCCGAACAGAAGATCCTCGTCGTCCTCCATGTCGCGATAGGAGAGCAGGACCCCCCACTGATCGGTGATGCCCGCCTTCCAGAACAGCGTGTAGCCGACGAATTCGAGCTCCTCGGGGAGGGTGTCCGCGTCGAGTATTCCCTGGTTGAGGGCGATCCCCGCGCCGCTGCGGTTGTCGAGAGCCGACGCCGGCGCGGCGACGAGGAGAAGGAGAGCGAGGATGACGAAAGCGCGCGACGCTTTCATGCGGGACCTCCCGCGCCCCGGTCCGGGCGCAAACGGCGCGCGGAGCCGGCCCACGCCGTCCCGCGCCGCACTGTTCGTATGATCGACTGGAGAGCGCCGCCGCGTCTCAACGCGCGTTCTCGTGAAGGTAACGCAGGACGCCGCGGATGGAGATGAAGCGGAGGGGCTGGCCCTCCTCGACGATCGGGATGTGACGGTAACTGCCGACGGCCATCCGGTTCAGGGCGAACGCGATCGTGTCGTCGCCGCTGAGGCTCTTGGGATCGCGGGTCATGACGTCGCGGATCGGAGTCCGGACCAGATCGAGCCGCTTCCCGGTCAGCTTGTTGAGGGCGTCCCGCTCGGTGAAGATGCCGACGAGCCGGCCGTTCTCGACGACCATGGCGCTGCCGATACGCCGATCCCGCATATTCTGCACGACCTCCGAGACCGGATCGGTCGGCTTCACGGTGAGCGCCGGCAGCGGCTGGAGCTCGCGCAGCGGGGTCTCCATGATCCGCCGCTGCAGACCGTGCTTGGGCCGCGGGATGTCGATCGATCTCAGATCCTGCCCGCAATGCTCGCAGGCGTCCACGCCGTCGATGTTGTCATGACCACAATCGGGGCACGTCACGCGCGTCCCTCCCGGCGCCCGGCGGCGCCTATGTCACGGTCCAGGTCGCTCCGGACTTGAGCAGCCGCTCCAGGCTGCCGGCGCCCGATCGGGCGATGATCTGCGTGGACTGTTCCTCGACGATGGTCTCCAGGCAGGGCCGATCGGCGCTGTAGAACACCCCCAGGGGGACGGGGAATTCGGGATGCTGCATCCGGGACAGCAGGTAGGCGAGCGTCGGTTCCTTCGAGTTCTCGTCATGGACGAGCAGATCCTTCTCGGTCACGCCGTGCTCGCCCAGCGTCACGACCTCCGGCTCGAGCCCGCGCAGGCGGATGCCCCGGTTGCGCTCCTTGCCGAAGATGACCGGCTTGCCGTGCTCTAGGGCGATGGTTCGATCGCTCCGCACCTCGCGGTGACTGAACCCCATGAAGGCGCCGTCGTTGAAAATGTTGCAGTTCTGGTAGATCTCCACGAAGGACGTCCCCTTGTGGCGCGCGGCCCTCTCGAGAACGTCCGTCAGATGCTGCGTGTCGGTGTCGAGGGCGCGCGCGACGAAGGTGCACTCGGAGGCCAGAGCGACCCCGAGGGGGTTGATCGGCTGCTCGGCCGTGCCGAAGGGGCTCGACTTGGTCTTCTTGCCGAATTCGCTCGTCGGCGAGTACTGGCCCTTGGTGAGACCGTAGATGCGATTGTTGAACAGCAGGATGTTGATGTCGAGGTTGCGGCGCATGGCGTGGATCAGGTGGTTCCCGCCGATGCTCAGCCCGTCCCCGTCGCCCGTCACGACCCAGACCGACAACTCGGGGCGCATGATCTTCAGGCCCGTCGCCAGCGTGGGGGCGCGCCCGTGGATGCTGTGAAACCCGTAGGTGTTCATGTAGTACGGGAATCGGCTGCTGCATCCGATGCCCGAGATGAACACGATCTGCTCCCGGCTGATGCCGAGCGAGGGCATCAGCTTCTGCGTCTGCGCCAGAATGGAATAGTCGCCGCAGCCCGGGCACCAGCGCACCGTCTGGTCACTGGCGAAATCGGCTCGCGTCAGTTTCGAGCCCTGAACATCGACGCTCGCTTCCTGTGTCCCCATCACGCTGATTCTCCGAGAAGCCTGTTGATCTCCGCGACGATCTCACGCACGCGGAAAGGTTTGCCCTGCACCTTGTTCAGCCCCGCCGCATCGACCAGGTAGCGTGACCGGATCAGCATCCGCAGCTGGCCCAGGTTGAGCTCCGGGACGAGAATTCTGTCGTAACGGCTGAGGATCGTACCCAGATTGCGGGGAAACGGATTGAGATGCCTGAGATGGACGGATGCCACGGCCGCCCCCTGGCGCTGCGCCGACTCCACGGCCGATGTGATCGCCCCGTGGGTGCTCCCCCATCCCACGAC
The DNA here is from genome assembly GCA_041580375.1 of Candidatus Polarisedimenticolia bacterium. Taxonomy (GTDB): domain Bacteria; phylum Acidobacteriota; class Polarisedimenticolia; order Gp22-AA2; family Gp22-AA2; genus JAPUIN01. The sequence continues at coordinate 46,318 of JBFGDZ010000001.1, forward strand.
GAGCAGGCGCCCCCGGTCGGGTCCGTTGACCTTGAGCTCCGGAATGTCGTTGGCGATGCGGGCGATCTTCTCGGCCCTGAGTCGGACCATCTTCTCGTGATTCTGCGGGTCGTAGCTGACGTTGCCGGTTCCGTCCTCCTTCTCCAACCCGCCGATGCGATGCTCCAGCCCGGGCGTGCCGGGGATGGCCCACGGTCGCGCCAGCGTCTCAGGATCGCGGGCGTACGGCTGGAAGTCGACGGGGCTGGAACGGAACGCGGCGTCGAGCCCGGGAAGATCTCCGGGATTCGGGACGCGCCAGGGCTCGGATCCGTTGCCCAGATAGCCGTCCGACATGAAGAAGACCGGCGTCATGTACTTGATCGCGATCCGGAACGCCTCGATCGCCATATGGAAGCAGTCGGCGGGCGTCGCGGGAGCGACGATCGCCACCGGGCACTCGCCGTTGCGGCCGAAGAACGCCTGCAGAAGATCGGCCTGCTCCGTCTTCGTGGGCAGCCCGGTGCTGGGACCCCCTCTCTGAATGTTGGCGATGACGACCGGAAGCTCCGTCATCACGGCCAGCCCGATCGCCTCGCTCTTCAGCGCGACCCCCGGGCCGCTCGTCCCGCACAGGCCCAGGGCGCCGCCGTAAGCCGCGCCGATCGCCGCGCCGATGGCGCTGATCTCGTCCTCGGCCTGGAAGGTTTTCACCGGGTAGTTCTTCAGCCGCGACAGTTCGTGGAGAATGTCGCTGGCCGGTGTGATCGGGTACGAACCATAGAACAGCGGCCTGTTCGAAAGCAGCGCGGCGGCGATGAATCCCTCCGCCGTCGCCTCGTTGCCCGTGATCTTCCGGTAGACGCCGGGGGCCAGATCGGCCTTCCGGACGCGATAGTGCGACGTGAAGATCTCCGTCGTGTCGGCGTAGTTGTAGCCCGCCTGGAGCGCCAGGGTGTTCGCCCGCGCCACCTGCTCGTGGTTCTTGAACTTCTTGTTGATCCAGTCTCTCGTGTACTCGACCGGACGTTCGTACATCCAGAACACGAGACCGAGGGCGAAGAAATTCTTGCAGCGGGTCGCCTGCCGCCCGCCGAGGCCGGTCTCCGACACGGCCTGCAGCGTGAGGGAGGTCAGGGGGATCTCGAAGAGCCGGTAGCCGCCGAGGCTCCCGTCCTTGAGGGGGCTCTTCTCGTATCCGGCCTTGGTGAGATTGCCCTCAGAGAACGCGTCGGAGTCGACGATCAGAATCCCGCCCTCCACCAGATCCCCGATGTTGGTCTTCAGGGCGGCGGGGTTCATGGCGACGAGCACGTTCGGCTGATCGCCCGGAGTTCTGATGTCGTGGGACGAGAAGTTGATCTGATATCCGCTGACGCCGGCCAGCGTGCCGGCCGGCGCGCGAATCTCGGCGGGAAAATCGGGCAGGGTCGCCAGATCATTGCCCACGAGCGCCGTGGTGTCCGCGAACTGGGTCCCCGTCAGCTGCATGCCGTCGCCGGAGTCTCCGGCGAACCGAATGACCACCTCCTCGAGTTCGTGGACCTGGGCCTTGGGGGGCACAACCTCGGTCTGTGTGCTCACTTCCTTCGTGATCTCCTCGCGCTTCCTCCGCGCCTGGGTTCCCGCAATCCTCACGCTCCCTCGGGCGTGTTAAATGTCTGATGCAGCCGGGGCGGCAGGTTCACGACCTCCTCGGGGAAGTGCTCCGCCACGTACTTCACGATGTCGCGCACCGCGATCATCCCCATCCGGAGGCCCGCCTTGTCGACCAGCGGGACGTGCCTGTATCCCCGCTCGGTCATGAGCCGGACGGCGTCGCCGAGCCGATCGTCCTCGGACAACACCTCCGGGTCCGGCGTCATGTAGCGTTCGATCGGGTCGGCATGGTTCACGTTCGTCCCGATCAGCTTGTTGAGGACGTCCCGCTCGGTGAAGATGCCGCGCAGTTTCTCGCCGTCGCAGATGAGGACGCACCCGACGCCGTCCTCCTTCATGACCCGCAGCGTCTCCTCCAGATTCGTCCCGATCGGGATGCACGTCGGGTTGGAAACCGGGAGATTCCCCAGTCGTTCGTCTCTGAGGGCCTCCTCGATGGTCATGGGATCCGCTCCTCCGAAGGAGTGAATATACTCCGGATCGGCCGCCGAAGGAAACCGGCCGGAGCGCCGCACGCCGCAGGCCCCGCGCGTCGACCGGATCCGTCCCCGGCTTTATGGTATAAACCCGACGTCCCGGCGCGATGCGAGCCGCCGTGAGAACGCCGCGCGGGAGGTCCGCGCCGGGCGACGCTGGAGGAGGCATGGCGAACGATCGGCAGTTCCGGCGCGGAGCGAGACCACCCGGGCAGACGGCCGGGCCGGGCCGGCGCACCCTGGTGCCGCAGGAATCCCTCCCCGGATGGAAGGCGGCCCTCCAGGTCGCCATCCTGCTGGGCATTCCGGTGGCCCTGCTGCTGATCGCCCGGACCATCCTGCGCGTCTATTTTCCGCATCTCGGCTACTGACGTCCGGCGCGGCGGCGGCCGGCCATGTCCGTTCACGCGCCTTGACAGCCCGTGGAGGCGCACGTAGCATGGGCCGCGATCGGGCCCGCGCCGGTTCCGCGACGGGCGGCGGCCCCGAACCCTCTGGCCCTTCGATCGGTCCATAACGGGAGGCAGACCATGAAAAGCGTCACGTCGTCGGGGACCATGCACCCGTCAGGCCGTCCCGGGCTCTCCATCCCGGCCGCGCTCCGGGCGATCGCCGTGCTGGCCGTCATCGCGGCGGCCGCGATGCCGGGGTCTCCGGCTCTCGCGCAGCAGGAGGAACGCGGATCCGATCTCACGGTCGGACCGGCGGCGATCTGCAGGGACGTGCAGGAGCGGGAGCCGGTGGGCAGCGCCTCCACGTTTTCCCGGGACGTCGGGCGGCTGTACTGCTTCACGCGCGTGAACGGCGCGACCGATCCGACCCACGTGACCCACATCTGGTTCCACGAGGATCGCGAAGTGCACCGCATGGATCTGAGGGTCGACAGCCCGTCCTGGCGCACCTGGACCTACAAGACGATCCCGCCCGAATGGACCGGCTCGTGGAGGGTGGACGTCCAGGACGCCGACGGCGTCATCATCTACTCGATCCCGTTCACCGTCTCGGAGGGCGCCGGGTCCGGCGGCGATGAAGCGGCCCCGGATCGTCCGCCGGGCGACTAGGGGTTTCGTCTGACCGATTCGGATTCGAGACGGCCCGACGAGGGGATGCTGGTCGCCCATTTCAAGGACGGCCAGATTCGCAAGGGGTTTTCGCGCGATTTCGATCCGCAGCGAGAATCGTTCCATCTCGTGCGCCGCGAAGGGGAGATCGCCAGCTCGGAGGAGATCCTGCTGGAGGATCTGAAGGCGCTCTTCCACGTCAAGACATGGGGGCGCGAGGATCGCCACCGCGGCGTGATGCCCGGGTTCCCGGACCGCTCCGTGCCCCCGCCGTCGGATCGGTCCGGATTGACGCGGACCGTCCTGGAGTTCTACGACGGGGAGAAGATCTTCTGCTACGCCTCCGACTACGATCCGGGCCGGCGCGGGTTCTACGCGCTGCCGGCCGACCCGGCCGACAACAACCGCAAGATCTACGTGCTCAACTCCTCGCTCGTAAACATCCAGTTCATCCGGGAGTGACGTGATCGGCGGTACGGCGCGACGCCTGCTGATCCTCGCGGCGGCGATGCTCATCGCCTCCGAGGCGAACCGGGTGGCGGCGGGTCCGCGTCCTCCCAAGAGCCCGCCCGCGCTGATCCTCGCCACAACCGGCGGCCGGGAGCGGCTGGTGGAAGCGGCCGACCTCACTTTCGCGTCCTTCGAGCGCATCTACCACCGCAGGAGGGCGGCGGCCGGCGAGCTCCCGCAGGGGCCGCGCGTGGACGTCGAGAGCAGGCGACGCGAGTGCGCCTGCGTGCGGCTGGCGGACTGGTCGCGGATCAAGTTCAAGGAGCTCCGACAGATCGAGATCGAGTACCCGCGGGACGGCCCCGCCGCCCTGCTGCGGCTCACCCGCGACGACGGTTCGATCCAGGTGCTTCCGGCGGAACGGCTGTACGGCGCCGGCGAACCGCTCCCTCCCCGCTTCGTCGCCACCGTCGACGGCGTCCTGCGCGAGTACCGGCTGATCCGCGCGGAGGCCGGACACGATCGGTGGCCCGACGAGCGCCTGGTGCGCATCCTGCTGCAGCGCCCGGCGGTGAAGAAGCGGGATCGCTAGGGGCCCGTCCCCGCCTCCCGCCGGATCGCGCCCCGGCGCTATGGTAGTCTCTCGCCGCGATGAGCCGTGATGCGCGCGCACTGCGATCGCTTGCCCTGATCGTCGCGGTCTCGGGAGCGGCGGGACTGACCCACGAAGTCGTGTGGGCGCGCGCGCTGGGCCAGACCCTCGGCCACTCCCTTCAGTCCCTCACGGCCGTCCTGGTCGCCTTCCTCGGCGGCCTCGGTCTGGGCGCGGTCGTTGCCTCCCGGCGCGCCGGGCGTACGATCTCCCCGCTGCGTGCCTTCGCCGCCCTCGAGGTCGGGATCGCGGCGTGGGGCGTGGCATCTCCCTGGATCGCGCGGGGCGTCCGCGAGGGGATCGTCGCTTTCACAGGAGCTTTTCCCACTGTTCCGTACGGAATGCCGCTGCGTTTCGCGGCCGCGTGTCTGGCGATCGCTCCTCTCACCCTGGCCATGGGCGCGACCTTCCCGTTTCTGATCCGCGAGGGCCGCCGCCGCGGCGCCGAGTCGGCCGCCTGCACCCGGACGCTTTACGGATGGAACACGATCGGCGGCGCCCTCGGGGCGGGCGCGGGCTCGTTCCTGCTCCTGCCCTGGCTCGGTACGGAGGGCGCATTCCAGGCCGCCGCCGCCGGAAACCTGATCGCCGCCTGCGCGGCGCTGGCTTCGAGCCGCCGGCGAGCCGCGCCCACGCCCGAGGCCGCGGCGCCGGAGGACGAGGTGGACGGCGCGGCGCCCGGACGCGCGCGCCGCCGGGGGCCCGCTTCCCTGATCGTCGCGATCACCGCGGCCGCGCTCTCGGGCGCGGCGGGGGGGCTGCTGCAGCTGGGCTGGACGCGGGCGATGACCCTCGCGTTCGGGTCCTCCGTCTTCGCCCTCGGGATCTCGCTCACCGCCTACATCCTGGGCATCGGGATCGGGCCCCTGATCGTCACGCGCCGCATCCTCCGACCGGGCCGCGAAACGGGCGTCGCGGCGGTCTTGTTCTGGATCGTCGGCGCATCATCTCTGGCTCTCCTCCCCGCCTTCGGGAGGATGCCGGTTCTGGCGGCGCATCTGTCCGGGCGCCTCGACGCCTCGCCCGTCCTCATGCTCGCCGCGCAGTTCGCGGTCGTGTTCCTGTGTCTTCTCGTGCCGACGCTGGCGCAGGGAGCGGCCTTCCCCGTGCTCGTCCTGATCGGCGAGGGCAACGGCCGCGTTCCGTCCCACCGCGCGGCCGCCCTCGTGTACGGGGTCTCCACCTGGGGGCTGGTGGCGGGGCTGGGCGCAGGCGGCCTCCTGCTGATCCCGGCGATCGGGGCGGAGCGCTCGCTGCGCGCGGCCGCGTGCGGCGCGCTGCTGCTGTCGCTGATCTTCGCGCTCCCCGGACTCGCCCGCGGCCGCGCGTCCCGACCCCGCCCGCTCCGTCAGGCGGCGGCGACCGCTCTCATGCTGATGCCCTGGGTCCTGCTGACCCTGCCGCGCTGGGACCGGGACGTGCTCGCATCGGGCGGGTTTCTCTACGGGCCGGTCTACAAGGCGGCTCTGGGCCGGGGCACGCTGGCCGAGCTGATGCGCCGACGCGGCGAGGTCCTTTACGAAAACGAGAGCGGCGAGGCGCTGGTCACCGTGCGACGGAGCCGCGCCGGCGTCCTCTCCCTGCAGATCAACGGCCGCACCGAGGCGTCCACCGGCGGCGACATGGGCACGCAGCTTCTCTCCGCTCATCTGCCCATGCTTCTTCATCCCCGGCCGCAGGACGTCCTGATCGTCGGCCTGGCGAGCGGCGTCACCGCGGGCGCGGCGGCGCGGTACCCCGCGCGGCACATCCGCGTCGTCGAGATCGTCCCCGCCGTGGTGGAGGCGGGCCGGCTCTTCTCGTCCCACAACGGCAACGTGCTCGACGACCCGCGCCTCCGGATCGTGCTTGACGACGCGCGCGCCCATCTGCTCACGGCGCGCGAACGGTACGACGTCATCATCTCGCAGCCGTCCAACCCCTGGATCGCGGGCGTCGCCAACCTCTTCACGGTCGAGTTCTACGAGCTGATCCGCGCGCACATGCGGCCGGGCGGACTGTTCTGTCAGTGGGTGCAGGCCTACCGCATCGATCCTGCCGACCTGCGGGGCATCGTCGCCTCGTTCCTGCACGTCTTCCCCGAGGCGACGCTGTGGGAGGAGTCGGCGGGGAGCGGCGACTACTTTCTCATCGGCGGCGATCGCCCCGTGCGCGTCGACGCCGCGCGTCTCCACGGGCCGGAGGGCTCGGCGGCGTTCGAGGATCTCGAGCGGGCCGGCATCCGCGACGACGCCGACCTGCTCGCGCGCTTCGTGGCCGGACCCCGGGAACTGCGTGGCTTCTCGGCCCAGGCCTCCCTGCAGACGGACGATCGGCTCGATCTCGAGCGGCGCGCTCCGCTGGCGCTGTTCCGCCGGACCCTGCGCGATCAAGTCGCCGCCCTCAACCGGCATCGCCAGCCGGTGCTGCCGCTGATCGCGCAGGGCGACGCGATCGATCCGGGTCTGGTGGAGAGGCTCGGCCGCCGGCTCCGGGAGCGCGAGGTCCGCCTCGGCATCCTCGAGGGCCTCGAGGAGTCCGACCTCGGGGCGCTGGCGGACCCGTTCATGGCGGCCGGCCTCGACGCACTGCGTGCGGGACGGTTCGTGGAGGCGATCCCGGCGCTGCAGCGCGCCGCCACCCAGAATCCGGACAGCGGCGCCGCCGGCCTGCTCCTGGGCGAAGCGTACCGCGCCTCCGGCCTGGCCGAAGCCGCCGCCGTCGTCCTGCGCGAGACGGTCGCGATGCGGCCGAATCTGGCCGCCGCGTGGAACGCCCTCGGGCGCTCGCTGTGGACGCTGGGACGGGCCGGTGAGGCCCGCGCGGCGTTCGAGGAGGCGATCCGTCGGGGCGGTCCGTTCGCCGCCGCCCGCAACAACCTGGGGATCGTCCTGCTCGAATCGGGAGATCCGATCGCCGCCCGCCGCGCCTTCGAGTCCGCTCTCGCCGACGACCCGCAACTGGCCGCCGCGCACGCGAACCTCGGGCTGGCCCTCAAGCGATCCGGCGATTCCGAAGGCGCGGAGCGATCGTACCGTGCGGCCCTCGCTCTGGATCCGCTCAACACCGACGCGCGCTACAACCTCGCGGAGCTGCTGCGCGCCACGGCGCGCGAGGAGGCGGCCCGGGATGAGCTCACGCGCATTCTCGCGATCGATCCGTCCGATGAGCAGGCGCGCTCGGCTCTCGACGAGATGGGAGCCTCCGCCGGGGGAGGTTCCTCAGGCGTAGAGCGGCGCCGGCGCGTCCCGGCCCCCGCACCAGGAGGGTAGGTTCCGGAGCGCCGGGCGCCCCTGCAGCGGCTCGAGCAGCCCGCTCAGGAGGAGCATCCTGCGGAGGGCCTTCCGGGGCCGCCGCACCCGGAGATCGGCGCCCCGGCGGCGGGCCTCGTCCAGACATCGGGCGAGCACGCCGAGGCCGGCGCAGTCGGTGAAGGGCACGCCGGACAGATCCAGGATGACGTCGCGCGCGCCGGCGTCGAGGAGCGCGCGAACGCGGCGCGGCAGCGCCCGGCTGCCGCGGCCGGCGGCGAGCGGGCCGAGCAGGGTCACTGTGCTCCGGGTTCCGTTGGTGGCCACGCGGATTCTGCAGATTCGCGACATCGCCGTTCCTCCTGCGCCCGCCAGCGCTCTACCCCTCTGTTACGCGCGGGGGCGCTTGCGGGTTCCCGGAGGAGGGATCGGGTCGTGGTCGCGCTCACCGGGGATCGGCCGCGGTGCCTCCCGTCTCCGCATCCCCGGCGCCGTCGGTTCCGGCCGCCCCGGAAACGGGGTCCTCTTCCTTCGCGGACTTCAAGGCCGCCTCCGTCACTTCTCCCAGGAGGTGCCGGATGCGCTGGAGCGCGGCCGCCTCGACCAGGGCGAGGGGGCGCCAGGCCATGTCGCGCACCGGGAGGCGCCCCGAGGCGTCGGGCCGGCCGAACAGGAGGTGCTGCGAGGCCGTCCCGGCGTCATCGCCGCCGTCCCGCGAGCGGATCGTCAGGTCGAGCACCGGACGCGAGGCGATCGCGGAGCGGAGCTTCTCGTCCGGGTCGTCGGCGAAGGCCACGGCCCTCGTCGTGCCCAGCACCCGGAGCAGCGCGTCGACGATCTCGTCCTGCACCTCCCCCTCGACCCGGCCGCTGACGTTCCAGATCCGGCCCTCCCCGCGCGCGATCACGACCGCGGCCCCGCCATCGATCGACGCCGTGATCGACTCGATGCGATACTGACTGACACCGAGGATCTCCTTGCGCCTCAGGTCGAACGGCGGCGTCCGGATCTTCTTCCAGATGCCGTCCGGCACCTTGACCACGGCGCCGCCCTCCGCCCGCCGGACGTAGCGGTCGTCCCCCACGGCGGCCCCGAACGAGATGGTCCTCTCCTCCTCCCACCCGTTCTGCATCACGCTCACACGGGCAGCGGGCGGGTCCAGGCCGAACCGCCTCAGATCCTGCGCCGAGGGGGACTCCGCGACGAATTCGGTGGCGCGCAGGCGGTCGACCGCGCCGAGCAGGTCCGTCACGGTCGGCCCGTCCGCGGGCGCCGGGACCGGCTCCAACATCCGCCAGCCGGTCGCCGGCTTCTCCAGGAGCACGCTCCCCGTCCCGAGCTCGATACGGACGCTCGTGGCCTTCCAGGGATCGATCGTGAGGAGCGATTTGTCCCGGAGCGCGAACAGGTCCCGGTCCGACGCGTCGCCGATGGCGGAGGACACGACGCCCACGTCCCCGCTCTCCGGCAGGAGCACGTAGACCGATCCTCCGATCGGATGGGTTCCCCCGATCGCCAGCGCGCGCTCCTCCCCGGACGGCGCCAGGATCGCCGTCACGGTCGCGCGCGGAGGGTCCAGGCCGTAGGGCGCGAGATCCTCCGGCGCCTCGATGCGGCGCTCCACGCGGGCGAGCTCGAGCGAGGACAGCAGGCCCTCGACGGCATCGCGATCCGCGCCGGCGTCCAGCGGCTCGACGATCCGAAATTCCTCGCCGTCCGGCTCCAGCCGCACGCGGCCGCGCTCGTTCTCGAGAACCAACGCCTGGAGATCGGATCGATCGAACGGCAGGGGCCTCGCCCGGCTCTCCTCGGCGCGCCGTCGCCCCGCCTCGCCCCGGAACTCGACGACGTAAACGTAGATCCCGAGTCCCAAAAGCAAAAAGATCGCGACGAGCGGTCCGGGCCGGATCTTCACGACCGGGCCCTCAGAGGCGGCGCCGACGGATCCAGATCGCGACGCCGGCGGTCGCGATCGAGATCGGCATCAGCGCCACGATGGTCCAGAAGTAATAGAAGATCTGCGCCGAGCTCAGAATGACCAGATGCGGCTCGCTCGTCTTCGGCCGGATGGAGACGAGCTCCTCCCGCTCCGCCAGCCAGGCGATCGCGCTGAGGCCCAGATCGCCGTTCCCCGACGCGTTGAAATAGGCATTGGTGAGAAAGTCGGAGTCGCCGAAAAGGACGAGCCGCGTCTCCGGATCGCCCGCCGCGTCGCCCTCGCCGTCCGGCGCGTCCTCCGCCGGGTCGTCCTCGCCGGACGGACCGTTCCCCCCTGCCGGGGCGTCCGCTCGGTCGCGGATCGCGCGCCGGATCGCCGCCCCGACGATCACGGGACCCTTCGTGTCCACACCCCCATCGAAGGTGATGCGGCCGCTCTCCACCTCGGTCTGGGTCGATTCACCCCACGAGACCTCGGAGGTGCTCGCCAGCCGGCTCGCGATCACGCCCTCGGGGAGCGTCGCCGCGATCTCGATCGACGACGCCATCGGGTAGAACGTCTGGTACTCGAAGCTCTTCGTAATCGGGTGGTAAAGATCGTAGCCCCCGGTCTGCACCATCGGGACGCGCGCGTCTCCGCCGAAGATCTGGGTCACCTTGTCGATGATGACGTCCCTGCGGACCGCGAGACCGTACGCGCGGAGTAGGTCCGACAGGCCCGCGTCGGTGCCGGGATCGAGGAGGATGAGCGCGCGCCCTCCGGCGTCCAGGTAGCTCCTGAGGGTCGCGACCTCCTCCGTCAGGAACGCCTTGTCCGGCCCGGGTACGATCAGAAGGCTCGCGTCCTCCGGAACGCCGGCCGTGAGGGAGACGGGGGCGACGCGGTAGTGCTGTTTCGTCAACGCCTCCTTGAGGAGCGAGAGGCCCCTCCGATCGCCGTCCTCGGGATTCGACTCGCCGTGGCCGCCGGTCACGTAGGCGACCGGCTCCGCGTCGCGCGTCACCTTGATCAGGGCGTTGGTGAGCGATTCCTCGTCGGCCGACGTGATGCGGCTCTCCCGGTCGCCGCTCTCGAAGACGATGGTCCCGTAGTCCCGGATCTCGTAACGGCGGACCTCGCCGGGGTTCTTGTCCGGGTCGACGAATCGCCACGACAGTCGGCCGCTGTGGTAACGGTACTCGTCCACGAGATCTTCGAGCCGGCCGCGGCCCGGCTCCTCCTCGCGGTAGAACGCCGTCGCACGCACCTCGCGCGGCAGGCTCTCCAGGACGCGGATCGTCTGCTCGCTGAGCGAGAACACCTTGCTCTCGGTGGCGTCGTAGCGCGCGTGGTGCCGGCCCGCAACGAAATTCACCAGCCCGACGACGGCCACGACCGTGAGGATGTAGCCCGCGCTCGCACCCGCCGCCCGCCCCCGGCGTCCCTTCAGGAACCGGACCACCCGTTCGCGATCGAGCACGAGGCCTCCGATCAGCAGGACCGCGCCCAGTCCTCCGATCGAGAGCGCGAGCGGCCGGCGCTCGGGCACGACCGTGGTGAGGACGAACGCGAGCACCATCAGCGCGGCGCCCGCTCCGGGTC
>JBFGDZ010000002.1:0-47259 GCA_041580375.1 Candidatus Polarisedimenticolia bacterium
CGTTGCCGAAACCCTGGATCGCGACCCGCTTTCCATCGAGGCCTCCCGACAGGCCGCAGCGCTCGATGTCCTCCGGGAACTTGAAGGCCTCGCGGATGCCGAACTGGACGCCGCGCCCGGTCGCCTCCTTGCGGCCACGGATCCCGCCCTGGGTGATCGGCTTGCCGGTGACGCAGGCCTGCGAGTCGATCTGGGCCGGGGTCATGGCGTCGTAGGTGTCCGCGATCCAGGCCATCTCGCGCTCGCCCGTCCCGAGGTCGGGCGCCGGAACGTTGATCCCCGGGCCGATGAAGTTCTTGCGCACCAGCTCCGCCGTGTAGCGACGGGTGATCTTCTCCACCTGCTCGCGGGTGTAGTTCCTGGGATTGAAGGAGACGCCGCCCTTGGAGCCGCCGAACGGGACGTCGACGATGGCGCACTTGTAGGTCATCAGGGCCGCGAGGGCCATGATCTCGTGCTGGCTCACCGCCTCGCTGAAGCGGATGCCCCCCTTGGTGGGCTTGCGGTGCTGCGAGTGCTCGGCGCGCCAGCCCGAGAACATCTCGTAGCGGGTGCCGAAGCGCACGGGGAAATGGACGTAGTAGACGGCGTTGCAGGCCCGGATCTGCTTGAGCAGCCCCTCCGGGATGTCGAGCGTCGCCGCCGCCCTGTCGAACTGCTGGCAGACGATGTTCCAGAGATCGAGATCCTCGTCTTCGTCTCGCGCCTTGCCGCGGACCGCCATCGCGTCAGAACCCCGTTTTCCGGCCCCTGTTCTGCTCGTCCAGCCAGGTCTTGAGGGGCGCGAAGTAGTCGAGCATCGCCGTCGCGTCGAGCCGGCCGGTTCCGGTCAGCGCCGCGAGCGCCTCCGGCCACGGCCGGCTCTGTCCCATCTCCAGCATCGCCCGGAGCCTCCGCCCCGCCTCCTCGTTGCCGTAGATCGAGCAGCGGTGGAGCGGTCCCCGGTAGCCCGCCGCCTCGCACAGCGCGCGGTGGAACTGGAACTGCAGGATGGTCGAGAGGAAATAGCGCGTGTAGGGAACGTTGGCCGGGACGTGGTACTTGGCACCCGGATCGAAATCCTTCTCCGTGCGCCGCACGGGCGGCTCGATCCCCTGGTACTTGCGACGCAGGTCCCACCATGCCGCGTTGTAGCGCTCGGGCGGGATCTCCCCCGAGAAGACCTTCCAACGCCACTGGTCGACCAGCAGCCCGAACGGGAGGAAAGCGACCTTGTCGAGCGCCATGCGCATCAGCAGCGCGAGATCGCCGTCGGAGCCCGGCACGCTGTCGATCAGACCGACCTTCTTCAGATACTCGGGCGTGACGGAGAGCGCGATGGTGTCCCCCACCGCCTCGTGGAAGCCGTCGTTGGCGCTGCCCTGGAAGAGAGGAGGCTGGTGCCGGTAGGCGCGCTGATAGATGTTGTGACCCAGCTCGTGGTGGATGGTGGAGAAGTCCTCGTCGTTGACCTGGATGCACATCTTGATGCGCAGGTCCTCCTGGTTGTCGATGTCCCAGGCGCTGGCGTGGCAGACGACGTCCCGATCGGAGGGCTTGACGAACAGCGAGCGCTGCCAGAAGGTGTCCGGTAGCGGCTCGAATCCGAGCGAGGTGAAGAACCGCTCCCCGTATCGCACCATCTCGAGCTCGTCGACCTCGCGGGCGCGCAGGATCGAGGTGAGGTCGTACCCCCCCTTGCCCTCCGGCGGAGCGACGAGCGGGTAGATGTTCGTCCATCCCTGGCTCCACATGTTGCCGAGCAGGTGGGCGGGTATGCGGCCGTCCTTCGGGACGAGATCGGCTCCGTAGGTCTCTCCCAGCCGGGCGCGCACGTGGGCGTGCAGGGCGACGTAGAGCGGACGGACCTGCGTCCACAGGCGCTCCAGCTCGGCCGCGAAGGCGTCGGGCGGCATGTCGTACCTGGACCGCCACATGATTCCCACGTCCCGGAATCCGAGCTCGCCCGCCCCCTTGTTCGACAGCTCGACGAAGCGGCGGTACTGGGCGCGCAACGGCGGCGAGATCGTCCGCCAGCCGCGCCAGAGATCCAGAAGGCGGTCGGGGTCCCGGCTCTCCGCCAGGATGCGGCTCATCGCGGTCAGATCGAGGCAGTCCTCGGTCCCGCCGGCCGGGCAGTAGCGGCCCTTCCCGTAGGTGCTTTCCATGGAGGCTGCGATCTCCGTGAGCTCGGCACGCTCCGCGTCGTTGTCCGGCGCCGGCATCGACAGGGAGAGCCTGAGGAGCATCAGCTTGCGCGCCACGTCCGCGGGGAGGTTGTCGCCCCGGAACCGCGCCGCCTCGAGCGCGTACTTCGTCGTCAGCGCGATGGCCTGCTCCTGCATCTCGGCGGCCATCTTTTCGGTGTCCTCGGTGATGAAGTTCGACTGAATCCAGCTGGCCCGACTGGATCGGATCCAGATGGTGTTGAGATCCCGTTCCGCCTTCTCCAGGAACCTGCGGGCCTCCTCGGCGGTCCCGGCCCCGGTCTCGTAGGACCGGGCCGAAGCGTCGCCGCCCGCCGACAGGAGCATCGGCAGGAGCGCGGTGAGAACGAGACGGACGTGGGGGGCGAACGATCGTTTCCCGGACGTGGTGCGCACGATGACCTCCCTGGTCGAGTCGGACGGCTGCGTGAGAGGACCGCAACCTAGCGCGTCGCGGACCTTGACGTCAAGATGCGCCGTCGGAGCGCACGAACCGCCGCATGATCGGGCGGGTCGGCGAGCGGCGGGCCACCTCGCGGAAGCCGACGCGGGAGAAGGCGGAGTCGATGCCCGTGCAGGCGAACACGTCCGGCATCGGATCGCGCTTCGGCGCGACCGGGTATCCCTCGACGATGCGGGCGCCGCGACGCCGGGCGTGCTCCGCGGCCGCGTCGAGCAGGGCCGTGGCGATCCCGCGCCGCCGCCAGTTCTTCGCCACGAAGAAGCACATCACCGACCAGACGGGCCGGTCGTCCACCGGCTGCAGGATGCGCGAGCGCGCCAGCGCCGGAAAGGCCTCGCGCGGCTCGATCGCGCACCAGGCCACCGGCTCCCGGCCCACATAGCCGAGGAGCCCCGGCACGCCGCCTTTGTCGATGAAGCGCTTCAGGGCGCGCCGGTTCCCCCCGCCCTTGTTGCGCTCGAACTGCGATCGCGTCTGCTTGTAGAGCATGCACCAGCAGCCGCCGCAGGCGCCGCGCTCGCCGAACAGGCGCACGAGATCGTCCCAGCGGTCCGGCGTGACGGGGCGCGCCACCAGGCGCGCCGCGGGACGGGCGGTCGCACGCCTGGAAGTCCGCCTCCCGGAGGACGGAGCCGGGAGGCCCGTTCTGCTGGTCATGGCGTCGACTCCATGGGCGCCGCGATCCTAGCACCGGCGGGGCCGGCCCGGAGCCGCCGGCGCGCGGATGTCCATCGCCTGGAGGAGGGTGTATCATCCTCCGCCGGACGTCGGGAAAGCGGGAGAAACGAAATGACACACCGATCCACCATGGTCTTCGTCGCCGCGGCGCTGACCTCCGCCGCGCTGATCGTCGCCGCCTGCGCCACCAATCCGGTGACCGGCCGCCGCGAGCTCGCGCTCGTCACCCAGTCGCAGGAGATCCAGATAGGCCGGGAGGGATCGCGCGACGTGGCGCGCTCCATCGGCCTCTACCCGGACCAGGGCCTCCAGGACTACGTCGATGGCCTGGGCAAGAGGCTCGCGTCCCGATCGGAGCGCCCCGACCTGCCGTGGTCCTTCCAGGTCGCGGACGATCCGGCGGTGAACGCGTTCGCGTTTCCGGGCGGCTTCATCTTCGTGACGCGGGGGATCCTGGCCCACATGAACTCGGAGGCGGAGCTGGTGGCCGTCCTGGGGCACGAAATCGGGCACGTGACCGCGCGCCATTCCGTGCAGCAGATCAGCAAGGCGCAGCTGGCGCAGATCACGCTGGGCGTCGGCTCCATACTCAGCGACGATTTCCGACGGTTCGGCGACCTCGCCGGCACGGGTCTGGGCCTGCTGTTCCTCAAGTTCGGGCGCGACGACGAGCGCCAGGCGGACGACCTCGGCTTCCGCTACGCACTTCGCGGCGGCTTCGATCCGCGCGAGATGGTCCCGATCTTTCAGACCCTTCAGCGGGTGAGCGCCGGGGCGGGATCCGAGCGCCTGCCGCAGTGGCTGTCGACGCACCCGGATCCGGAGAACCGCATCGCCCGCACGGAGGAGCGGGTCCGCGTCACGCCGATCCCGCCGAGCGGACTGCGGGTCGGGAGGGAGGACTACCTGGCCCGGCTCGAGGGGATGACGTTCGGAGACGACCCCCGCAAGGGCTACTTCAAGGGGGAGGTCTTCTACCATCCGGACCTCGAGTTCCGGCTCTCGTTCCCCGGCGGCTGGAAGACGCGCAACGGCCTCTCCGCCGTCACGGCCATGAGCCCGAAGGAGGATGCCGCGTTCGTGCTGACCCTGGCGGGAGAGGATCCGCCGTCCGCGGCGGCAGCGAAATTCCTGTCCCAGCAGGGGATGATCGCCGGCCCCACGTCCACCGACGCGATCCACGGCCTCGCCGCGGCCTCCGCGCCCTTCGCGATCACGACCGACCGCGGGCGGCTGGCGGGGCGGGTCGCCTTCGTCTCCCTCGGGGGCCGGACCTACCGGATGCTGGGATACTCGGCGGAGGAGAACGAGCCGGGCTATAGAAACGCGGTGCTCGCCTCGATCCGGAGCTTCCAGAGGCTCACCGACCGCGCGGCGCTCGCCGTGACCCCGGCGACGCTGCGGATCGTCACCCTGGATCGCGACATGACGCTCGAGGAGTTCCACAAACGCCGGCCGTCGACCGTGCCGCTCGAGACGATCGCCCTGATCAACGGGCGCGCGCCGGGGGACCGGCTCGCCGCGGGGACCGCGGTGAAGCGCGTCACCGGAGGCACCCTCCCCTGACGCGCGCGGCCGGCGCCGCGGCCGGAGGGCCGGCCGAGGCATCCTCCTCCTCGATCGGAAACGATCTCGAACTGCTCTCCGTCGTGCTCTTCTGGGCGTTCAACCTCGTCGTCGTCAAAATCGCACTCCTCGAGATGACGCCCCTGGCCTTCAACATCATCCGCTTCGTGTGCGCATCGGGCATCCTCCTCCTGCTGACACGCGCCCGGGAGGGATCGCTGCGCGTGCCCCGCGAGGACTGGGGGCGGCTCGCGCTGCTGGGCTTCATCGGGCACACCGTGTACCAGATCTGCTTCATCGAGGGGATCGCGCGCACGACGGCCTCGAGCGTGGCGCTCATCTTCGGAAGCACGCCGGTCTCGGTGGCGCTGATGTCGCATCTGTCGAAGCACGAGCGCATCCGCCTCAGCGGCGCGGCGGGAGCCGTCCTGGGCTTCTACGGCGTCTACCTCATCGTGCGGGGTCGCGCGGGCGAGGCGGGAGTCGCGGGAGGCTCCCTCGTCGGCAATCTCCTGATCGTGGGCGCGGTGATCTGCTGGTCGGCCTACACGGTGGCGGCGCGCGGGCTCCTGCAGCGCCACTCTCCCCTTCGGGTGACCGCCCTCACGGTGCTCGTCGGGACGATCTTCATGATCCCGGCCTCGCTCCCGGCGGTCGCGGCGCAGGACTGGGGGGCGGTCTCCCCGATCAGCTGGGCGGGGCTCGCCTACTCCTTCGTCTTCGCACTCGTGATCTGCTACGTGCTGTGGTACCGGTCGGTGAAGAAGGTCGGCAACGTCCGCACGGCCGTCTACTCCAATCTCGTGCCGGTGTTCGGCACGATGTTCGGCGTGTGGCTTCTGGGGGACCGGCTCACGGCGGGGCTCTGGATCGGAGCGGCGTGCATTCTGGGAGGGATCGTCCTGACGCGGCTCGATCGGCGCGGCGCGTGACGGGCCGTCCGGGTCAGGCGGGCTCCTGCAGGGCCCGTCTCTCGGCGGCGGTCAGCGGCCGGGAACGCCCCGTCTCCGGATCGCGGACGACCACGACGACGCTGGCGCGCGCTGCGATCTCCCCGTCCTTCGTCGCGATCTCCTCCTCCGTGTGGATGCTGGAGTTGCCGATCTTCTTCAGGCGGCAGCGGACGACGACCTCGTCGTCCTTCTGGCGCAGCTCCCGCTCGAAGTCGATGGAGATGTGCGCGAGAACGTAGTCCAGCGGATGGCCGCGCTCGTCGAACAGGCTCATCAGCCACTCGTCCCGCAGCTCCTCCAGATAGGTCAGGAAGACGGCATTGTTGACGTGGGCGTAGGCGTCCATGTCGCGCCAGCGGATCTCGATCCTCTTCTCTCGCATGGCCCCCTCGAGGCGCGGGATCCTATCACTCCGCCGCGGCGAAGAGGCGCGCCGGCAGACTGCCCTCCAGCTCCAGGAGCATCCGCTTGACCTCGAGGCCGCCGCCGAATCCGGTCAGGGAGCCGTCGGCGCCGATCACCCGGTGGCAGGGGACGACCAGGCAGATCGGATTGGTCGCGTTGGCCCGTCCGACGGCGCGGATCGCGGAGGGCCGTCCGAGACGCGCCGCCAGATCGCGGTAGGAGAGAGTGGAGCCGTAGGGGATCGCGCGCAGCGCCCCCCAGACGGCGCGCTGGAACGCGCTCCCGTCGAGGGCGACGTCCAGTTCGAACTCGCGGCGCTCGCGGCGGAAGTACTCGCCGACCTGATCGACGACCGGGCGCAGGCGGTCCGCGTTCCGCACGACCGGGCCGCGCAGCCCGGCCTCGAGGTCGCCGGGCCGGAGGTCCCCCGCGAACAGGAGCCGCACGACGTGACCGCGCGGATCGACTGCGGCGAAGATGTCGCCCGCGGGCGAGGGAAACAGGTGCGCGTAGGTGGTCATGCCGGTCCTCCGAGAGTCATCCACAGATGGAAGGTCGCCAGGCTCCGGTGAGGAGCGTAGGGTCGCATCAAGCGCCGGGTCGCGGCGGCATCGGGCCGCCGCCGCAGCCGGTGGAGCCGCCCGAGGGCGGAGACGAGCCCGGCATCGCCGACCGGGACGCAGTCGGCGAAGCCGCAGGCACGCATCATCACATAGTGAGCCGTCCACGGGCCGATCCCGCGGATACCGGTCATGATCCTCTCCACCGAGGCGGGCGGACGACGTGCGAGCCCCTCGATCTCCAGACCGCCGGAGGCGATGAGCCGCGCCGCGTCAATCAGATACTCCGCCTTGCGCCTCGAGAACTGGCGACGGGTGAGATCGGCGTAGTCGAGGCGGGCGACGGCGGACGGCGTCGGGTGGGCCGTCAGCGCCGGACCGGCCGCCGCCAGCGGCTCGCCGACGAGATCGATGAGCCGCCGTCGCAGCCGGAAGGCGAAGGGGAGGTTCACCTGCTGGCCGAGGATCGCCCAGACGAGTCCCTCGAACACGGTCGGGGTGAGCGGGATGCGCAGCCCCCGGCGCGCGCGCACGATCGGTGCGAGCCGGGTCGATCGGAGCGCGCGACGCTCGAACGGTGCAACGTCGAGCCCGAGCCCGAGCAGCCGCCGGACGAGGGCGCGCGCCTCCGACGCGGCGCGCGGGGCCGCCGCCAGAAAGCCCCGCGCCCGGCACCGCGCGCGCCGCCGCTCGAGATCGATCGAGAGCAGCGCCGGCCGGCCGACCAGCCGGATCGCGCGCAGGAGCCGCCGGCCGATCACCCGCTCGGTCGGGCTCTCGGGATCCCGGCCGTGGAAACGCAGCATGTCGCGCACGCGGAAGTCGCGGGGCAGGGAGATGGCGAAGGAGACATCCCCCGGCGCCGCCGCCGCGCGCGTCGGTCGCGTCGCCGGGACCCCGGGATCGTCCAGAATGATCGTCGTCATCACGGTGTGGGCCCTTCCTCGCCGGTCGTTCTCACTCTTATACGCCGCGGCCCGGGAGACAGGTGCTCTCGCGACGGCTCCCTGTAAAATGATAGCCGGGCCGTCGATCCGGCGCTCGGGGCCCGATGCGCGAGGACCGTTCGTGGAGGGGCCGGAACATGAAGGGACGATGTCCGTCGGCGATCATCCTGCTCGCGGGGGTTCTCTGTCTCGGATCATCGGGGGACGTCGGAACCGGGGATCTGGCCGGGGAGATCCTCGATCTGCCCCCCCCGCCTCCCGACTGGGAGCCGTACGTCGACTCCGCCCTGATCCCTCTCATTCTGGGGAGCCCGCGGGAGATCGAGGAGGCGCCCGGCGACGGAGCGTCCGTCGAGGTGCTGCTGGCGTTCTGGGGCCGGATGGCCCAGGTCCGCGCCGACGCGGAGCCGTCCCCCGCGACGCGGGAACGCCTGCTCGACGGCGTCGAGGCGCGGCCCGGGCTCCTGCCGGCTTTGCTGAGGTTCCTTCCCGACACGCCCGAGGCGCACGACCGGGTCCGCGCGCTGCTCGAGGGATCGCCGAATCTCCGGCGCGACGATCGGGCGCGCATCGAGGTGCGCTCGTGGCTCATGCGTCGCAGCCGGCACTTCCGGCGCGAACTGATCGCGTCCGCCACGCAGGCGGCCGACGAGGACGGCGGGATCCGCGGGCGCGAGGACCTCGAGGCGCTCTCCCGTCTCGACTGGCACGCGGCCGAGCCCGTCCTCAAGGCGCACGCCGCCGGCCAGCATCCCCGCCTCGCGGTCCTGTCGGTCGCTCTTCTCCACAACCACGCCGTCGAGGCGGGACGCTGGGAGGAGGTGGACGTCCTCCGGGCCCGTCTGATCAAGACCGCCGCGGATCGCGACGCTCCGGGCCGCGGCCGCGACGTGGCGATCGACGCGCTGATGACCTCCGACTGGATCGGGCGCGACGAATGGTTCCTGTCGCTCCTCGGCGACGGCACGCTGCGACGTCTCCACGACGGGATCTACGTGCTGACCCCGCTTCAGGACGCCGTGGCGCGCGATCCCGGACGCCTCATCCCGCGCGTGGCGGCGCGCATCGGCAATCCGGATCGCACGATCCACGACAACGCCGTGGCCTGCCTGGCCCACTTCCACCTGGGACGCGCCCGGCGCGACGCGCTCGAGCCCCTGTTGCCGTGGATCGAGGATCCGACGTGGTCCTCCGCCGGCTCCGGATGGTCGCCCGGCTACCGCCTGAGGATTCTCCAGAGCCTCGATCGGTTCGACATGCCCGACTGCATCCCCGGATTGATGCGGGTCGTGCGGGAGGAGAGCGGTCTGTACCGCGAGGCCGCGGCCCGCGCCCTGTCGCGCTACTGCGCGCCCGAGAGCTTCACCGCGCTGCGCGAGGCGTTCCTCCGCGAGCCGGAGGAGGCGCGCCGCCGCGCGGTGCTCCGCGCCCTGGTCGACTGCGGCGCCCTGACGGATCGCGAGGTGGCGCGCGCCATCGTGGCGTTCGCGCACAGCGCATCGAGCGCGGGCGGTCGCGCCGCGATCGAGCGGGTCCGGACGCGCTCGCACGATCCGGAGTTCCGTCTGGAGGACGACGTGAGCATGGGAATGCTGTTCAGCGAGGAGGCGACGCCGGGCGAGGGGGCCGCGGCGCTCGTTCTGCGCGAGATGGAGCGGCTCGAGCGCGACCATCCGGAGGCGGCGTGGCTGATGGCGGACATGGCGCGGACGTGGGATCGCGACGCGAGCCGTACCTGGCTGCTCGGCCGCATCGAGGGCGGGCGGGGCGGCGCCGGCGATCTCCTTCCGCTCCTGCAGCGCCGCGACGCCGTGGCGGGGCGCCATGAGCCTCGTCTGCGGAGCTGGCTCTCGTCGGGCGGGACGACGGCGGGGCTCGCCGCCGTTCTCCTGGGCGACCGGCGGGCGATGATCAAGCTGCTCTCCGGTGACGATCCGGAGGCGCTGACCGCGATGCTGGCGGCGGCCGCGCTCGTCCGGGAGCCGCTGCCGATCGATCGCGTCGGCGCGTGGGTGGCGGAGAGCGGAACGCTGCTCGGGCGTGCCGCCCGGCGCTACCTCGAGACGGAGGACGGCGAAAGGGCCGAGGCCCTCCTCGAATCGATCCCCGGGAGCGCGCCGGTCATCCTCGGGTACAGGCCCCCGCCGCCGCGCACGAACGGCGCCATCCGCGACATGACGTTCGACGTCTGGGAGGCGATGCTGCGCGAGGAGGTGCTCGACCCGAAGGGCCCGGACGAGGTCCACGCCCTCCTCAGCCGGTATCTGATCCACGACGTCGCGGTGACCAATGCCGGCGGCGAGCACCTGATCCTGCGCGTCTGGGACGATCGAGCGACGCTCACCATCCATCGGGAGCGCGCCGGCGAGACCGTGCGCACGATCCCGGACGACGCGGTCGCGCGATTTCGCGAGACGCTCGAGTTGGAGCGGGTCGCCGCCCTCCCCTCCCTGATCGCGCCGCAGATCACGGGGCCCGAGTACGAGTACCTCCGGATCGATCGGTCGTCCGGCCGGCGCGTGCTGATCCGGGCGTTCGAAGACGGCACGGTCGGCTCGCCGTATGGACGTTTGAAGGAGGCGTTCCGGAGCCTCCGCGACGCGCCGCCGGACGGTCCGGCCTTCCGCGCCGTGCCGCCCTGGGCGTGAGTCCCGCGCGAGGCGCTATAATCGGCCTGCGTCAGGCCCTCGGGGGCCCATAGCTCAGCCTGGTCAGAGCAGCTGACTCATAATCAGTTGGTCCCTGGTTCGAATCCAGGTGGGCCCAATCCGAGCTACCGGCGCCCGATCGATCGTCGACCGATCGGGCGCGCGCGGCGTCAGCGGTTTCCGCCTTCCGGCCCCCTGACGACGCGGCCCCCCAGCATGACGAAGACCGGACGCTCCAGCGCGGCGATGTCCCGCAGCGGATCGCCCGCGACCGCCACCAGATCGGCTAGCTTGCCCGCCTCGATCGTCCCGACGCGGTCCTCCCGGCCGAGCGCCTCGGCGCCGACGCGCGTGCCGGCCTGGATCGCCTGCATCGGCGTCATCCCGGCGCGCACGAGGGCGGCGAACTCGCGCGCGTTCAGGGCGGTGTCGTGTCCCCCGAAATCGGATCCGACGCCGATCTTCACGCCCGCGCGGATCGCGCGGCCGACGCGGCGGACGAACTCGCCCTGGGTCCTCTTCGAGAGCTCGACCATCTTCTCCAGCTCCGGCGCGTCCGTTCCCTTCTCGATGTAGTAGTCCCCGATGTAGATGGTCGGGACGTAGTACACGCCGCTCTCGACCATCATCCGGATCGCCTCGTCGTCGAGGAACGTGCCGTGCTCGATGCTGCGCACCCCGGCGCGGATCGCCTGCTTGATTCCCTCGGCGGCGTGAGCGTGCGCCATCACCGGCACGCCCCGACGCTTCGCCTCCTCGACGGCGGCGCGCAATTCCTCGGGGCTGAAGTGGACGTCGCCCGGATCGTCGCCGGTGGACATGAAGGCGCCCGTGACGAGCAGCTTGATCCAGTCGCTGCCGTACTTGATCTCGCGGCGGATCGCCTTGCGCATCTCGTCCGGACCGTCGGCCACCAGGCCGTCCGCGATGAGATGCTGCTCCGGGGCGGCGAAGTTGATGTCGCCGCCGCCTCCCGTCACGGAGATGTAATGGCCGGCGCCCGTGATGCGCGGCCCCAAAAACAGCCCCTCGTCGATCGCCCGCCGGACCTCGAGGTGCGCGTAGTAGACGTCGGCGTCCCCGGCGATGCGGATCGTCGTCCAGCCGGCCCGGAGGTTGGCCTGCGCCGCGCTCAGCCCCCTGAGCGCCTTGTAGGCGGAGGACATCTTGAGGTGCGTCGTCTGATAGGCGTCCCCCTCGATGAGCGGGTGCGAGTGCAGATCGATGAAGCCGGGCAACAGCGTGGCAGGACCGAGATCGATGACCTCCGCGTCCTTCGGTACGATGTCGCGCCCGCCGACGCGCTCGATCCGGTCGCCCCGGACCAGGACGGCGGAGGCCGGCCGTGCGCGGTCCGAACGCCCGTCGATCAGGCGCCCGCAAAGGACCGCGGTCACCGGGCCGTCGTCCCGCGTTGCCGCGGCGGCCTCCGCTGAAGGCGGCGGCATCGCGAGCGCGAGCAGCGCGAGCAGCGCGAGCAGCGACCGGCCCGCGCGGCCGATCGCGCCGCGGTACCGGGGGATGGAGTCGGCTTTGCGTTTTGATTCTGTCATGAGCGGCTCCTCCGGGTTGGAGGTCGCATCTTACCGGATGTCCGGGAGCGCGCGAGGGATCGGCCGGATCCGGGGCGGGACCGGGCGCGGGGAGGCGGGGGCGCGTCCCGGTGGGGGGACGATCCTGCCGCGCCTCCGGGGGGGCCGGCGCGGGGTCCGCACCGGCCCCCCCCTCCCCACGCCCGGCTGGAACGGGAGTGATGTCGGTCGGGCGCACGATGGATACACGACGCGCGTAAACATTTCGTGACGGGATGGTGACGATGTGGAAACGCCCGGATCGTCTAGTCGCGCGGCCGGGGCGGGACGGCGCGCGCGACGTCGCCGTCCGGCGCCGCGGCGCAACACTCGCCGCCGGAGGCCGGAGCGTCCGCGGCGGGCACGCTCGCCGAGGGCGCGCGCCTGACGAACGGGCCCTTGTTCCGGGAATCGAGCGAATGACGGATGGCCAGCCAGGGGTGCCGCAGGATCATGCGCGGGCCGGCGTACCGCATGACGTCCTTCACCTCGGCCCTCATGTCGGGCCGGTAGCAGTGAACCGGGCAGGCGGCGCAGGTCGGCTTGTTGTCGGGAAAGAGACAGCGGTCGAGTCGCTTCGCGGCATAGTCGAGAAGGCCGGCGCACCGATCGCAGAGCCCGCGACGGCGCCCGTGGAGCCCGCCGCAGTAGATGGCGATCATGGCCTCGATGGTGCGCCGCTCGCGCTCGAACCGGGCCCCGTCCTTCGTCATCCAGTCATTCTGCCACGAACCGCGGACGTCGGCTCCGGTCCGGACCCGGAAAGGCTCTTAGATGCGGCGCCGGAGGCGGGCGTAGTGTCGCCGGGCCTTGGCGCGGTTGCCGCAGACGCTCATGTCGCACCAGCGCCGCGTGCGGTTGCGGCTCGAGTCGAGGAACAGCCAGGCGCAGGCGTCGGAGGCGCAGATCCGGACGCGATCGATCTCGCCGCCGGTGAGGAGATCGGCGGCGGAGCGCAGAACGGGATGGAGGACGCGGTCCGGATCGTCCGGGCCGGTCTCGAGGCGCCAGGAGAAGCGACCGCGCTCCGCCCCGATCCGGAGCCGGCCCAGGGCCTGCGGGAGATGGCGGTTCAGGGTCCCGATCGCCCGGGCGGGGGGCGGCGCGCCGCGGGCGACGGCGGAGAAGATGTCGAAGATCGCCTCGCGCACGCGCACGGCCCTCGCCAGGGCGGCGCGCGCCGCGGCGGGGCGCCGGCCGGTTATCCGGAGGAGGCGGCGGCCTTCGCGATCGCCGATCGCGCCCGACTGCTCGCCCCAGGCGACGAGATCGTCGTACCGCGCCAGCAGGTCCCGGCGGCGCGGCGTGGGGCGGCAGTCGACCGTGTTGGCCAGATCGAGGCAGAGCCGGCCGCCCGTCAGCTCGAAGAGGATGCCTCCGGGGCCGGGCCGCCCCCCGCCCCTCGCGGCCGCCCGCGGCCCCGCGCGGGTTTTCACGCTTATAACCTCCTAAAACGACTTGACTGGTTTATTCCACCCGTGTAGGCTCTAACCAACGTATAAGATTACGATAGTTAGAGGGGATCGTCAAGATGGGAGATCGGGCGTTCCGGGCCAGGATGATCGCGGCGTTCGCGGCCCTCTATTTCATCTGGGGATCGACCTACCTCGGGATCCGCTTCGCCATCGAGACGATCCCGCCGTTCCTGATGGCGGGTTCCCGCCTCGTTCTGGCGGGCGTGCCCCTGTTCCTGTGGGCCCTCGCGAGGGGGCACGCCTGGCCGCGCGCCTCGCAGTGGCTCGAGGCGGCCGTCGTCGGGGGCCTGCTCTTCGTGGGCGGGCACGGGGCGGTCTCCTGGTCGGAGCAGTGGGTGCCGACGGGCGCCGCCGCCCTGATCATCGGGACGCTGCCGCTCTGGATGGCGATCCTGGACGCGCTGCGCGACGGGGGGGCCCCGATCGATCGCAGGACGGGCGGCGGCCTCCTGATCGGCTTTCTGGGCGTCGGGTTGCTGATCGGTCCGGAGGACGTCATCGGCGGACCGCGGCCGGATCCGGTCGCCTCGGCCGTGCTCCTGCTCGGCGCCTTCTCGTGGGCGGTCGGCTCGGTGCTGTCGCGCAAGCTGAAGCGCCTTCCGGAGACGGGCCTGGCGACATCGATGCAACTGCTCACCGGGGGCGGGCTGCTGTGGATCCTCGGGATCGCGACCGGCGAGCCGGGCCGGTTCGAGCCGGCCGCCGTGTCGGCGCGATCCGCCCTCGCGCTCCTCTACCTCGCGTTCGTCGGGTCGCTGATCGGCTTCTCCGCCTTCAGCTGGCTGCTGCGCGTCACGACTCCCGCGCGGGTGTCCACGTACGCCTATGTCAATCCCGTCGTGGCCGTGCTCATCGGCTGGGGCCTCGGCGGAGAGGCGCTGACGCCGCGCATCCTGTCGGGGGGGCTGCTGATCGTCTCCGCCGTCGTCCTGATCCTGGCGCGCCGGCGCGCGGGAGCGAGCCGCGCCGCGACACCGCGCTCCATCGCTCTGCAAACGGACAAGGAGGCTCCATGACCGTACGCATCTGGGGCGGGCGCACGCCCGACACGAAGGCGGACGCCTATCTCGATTATCTCAACGCCACCGGAGTGAAGAACCTCAGGGCCACGCCGGGGAACCGGGGAGTCTACGTTCTGCGCAGCATCGAGCACGGCGTGGCCGAGTTTCTCGTCGTCTCGCTGTGGGAATCGCTCGACGTGATCCGCGCCTTCGCGGGAGATCCGATCGACAGGGCGGTCTACTACCCCGAGGACGACGCGTTTCTTCTCGAGCGCGAGCCGCGCGTGCGGCACTACGAGGCGCTCGTCGCTCCCTGAGGGGCCGCGGCACCAGCGCGTTTCGCCGGCGCCGTTGCTTCCCTCACCGGACGCCGAGCAGGGGAAGCGCGACGGCGTAGGTGAGCGCCGTGATCAGCACGATCCCGATCAGGTTGAGCCACAGTCCGGCGCGACACATCTGCGGGATCGTCACGCGTCCCGAGCCGAAGACGATCGCGTTGGGAGGCGTGGCGACGGGAAGCATGAAGGCGCAGCTCGCCGCGATGGCGGCCGGCACGATCAGCATGTACGCGTGCACCCCGAGGCCGGGCGCCAGGGCCGCGAGGATCGGGACCATCGTCGCCGTCGTGGCGGTGTTGCTCGTGATCTCGGTCAGATAGATCATCGTCGCCGTCACGACGAGGACGAGGAGAAGGGGCGACGCCCCCCGGAACGATCCGACCTGGTTCCCGATCAGGTCGGCGACGCCGTTGGCGTTGATCGCCGACGCCAGGCTGAGGCCCCCGCCGAACAGGATCAGGACGCCCCACGGAAGCCTGAGCGCCGTCTCCCAGTTCATCACGAAGATCCGCGATCCCGGATGGACCGGGATGACGAACAGGAGCAGGGCCGCCCCCATGGCGATCCCGGCGTCGGTCAGTCCCGCGAGGGGCCGCCCCTCCCCGAAGGCGACGCGGGTCAGCAGGGGCCGCAGGATCCATGCGGACGCGGTGAGCGCGAAGACGACGAGCGTGATCCATTCGCCCGGCTTCATCGGTCCCAGTTGGCGATAGGCCTCCCGCGTCACGGCCGCGCCGCCTTCGATCGGCCGCGTACCCACCGGGTAAAGGAACCGCGTCAGCATCAGCCACACGATCGGGACGAACACGACGACGAGGGGCAGCCCGACCCCGAGCCAGCGGGCGAACGTGATCTCGGCGCCCAGCTGATCGCGGATGAAAGATGCGAGAAACAGATTGGGGGGTGTCCCGATCAGGGTGCCGATGCCGCCGATCGAGGCGGCGTAGGCGATCCCGAGCAGAAGGCAGAGCGCCAGAGGGCCGGTCCCCTCGCGGGGCGCGGCCTCGCCGTCCTCCCTCGCCACGAGATCGATCACGCTGAGCGCGATCGGGAGCATCATGATCGTGATCGACGTGTTCGAGACCCACATGCTGAGCACGGCGGTGATCACCATGAACCCGCCGACCATGCGGCGCGGCCGGTCGCCGACCAGCCGCAGCGCCGCGAAGGCGATGCGCCGGTGGAGGTTCCAGCGCTGCATCGCCAGCGCGATGATGAACCCGCCCATGAACAGAAAGATCAGCTCGTGGCCGTAGGGGGAGGCCGCCTGCCGCATGGTGGTCGCGCGCGCGATCGGCAGCAGGACCAGCGGGAGGAGCGCGGTGGCGTAGACGGGGATCGCCTCGGTCATCCACCAGATCGCCATCCAGGCCGCGGCGGCGGCGGTGGCCCGCCCGGCGTGGGTGAACGGGATGGTGCTGCCGGCGCCGTCCAGGTAGAGATCCGGGAGGAGCAGATAGACGGCGATCGCCGCGGCCGGCCCGGCGACGAGGCCGATCCACTGAACCGTCGCGCGGAGCTCGCGCGTCCGGCCGCTCCCGGCGCGGGTCGGCCCGTTCGATCCCATCACCGGGTCATGTTAGACCAGGTGCTCTCCGGATCAGATCCCGCAGGTCACGGCCCGGCAGTCGGCGGGCGGGCACGATTGGGCCGCGAAGGCCCCGGTCAGCGTGCACGGGAAGGTCGGTCCGCAGGACTGGAACTCGTTCACCGGCGAGACGGTCAGCGTGTAGCTGCCGAAGATCTCACGGCCGGCGGGATCGGAGGTCCCGGCCGCCTCGGTCGACAGCGTCAGCGAGCACGAGCCGGAGACGACGAAGGTCTGCTCCCAGGGGAAGGTCGCGACGCCCGACGGCTCGATGACGCCCTCCCCGTGAGCCACGACGGCGCCGCACCGGTCGACGACGGCGAAGGCGGTCCGGCCGCCCGTCTGGGTCAAACGCAGGACGCCTTCGTCCGTGACCGGAAAGAACTCGATGCCGCAGGTGTCGGTCCCCGGCGACAGGGTGAACGACCACGGTCCCGCGATGCCGGGCGTCGTCTTCACGAATCCGCCGATGACGTTCGGAGCGGGCGTGGCCCCGCCGGCCGGGCCCTCGTCGGAGCATCCGGACGACAGAACGAAGAGAAGCACGCACAGACCGGACACGCCCGGCCCAAGACGACGGAAACGCGCGAACACTCGGCCCTCCCGGGTGCGAATCGGGCACCCCTTACGGTGTGCCATCCATGTACGCCGAGGGAGGGGCCCGCGCAAGGGGATCCGGAGCGGCGCCCGGGCGGCGCGCCGGTTTTATGACGGAGTCGGGACGGATCAGCGCGGGGAGTCCACCGGCCGCCCCGGCGGGATCAGGCGGAGGTGTCGTCCGTCGGCCCGGGAGGACCCGGCTCGGCCGGCTCCGCCGGCTGGGTCGGGAAGCCCTTCAGAGAGCCCAGCTCGTGGCGGTCGCGCGGCACGACGCGCGGCGTCTGCATGTACAGGGCGATCAGATCGGCGAGCGAGAGCAGCGACTGGATGTGCGTGCGCTCGTGGCCGTGGGACCCGTCGACGCCGAAGCAGATGAGGGCGGTCCGGATGTCGTTGCCCGCCTCGATGGCGGAGGCGGCATCGCAGCGATAGTGCCGGAAGACGTCCCGCGCGTGCGGGATATCGTGATCCCGGCAGAGATCGAGCAGATGGTGCGTGAGATGCCAATCGAACGGGCCGGTCGAATCGGCCATGGCGACGGTCACCCCCTCCTCGATCGAGTTCTGCCCGGGCGCCGGCGTGGAGTTGTCCACGCTGACGAGCTCCGCGACGTCGCCGTGCAGGATGGCGGAGGCGCCGGAGCCGACCTCCTCGGAGATGGTGAACAGCAGGTGGCAGTCGACGGCGGGGCGGAGATTCGCGCTCCGGACCGCACGGGTGGCCGCGAGAAGGGTCGCCACGCCCGCCTTGTCGTCGAGATGGCGGGCGACGATGTGCCCGCTCTCGGTGATCTCCGGGGAGGCGTCGACCGCGACGATGTCGCCGATGTTCAGTCCCAGGCGCTTCAGATCCTCGTCCGAGTGGCAGCGCTCGTCGATCCGGAGCTCGACGTGCTCCCAATCGATCGGCACTCGATCGATCTCCTCGCCGAACGTGTGGCCTGACGATTTCACCGGCAGGATCGTGCCGCGGCGCGTGCCGCGATCGGTGTAGACGGTCACGCGCGCGCCCTCACTGAAGCGGCTCGACCAGGTCCCGATCGGGGCGAGCCCGAGCCGGCCGTCCGGTCTCAGGCTCCTCACCATCGCCCCCAGCGTATCCAGGTGGACGACGAGCGCCCGGTCGGGACTGCGCTCCTCCCCTTCCAGATCGGCTCGGATGGCGCCGCGCCGGGTCAGCTCGAACGGCACGCCCAGGCGGCTCAGCTCCTCCCCCACGAAGTGGACCATCCGATCCGTGTATCCGCTGGGGCTGTCGATCTCCAGCAGCCGCAAGAGGATCGCCGTGAGGTACTCGGAATCGATCGGAAGACGGCGCAGTTCGACGCCCGCTGACGGAGGACCCGCGTAGTTCATCCCGCTCGCTCCTGACCCGGCCGGGACGCGTCGCGACCCCGCGGCCCGGTGTCTGGAAATTCCTTACACCGCAAATTAAATATCACAAGCGCCGGATCTCCGCAACTTCCAATAAGTTGCCCGGATCGAATCAATTAGAGTGCCCCCGCCCGCCCGGGGGCCTTGAATTTCTTTCGCATAGAATATAAATTCAGGAGCATGGGACGGGGGTGGACTTGAGCGCGGAGAACGAGAAGTGGCGTGAGGCGGTGACCGCCCTGAGGCGGATCATCCGCGCCGTCGATCTCCACTCCCGGTCCCTCGTCCAGCGCTGCGGGCTGACCGGTCCGCAGCTTCTCATGCTCCATCGACTCGCCTCCGCGGGCGAGATCTCGATCGGCGAGCTCGCCGTCGCGGTCAGCCTCAGCCAGCCCACGGTGACCGGCATCCTGGACCGGCTCGAGCGCCGGGGGCTCGTGCGCAGGCGCCGCAGCCCCGACGACAAGCGCCGGGTGCTCGTGCGCACCACGCCCGCCTGCAAGCGCCTGCTCGCATCGGCGCCGCCGCTCCTTCAGGAGTCGTTCGTCCGGCAGTTCACCGGCATGGGGGACTGGGAGCAGAATCTGATCCTCTCCTCGCTACAGCGCGTCGTGGCGATGATGGAGGCCGCGGAGATGGACGCCGCGCCGATCCTGACGACGGGACCGATCCATCCCGCCGGCGGAACGTCCGGGAAGGACGGAGGCCATGTGCGGCATCTGCGGTGAGGTGCAATACGGCGGAGTGTCCGATCCGGAGGCCAGGGTGCGCCGGATGGCGGACGTCCTCGCGCCGCGGGGACCCGACGCCGCCGGCTCGTTCCGGCAGAACGGAACCGTCCTGGCGCACCGGCGCCTGAAGATCATCGACCTCACCGAACGGGCCCAGCAGCCGATGATCGACAATCACCTGGGTCTGGGGATCGTCTACAACGGCACAGTCTACAACTACCCCGCGCTGCGCGCCGATCTCGAGGCGCGCGGCTACCGGTTCTTCTCGAGCGGCGACACCGAGGTCGTGCTGAAGGCGTATCACGCGTGGGGCGACGCCTGCGTGGAGCGCTTCAACGGGATGTTCGCGTTCGCCGTCTGGCACCGGGACAGCGGCGCGATCGTTCTGGCGCGGGACCGGCTCGGGATCAAGCCTCTCTACTACGCCGAGCGTCCGGGCAGCTTCCGCTTCGCCTCGTCGCTGCCGGCGCTGCTGGCGGGGGGCGATGTGGACACGGAGATCGATCCCGTCGCCCTGCACCACTACATGACGTTTCATTCGATCGTTCCCCCGCCCCGCACCATGCTCAAGGGCGTGCGCAAGCTCGCCCCGGCGACCGTGATGACGATCCAGCCGGACGGCACGCGCCGGGAGCGGGTCTACTGGGATCTGCCCTTCGGGGCCGGTGAGGGAGAGCGCGCACGCGACACGAGCGAGTGGGCGAGCGAGCTCAGGCGGCACCTCCAGAATGCGGTCGAGCGCCGGCTCGTCGCCGACGTTCCTGTCGGCGTGCTCCTCTCCGGGGGGCTCGATTCCAGCCTGCTGGTGGGCCTCCTGGCGCACGCCGGCCAGCGCGGTCTCAACACCTTCTCCATCGGGTTCGAGAGCCTCAACGGCGAGGAGGGGGACGAGTTTCGCTATTCCGACGTGGTGGCGGAACGGTTCGGAACGGCGCATCACCGGATCCGGGTGCCGTCGGATCGCGTGCTCGATTCGCTCGAGTCGTGCGTGCGCGCCATGAGCGAGCCGATGGTCAGCCACGATTGCATCGGGTTCTATCTGTTGAGCCGGGAGGTGTCGCGCCACATGCGCGTGGTTCAAAGCGGACAGGGCGCGGACGAGATCTTCGCGGGCTACCACTGGTACCCGCCGCTCCTCGACAGCCCGGACGCCACGACGGACTACGCCCGCCTCTTCTTCGATCGCCCGCATGACGAGCTATTGAGCGCCATCGATCCGGCCCACCGCGGACGCGATCACAGCACGGCGTTCCTCACCGAGCACTTCGCCCGCCCCGGCGCCGCCGCGCCCGTGGACAGGGCGCTCCGGATCGACGCGACCGTGATGATGGACGATCCGGTGAAGCGGGTGGACAACATGACGATGGCGTGGGGCCTGGAGGCGCGCGTCCCGTTTCTCGATCACGAGCTGGTGGAGTTCGCCGCGCGCGTGCCCCCCGGACTGAAGATCCGATCGGGTGGCAAGCACATCCTGAAGCAGGTCGCGCGGGAGGTGATCCCCGCCGAGGTCATCGATCGTCCGAAGGGATACTTTCCGGTGCCCGCCCTCAAGTACCTCCGGGGCGCGTACCTCGAGAGGGTCCGGTCGATCCTCGAGGAGCCGGCGGCGCGGCGTCGCGGGCTCTTCGACTCCGGATACGTGCGGGCGCTCCTGTCGCGGCCCGAGGAGCATCTGACGCCGCTGCGCGGATCCAAACTCTGGCAGATCGCCCTGCTGGAATACTGGTTGCAGGTGCATGAGGTGGGACCATGAAGGGACGCATCCTGGCGAAACGGGCGGAGAAGAGCCGGCGGTGGGATCGTGGCGGGGGCCTGACCCTGCGCAGCTGGGAGAAGCCGAGCGGCCCGGCCGCCGGCCGGATGAGCTCCGACGTGATCATCGACATGGGCTGGGGACGCCTGATCCTGGGCCACACGTTTCTCTCCGAGCAGAAGCTGGCGGACGCGCTCTGCGAGGAGAAGCCGGGCCAGCGCGACATCGCGTTCTACCTGCGCGATCCGCACGTCGTGCTCTCCCTCGCGCCGCAGAGGCTGTTCCTGGACCCCTCCCACACGTACCGTCTGCTGCGCCATTCCTATCGTCCCCGGGCGCGTCCGTTCCGCGGTTTCCTCGTGCGGCGGCTCCGCTCCATCCGGGACGCCGAGGAGACCAACCGTATCTACGCCGAGCGGGGGATGGTGACCTGCGATCCGGAATTTCTCCTCTCCAAGCACACGCTGAAGAGCCGGACCTACCTGATCGCGGAGTCCGAACACGACGGCCGGGTCGTCGGCACCGTAACGGGCCTGGATCACCTGGAGGCGTTCCAGGACTCGGAGGGCGGCGCCAGTCTCTGGTGCCTGGCCGTCGACCCCCAGGGCGACCTTCCGGGAGTGGGGGAAGCGCTGGTGCGCCACCTGGTGGAGCATTACTTCGCGCGCGGCCGCAACTACGTCGATCTCTCCGTTCTGCACGACAACCGCGAGGCGATCCGCCTGTACCGGAAGCTGGGCTTCCAGAGAGTTCCCGTCTTCTGCATCAAGCACAAGAATCCGATCAACGAGCCCCTGTTCGTGCCGAAGCGCGCCGACGAGAAGCTCAACCCCTACGCCCGGATCATCGTCAAAGAGGCGCGGCGCCGCGGCATCGACGTGGAGGTCATCGACGGCGAATCGGGATATTTCGTCCTGCGCATGGGAGGGCGCGCCGTCACCTGCCGCGAGTCGCTCACCGACCTGACCTCCGCCATCGCGATGAGCCGCTGCGACGACAAGCGCCTCACGATCCGCGTGCTCAGGTCGGCCGGCCTCAGCGTGCCGGCGCAGCGGCCGGCGGCGGATCCGGAGACCAACGCGAAGTTCGTCGAGGACCACGGCCGCGTGGTCGTCAAACCGGCGCGCGGCGAGCAGGGCATGGGCGTCAGCGTGGATCTGCACTACCCGGCGGAGGTGGAAGAGGCCGTGGCGGCCGCGAAGGAGATCCACCCCGAGGTGATCCTCGAGGAGTACGTCGAGGGGGAGGATCTCAGGGTCATCGTCATCGACGACGAGGTGGTCGCCGCCGCCATCCGCCGCCCCCCGCGCATCGTGGGCACGGGCCAGCACACGGTCCGTGATCTGATCGAGAAGGCCAACCGGCGCCGGGCGGCCGCCACGGGAGGCGAGAGCAGGACGCCCCTGGACCGCGAGACGGCGCGGTGCGTCTCGGCCGCGGGCTACGAAATGGACTCGGTCCTGCCGGAGGGGGAGAGCGTGACCGTCCGCAAGACCGCCAACCTGCACACGGGCGGGACGATCCACGACGTCACGCCGCGGCTGCACCCGCACCTGGCCCGCGCGGCGACGGCGGCGGCCCGGGAGCTGCAGATCCCGGTCGTCGGGCTCGATCTCATCGTGCCGGACGTCGCGGGCCCCGACTACGTCATCGTCGAGGCGAACGAGCGGCCCGGTCTCGCCAACCACGAGCCGCAGCCGACGGCGGAGCGCTTCATCGACTTCCTGTTCCCCCAGATCGCGACCGCCGGATCCTGAGCCGTCGCGCCCCGGGCGGCGACGTCCCTCCTACGCGGCCGGCTTGCGGTACTTGTGCACGAACCGGTGAATGTAGTACCGGTGGATCGGGGCGTCCTCCTCGCGGCCGTCGAAGTCGTAGGTGTCGTCCGGGTTGTACAGCACGTCCGATCGATCCACGAGCTGAAAACCGGCCGAGGTGATCTCCTCGATCACGAGATCCTCGTTGATGCGGTGGAACGGCTCGTCGACCCCTTTCTTCGGCGTATAGGCCTCCACCACGCCCAGAACGCCGCCCGGCTTCAGCGCGCGCATCAGGTCGGGGAGAACCGCCGTGCGCGCGTCCCGGTCGCCCAGGTCGTGGTAGTTGCGCACCGTGATCATGACGTCGACGCTGTTGTCGGGGACGTCGGAGAGCGGCCCCACGACCTCCACGTTCTCGAGCCGGCCGGCCTCGATGCGCTCCTTCAGGGCGCTGCGCACGCGCTCCTCGTACTCGCTCTGCAGATAGAGAGGACCGAGCACCGACAGGACCTTCCCGCGCTCGCCCATCAGCAGGGAGAGAAGGTGCGTGTGGTAGCCGCGCCCCGGCCAGACGTCGGCCACCGTCATCCCCGGCTCGATGCCGAGGAAACCGTACACCTCGATCGGCTTGAACCCCTCGTCGCGATAGCGGTCGTCGTCGCTCCGCGATGCGTGCGCGAGGACGGCGCGATCGAGCTTGCCGGCCGCCTGGACGGCGGCCCGCCGGGTCTCCGTGCCGCCCTGGCACGCCGGCAGGGCGATCGCGACCGCGAGTGCCATCGACGGTGCGAGAAGTGATTCGAGTCTCATCGTGACCTCCTCATCGGGGATCTCCCGACGGCGGGCGGACGCGCCCGCCGGGATTTCGATCGGTGTTTCGGGAGGCACACAGGTTAGGAGTTTTTCGGCTCCCTGTCCACGGGGATCCGGCCGGCCCGCGACACATTCCGCCACCTTTTTGCTTCCCCTCATCATGCATTCGGTGTATTTTGCGTCACTCCGACATGTCGCTCGCTGCCGGTACCCAACTCGGCCCCTACGAGATCCTCGCTCCGGTCGGAGCGGGGGGTATGGGGGAGGTCTATAGCGCCCGGGACACCCGGCTCGACCGGACCGTGGCGATCAAGGTCCTGCCCGAGCACCTGTCCTCCGATCCCGACCTCAGGCAGCGCCTCGAGCGCGAGGCGCGCGCGATCTCCGGCCTCAACCATCCGCACATCTGCACCCTGCACGACATCGGCCACCAGGACGGCGTCGACTATCTCGTCATGGAGCATCTCGTGGGCGAGCCGCTGTCGGAGCGCCTCGCGCGGGGGGCTCTGCCGCCGCACGAGCTGCTGCGTCACGCGATCGAGATCGCCGACGCGCTCGACAAGGCGCACCGCCAGGGCGTCATCCATCGCGACCTGAAACCGGCCAACATCATGCTGACCAGGTCCGGAGCGAAACTCCTCGACTTCGGCCTGGCCAAGAGCGCCGCGCCGGCCGCGGCGTCGGATCTGAGCGCGTCGCCGACGGCCACGAGCCCTCTGACCGCCGAGGGGACGATCGTGGGCACCTTCCAGTACATGGCGCCCGAGCAGATCGAGGGAAAGCCCGCCGACGCGCGCAGCGACATCTTCGCGTTCGGCGCCGTGCTGTACGAGATGGCGACCGGCCGGCGTGCGTTCGAGGGAAGGACCCAGGCGAGCCTGATCGCGGCGATCCTGAAGGAGGAGCCGCGCCCGATCCCGTCGGTGGCTCCGCTGACGCCGCCCGCCCTGCAGCGCCTCGTGGCGACCTGCTTGGCGAAGGACCCCGAGGAGAGGCGCCAGACGATGCACGATGTCCTGCTGGAGCTGCGCTGGATCGCCGAGGCGGGATCGCAGGCGGGCGTGCCCGTCCCGGTCGCCGCGCGCCGGCGGTCGCGCGAGCGGCTGGCGTGGGGCGCGGCCGGGGTCGCCGTCGCGCTGCTCGCCGCCGTCGCCGCGGCGTGGCTGATGACGCGGCCCGGCCCTCCGCGGGAGGCCGTCGTCCGATCGTTTCTCCTGCCTCCGGTCGATGCCGCGGCCGAGTTCGCCCTGGACGCCGTCGATTCCGGATCGCTGACCGTCTCGCCCGACGGGCGGTACGTGACGTTCGCGGCGCGGACCTCCGACGGCCGGAAGCAGCTCTGGCTGCGCCCGCTCGACGCGCTCGAGTCCCGTCCGCTGCCCGGGACGGATGACGGGGAGCACCCCTTCTGGTCCCCGGACAGCCGGTTCATCGCGTTCTTCTCGGGCGGCAAGCTCAGGAAGATCGATCTGGCGGGATCCCCCGCCCTGGCGCTGGCCGACGCGACCAGCGGCCGCAGCGGCGCCTGGAACAAGGACGGGGTCATCCTGTTCTCGCCGACGACGCTCGACCCGATCCACCGCGTGCCTGCGGGGGGCGGCGAGGCGACGCCGGTGACCGAGATCGATCGGTCCCGCAACGAGACGACGCACCGGTGGGCGACCTTCCTGCCGGACGGCCGGCATTTCCTCTTCATGGCGGGCGGGCACGGCACGCAGTCCGACAGCGAGACGCACGCCGTCTTCGTCGCCGATCTCGAGTCGGGAGAGAAGAAACTGCTGGTGCGCGCCCGCTCCAACGCGGCGTACGCCGACGGGCACCTGCTCTACGTGCGGGGCCACGTCCTGCTGGCCCATCCGTTCGACCCGAATCGGCTCGAGTTCACGGGCGATCCGATCCCGATCGCACAGGGGATCCAGTACGAACCGCCCTTCTTCCGCGCGGTGTTCTCGGTCTCGAACAACGGGGTCCTCGTCTACCGCTCGGGCGAGGTCGACAGCGACTCGACGCTCGTCTGGATCGATCGCGGCGGGCGTGAGATCGGATCGATCGGCGAGCCGGCGGGCTACAACGACATCAGTCTCTCCGGCGACCAGACCCGGGCCGCCGTCTCGATCGTGGATCCCGACACGGGAACGAGCGACATCTGGCTCTACGATCTGAAGCGCGAGGTCGCCACGCGCTTCACCTTCGGCAAGCTGAGCGAGTTTCAGCCGATCTGGTCGCCCGACGGCGAGCGGATCGTGTACAGCGCGATCACGAAGATCTATCCCGATCTGTACGTCAAGCCCGCGAGCGGGGCCGGCCGCGAGGAGCCGCTCGTGGTCTCCGACTCCGCGAAGGTCGCGAGCGACTGGTCGCCCGACGGCCGGGTCATCCTGTACATGCATTTCGATCCGAAGGGAGATTCGGAGAGAGACGTCTACGCGCTGACCGTGGGGGCGGACGGGCCGCCGGTCCCCTATCTCGATACCGAGTTCGACGAGTACGAGGCGTCATTCTCCCCCGACGGGCGGTGGGTCGTTTACACGTCGGAGGAGTCCGGCAGCGCCGAGATCTACGTGACGTCCTTCCCGAAGGCGGCCGGCAAGTGGCAGATCTCCAAGGGGGGCGGCTCGAGCGCTCTGTGGAACGCGAACGGCCGGGAGATCCTGTACGCAGGACCCGGAGGAGGCCGGCTGATGTCGGTCAGCGTGCGGATCCTGGAGGACCGCATCGACATCGGCTCTCCCGTCGAGCTGTTCAGGAACGGCCGGATCCGGGAAGGGGACGTGACCCGCGACGGCCAAAGGGTGCTCGTCGCTCTCGGCGCCGAGGAGCAGGACAACTTCCCCGTCACGCTCACCACGCACTGGCCCGCCGCGCTGGCGAAGAAGTAGAGCCAGCTTCCCCATCTCTTCGTCCGGAACGTCTCGAGCCACCGCCGGATGAGTCGCTTTTTTGCCCTCGCGCCCGGGGGCGGGTATGATCCCGGTCCGGCGGGCGCAGACCAGGCGGGCCGGACGCGATCCAGCTGAAAAATCGGGGGGGGATGATGACGATCCGAGTGTTCCAACGCATCGGTGTGCCCGCGGCGCTCTGCCTGACGGTTCTGGCGGCCGGTTTCCAATTGCAGGCGTGCGGTGGCGGGGACGGGGGCGCCGGCGCGCGCCTCGAGAAGCGCGGCGACCGGGATCTGGCGCGCCGGCTGGACGAGTACATG
This sequence comes from Candidatus Polarisedimenticolia bacterium, assembly GCA_041580375.1. Lineage (GTDB taxonomy): Bacteria > Acidobacteriota > Polarisedimenticolia > Gp22-AA2 > Gp22-AA2 > JAPUIN01. Next base: position 26,612 of record JBFGDZ010000002.1, read on the forward strand.
TCGCGCCTCGTCGCGTTCGACGTCTCGGGGGCGCTCGTCGTCGCGAAGGACGGCGAGGTCGTCCTGGCCCGGGGATACGGTCTGGCGGATCGCGAGAACGAAGTGCCGTTCTCGCTGCAGACCGTCGTCACGGTCGGATCGATCACCAAGCAGTTCACGGCGGCCGCCATCCTGAAGCTGCAGGAGATGGGAAGGCTGAGCGTCGAGGACAGGATCGATCGTTTCTTTCCCGACGCCCCCGAGGACAAGAGAAGGATCACGCTCCACCACCTGCTGACGCACACGGCCGGCTTCGAGGCCGCCCTGGGCGACGACTTCGACGAGACCGCCACCCGCGATCGGGTCGTGGAGCAGGCCCTGGCCTCCGATCTGCTGCACGAGCCGGGCGGGCCGTATGTGTACTCGAACGTCGGGTACAGCCTGCTGGGCGCGATCGTCGAGATCGCCTCGGGACAGCCGTACGAGGTGTTCCTGAAGCAGCACCTCTTCGATCCCGCGGGCATGACCCGCACGGGGTATCGCCTGGCCGACTGGTCGGGGCTCGCCGTCGCGCGCGGATACGACGGGAAGGAGCCCTGGGGCACGGTCCTCGAGCGCCCCTGGATGGAGGACGGGCCGTACTGGCACCTGCGGGCGAACGGCGGGATCCACTCCACCCTCGAGGACATGTACCGGTGGCACCTGGCCCTTCTGGACGACCGCGTGCTCTCGGCGGCGTCGCGGGAGGCGATGTTCACGCCGTTCGCGGACGAGGGCGGCGGCGAGTCGCACTACGGGTACGGCTGGAGCATCGCGCGCACGCCGCGCGGCACGACCCGCATCGCGCACAACGGCGGCAACGGCATCTTCTTCGCCGATGTCCTGCGCTTCGTGGACGAGGGCGCCGTCGTCCTCTTCGCCACCAACACGGCGCGGAGCGGCTCGGAACGGGTGAGCACGATCATCCCCGCCATCCTCTTCGGGGAGGACTATCCGGTGCCGCCGAAGGTCGCCCGCATCGACCCGGCGGGCGCCCGCCGGCTCGCGGGGTCATACGCGCTGCCGTCCGGGGACGTCGTCGAGATCGCCGCCGGCGAGAACGGCCGGCTCCGCGCCTCGGCGCGGGGCGAGGCGTTCTGCCTGATCAGCAGCGGCGAGGCGCACCGGCGCCCGGATCTCGATCGCCTGGCGGCGCGCACCGCCGGCATCCTGGGTCAGGCGATCCGGGGCACGATCGATCCGATCGAGACGGCGCTGGACAGCCGGATGCCGCGCGCGGAGCTGGAGCAGATCTTCAAGGAGCGCCGGGCCACCTGGACCGGAGAGCACGGAGAATACCGGTCCACGTCGCCGGTCGCGGCGGTGCCGGAGACGGACGACGAGGTCGTCGTCCTGGCGCGCTCCGATTTCGCGCGGGGCGCGATCCACCACCGCGTCGTCTGGGCCGGGGGGCGGATCGCCGGGGCCCGGCTGACCTTCGATCCCGCCATCGTCTTCTATCCCGAGTCGGAAAACGAGTTCTCCTCGTTCGATCTGGACCGACCGACGATCGTCCGAATCAGCTTCGAGCCCGCGGCGGACGGTGACGGCGTGCGGCTCGTCGTGCACGGGCCCTCCGGCGCGACGCGGCTGGCGAGATCGGACCGGGCCGGTCCGGGATAGTCGGCGCGACGGGGCCGGGCGGGTATCGCTCCGCCCCCCGCGGGTGTAGACTGTCGCGGCTCCGAAAGCCCGATTCGCACGATCCTGGAGGACCGGTCTCCATGATGCCGATCCGCACGCCCGGAGGAACGAACGCGCCGGGACGATTCGCGGCGGCGCTCGCCTGCGCGGCGCTCCTCGCGGCCTGTCCGGGCGCCGGTCCGGAACGCCGGGACGCCCCGGCGCGGGTCGATTCCGCCGGAGCGGCGCACGACATCCATTCGTTCGGCCGGCCCGGGGACGTGCGGGTCACGCACGCCGACATCGACTGGACGATCGACTTCGACCGCCGCGAGATCGCGGGCAGCGTCACCTGGACGTTCGAGCGGGCGCCCGGAGGGGAGGGCGAGCCGCTCATCCTCGACACGAGAGGCCTCTCCGTCGAGGAGGTCACGGCGGAGGACGGCACGGCGCTGGACCACGCCCTTGCGCACGAGCACCCGGCCCTGGGACGGGCCCTCGGGATCATGGCGCCGCCCGGGGAGAACAGGGTCGTCATCCGATACCGCACGAGCCCCGGGGCCGGCGCGCTGCAGTGGCTGACTCCGGAGCAGACCGCGGGCGGCGGCAAGCCGTACCTGTTCTCCCAGGCCCAGTCGATCCTCGCGCGCACGATGCTGCCGTGCCAGGACTCGCCGGGCGTGCGCATCACGTATCGGGCCCGCGTCCGGGTTCCGCGGGGTCTCCGGGCGGTCATGGCGGCCCGCATGGAGCCCGGCCCGGAGCCCTCCGGCGCGCTCGATTCGTACCTGTTCGAGATGCCGCAGCCGATCCCGTCCTACCTCATCGCCCTGGCCGTCGGCGACATCGTGTTCAAAGAGATCGGCCCCCGATCGGGCGTGTTCGCCGAGCCGTCCGTGATCGAGCGCGCGGCCTGGGAGTTCGCCGACACGGAGGCGATGATCGACGCGACGGAGACGATGTACGGGCCGTACCGCTGGGAGCGCTACGACATCCTCGTCCTGCCGCCGAGCTTCCCGTTCGGAGGCATGGAGAACCCCCGCCTGACCTTCGCGACCCCGACTGTCCTGGCGGGCGATCGCTCGTTGACCGGCCTGATCGCCCACGAGCTCGCCCACTCCTGGTCCGGCAATCTCGTCACCAACGCCACCTGGTCCGAATTCTGGATGAACGAGGGCTTCACCGTCTATCTCGAGCGCCGGATCCTCGAGGCCGTCTACGGCAAAAAGAGAGCCGACATGGTGTCGGTCCTCGGCTGGCAGAACCTCCTGATCGACATGAAGGAGATGGACGCGGGCGACACGGCGCTGCACAACGTCTCGCTTCAGGGCCGCGATCCGGACGATGCCTTCAGCCGCGTGCCCTACGAGAAGGGCTCCCTGTTCCTGCGGCTGCTCGAGGGCGAGGTGGGGCGCGAGCGTCTCGACGCGTTCCTGAGACGCTGGTTCGATGAGAACGCCTTTCAGAGCCGCACGACTCAGGAGTTCGAAGCGGCGCTCCGCGAGCGGCTCTTCGCGGGCGATCCCTCCCGGCCCGGTGCTCTGCGCGTCGATGAGTGGCTGTACGGAACGGGCCTGCCGGACAACGCGCCCGAGCCGGAGAGCGACGCCTTCGACCTCGCCGAGGCGGAGGCACGGGCGTTCCTCGCGGGTGAGAAACCGGCCTCCGCCCTGCCGGTGAAGGACTGGTCCACTCAGGAGTGGCAGCACTTCATCCGCTCTCTTCCCGACGATCTCGACTCCCGTCGCATGGGCGCGCTCGACCAGGCCTGGTCCCTGAGCGAGAGCGGCAACGCCGAGATCCTGTTCGAGTGGCTCAAGAAGTCGATCCGGGCCGGATACGCGCCCGCGCTTCCCCCGCTGGAGAAGTTCCTCATCGAGCAGGGACGCCGCAAGTATCTCAAGCCGCTCTACACGGAGCTGGCGAAGACCGAGGCGGGCAGGCGCCGCGCGCTCGACATCTACCGGCGCGCCCGTTCCCTCTACCACCCGGTCTCCGCGAACACCATCGACCAGGTTCTCGATTACGGAGGGTAGGGACCCGTCGTGCGGCAGCGCCGGGTGGAGCGCGCGGGGCACGGATTTCCGGCCGTGCGATGACCGGATCTGGTAATCTACGCAGACCGTTTCAAGGGAGGATCGTCATCCGATGTCGAGCAAAAAACGGAGTCTCATCGGCTTCGCTCTCGTGAGCGCGCTTCTCCTGGGCGTGGCCTGCGGGGCCGCCTCTCAGGACGCCTCGAAGAAGAAGTCGGGCGGGAAGGAGGGGGCCGCCGGAGGCGGCGTCGCGGCCCGCGTCGGCGACAGAACCATCACGCTCGCCGAGGTGGACGAGAAGGCGATGACCGCCAACATCAACGCGTACCAGGCTCTGTACGACGCGCGCCGCGCCGCTCTGGATCAGATCATCTCCGACCTGCTGCTGGAGAGGGAGGCTGCGGAGAAGGGCGTCACCAAGGAGAAGCTCCTCGAGGAGGCGCTCAACACGGAGAGCCTGGCGGTGACCGACGCGGAAGTCGAGTCCTTCTTCAACGAGAACCAGGGCATGATGGGGGGGCGGACCCTCGATCAGCTGCGGGGCCAGATCCATCAGTACCTGGCGAATCAGAAGGTCGGCGAGGCGCGGCAGGCTTTCTTCGACGTCCTCAAGAAAAAGGCCGGCGTGAAGATCGCGCTCGATCCGCCGCGCGCTCCGGTCCAGATCGCGGCGAACGACCCGGTGAAGGGTCCCGCGGACGCCCGGATCACGATCGTCGAGTTCTCCGACTTCCAATGACCGTACTGCGCGAGGGTCGGTCCGACCCTCTCCAAGATCTTCGAGACCTACCCGAACCAGGTCCGGCTCGTCTACCGCGACTACCCGCTGCCGAATCACAGCCAGGCGCTGCCCGCGGCCGAAGCGGCGCAGTGCGCCCACGCCCAGGGTAAGTTCTGGGAGTATCACGACGCGCTGTTCGAGAATCAGCGCTCCCTGACGGCGGAGAACTACCAGAAGTTCGCCGCCGACCTCGGTCTGGACACGAAGAAGTTCAAGTCCTGCATGGACTCCGCCACACACCGCGCCGGAGTCCAGGAGGATCACCGCCAGGGCGTGGAGGTCGGCGTCACCGGAACCCCCGCCTTCTTCATCAACGGCCGCTTCCTCTCCGGGGCCCAGCCGTTCGAGGCGTTCAAGGCGATCATCGACGAGGAGCTGACGCTCGAGCGCTAGATCCGCGCGCGCCGCGCGGCTCAGCCGCGGCTTTTGCGGAGCACGTGCGTCAGCGAGGCGTCCGGCCGTCCTCCCCCGGTCATGTCCCAGCCACCGCCGACCGACAGCTGGGTGCCGCTGATGGCGGAGGATTCGCGCGACGCCAGGAACGCCACGGCACGTGCGATCTCGTCGGGCCGGACGAGCCGCCCGATCGGGGAGCGCGCCGTCATGACCCTCTTGTACAGGGCGCCGAGGTGGGCGTTGTCGGTGAGCCCCGGCCCGACCGCGTTCACCGTGATCCCTCTCCGGATCTCCTCCAGCGCGAGAGCCCGGGTGAGGGCCAGCAGCGCGAGCTTGGCGACGTGATAGGCGGCGGCGCCGGGCGCCGGGGCCTGAGTCTCGACCACGGACGCGGTGATGTTGACGATCCGGCCCCAGCGCTTCCTGCGCATCTCCGGAACGGCCTCGCGCGCGCACAGGAACGCGGCGTGCAGGTTGGAATCGACGATCCCCTTCCACTCCTCGAACCGCATCGACGCGATCGGCCCCTCGGCGTACTCGCCGACGTTGTTGACCAGCACGGAAACGGGACCGAGCGCGCGGCGGACGGACGCGAACAGGCGACGCACCTGGTCCGGCCGCGTCACGTCGGCGCGCACGGCGATCGCCCGCCGACCGCGCCTCTTCACTTCGGCCAGCGTTCGTTCCGCTCCGCGCCGGTGGCCCCGGTAGGCGAACCCGACGTCGAACCCGGCGCCGGCCAGCGCGATCGAGACGGCGCGGCCGACGCCGCGTGAGCCGCCCGTGACGAGCGCGACGCGGACGGCCGCGCGGGACGGTGTTCTTCTTCTGGGCATGATGGCGCACCTCCCGATGGATGAGATCTCTTCTATTGTAGCGCGTGCGATCTTATGATGAGCCGGTGCCGGTCATCGACGACGGGTTCCGGACCTGGTGCGACGCGCTCGAGCGGCGGCATCTGGCCTCGCTGACGTTTCCGGAGGTTCGCCGCGGCCTGCAGGCGCTCTCGTCGCTGTATGTGGAACGCCGGGCGCGCCTGGATCGCGTCGGGGCGCTGGACGGCGCGGGCAAGCGGGCAGCCTTCGCGCTGTTCTTCGGCCCGCTGCACTACCTGATGGTGCGGACGGTCGTGCGCGGCCTGGGAAGCGGCGCGCGGCCTCCCCGCTCGATCATGGATCTCGGCTGCGGGACGGGCGCATCGGGCGCCGCCTGGGCGGGCGAGGTCCGGCGCGACTGCGCCGTGACCGGGATCGATCGAAAAGGATGGGCGGTCGAGGAGGCGCGCTGGAACTACCGCGCGCTCGGGATCCGCGGCCGGGCCGTCCGGGGCGATCTCATGAAGACCCCGCTCCCCGCGGGCAACAAGGGGATCCTGCTCGCGTACACTGCGAACGAGCTGGAGGAGGCGGCCCGGGACGACCTGCTCGAGCGGCTGATCGGCGCCGCGCGCTCCGGCGCGCGCGTCCTGGTCGTGGAGCCGCTGGCGCGGAGCGCCGCGCCCTGGTGGAGCGGATGGGCCGATGCATTCAAATCGGACGGCGGGCGGGTGGATCGCTGGCGCGTCGCCGTGAATCTCCCGGAGCGCCTCCGGCTGCTCGACCGCGCGGCGGGACTCGATCATCGCGAACTGACCGGACGATCGCTGGCTCTGGGACGCTGGGGCGAGGGTCGTCGATCGCGGGACATGGAATGAAGCCGAACCACAGGAGGAGAGGACGATGCGTCTGAAAGGCAAGGTCGCGCTGATCACGGGAGGCACGCTGGGCATGGGGCGGGCGACGGCGATCCTGTTCGCCCGGGAGGGGGCCGCGGTCGCCGTCACGGCGCGCAACGAGGGCCCCGGGCGCGAGGTCGTGAGCGCGATCGAGAAGGAGGGCGGCCGGGCGATCTTCGTCCGATCCGACGTGCGCGTCGCGGCGGACTGCCGGCGCGTTGTCGAGGCGACCATCGAGGCGTTCGGCCGGATCGATATCCTGTTCAACAACGCCGGGGTCTGGTTCCCGAACACGGTCCCGGACTGCAGCGAGGAGGAGTGGGACCTGACCATCGACGTGAATCTGAAGGGCACCTTCCTGATGTCCAAGTACGCGCTGCCCGGGATGATCGCGCGCGGCAACGGGGTGATCATCAACAACGGATCGGGGTGGGGGCTCGTCGGCGGAAACGAGGCGGCCTCCTACTGCGCGTCGAAGGGGGGCGTCGTCCTGCTCACGAAGGCGATGGCGGTCGACCACGGCCGGCAAGGGATCCGCGTCAACTGCATCTGCCCGGGCGACGTGGACACGCCGATGCTCCGCGGCGACGCCGTCCAGCGCGGACAGACCTGGGACGAGTACATGAAGACCGCGACGAGCCGTCCGATCGCCCGCATCGGCCAGCCCGAGGAGATCGCGCGGGCGGCGCTGTTCCTGGCTTCGGACGACTCCTCGTACGTCACCGGCGCGGTCCTGGCCGTCGACGGCGGCGGCACGGCGGACTGATCGAGGCGGGCTCCTCGATTGACGCGCGGCTCCCCCCTCCGCTACAGTCCCGCCCATCGACTTCGAGGGAAGGAGGACGATCCGTGAGAGGACCCGCGGCGCTGTTCGTTTGCGCGGCGAGCTTCACCGTGGCGCTCGCCGCGACACCCGATCCCTACGCTCCCGACGTGCCCGAGCCCGGCTCGGTGGAGGCGATCCGGGAGGCGACCACCGAGGATCGGTTCCTGAACCCCTGGGTGGCGTACGTACCGGATTCCGCGAACGTGCCCTCGCCGACCGACTATCTGGGCCACATCGCCGGCGCGCCGGGCGAGCTGAGCCGCACGACGCAGATCTACGGATACATGCGCGCGCTGGCGGAGGCCTCGCCGCGGGTGCGGGTGGAGACGGTCGGCGAGACGGAGGAGGGGCGCGAGATCATGATCGTCATCGTCTCGGACGATGGCACGATCGCTGATCTCGATCGCTATCGCGGCGCCACGGCGTCGCTGTCCGATCCGCGGGGATGCGACGAGTCGTGCCTGGAGAACACGCTCGGGTGGGCGAAGCCGATCTATTTCCTCAACGGGGGCCTGCACTCGACCGAGACCGGAAGCCCGGAGATGCTGATGGAGCTGGCCTACCGGCTGGCGGTCTCGGAGCGCAGCGAGATCCGGCAGATCCGCGAGCGGGTCATCGTCCTGATGAATCCCGTGTCCGAGCCGGACGGGCGCGATCGCACGGTCGACTGGTACTACCGCTACCTCAAGGGGAAGACCGACTACGATCACCGGCCGCGCCGCTCTCCCCCCTACTGGGGCAAGTACGTCTTCCACGACAACAACCGCGACAGCCACCAGCGTGCCCTGGCGCTCACGCGCGCGGACCAGGACGCGTTTCACCGGTGGCATCCTCAGGTCGTGCACGACCTGCACGAGTCGATCCCGCTGCTCTGCATCTGGACGGGAACGGGGCCTTACAACAAGTACATGGACCCGATCCTGGTCGGCGAGTGGCACCAGATGGCGTTCCACGAGGTGCGCGCGATGTCGTCGCTCGGCATGCCGGGCGTCTGGACGTGGGCCTTCGGCGAGGGCTGGGGCCACATGTTTCTCGACTCGTGGGCCGTGAACCACAACGCCATCGGGCGCGGCTACGAGACGTTCGGGATCACGAGCGCGGACACGATGGACGTGCGGCTCGATCTGCGCTGGCAGGAGTACGCCGGCCAGCCGGTCACCCGGCGCACCTGGTACCGGCCCTGGCCGCCGCCGCGCACCTTCCGGTGGTCGCTGCGCAACAACACGAACTACATGCAGACCGGCGTGCTGTCGATCCTGCAGTACACGGCGCTGCACCATCGCGACATGCTGCGCGACTTCTGGCGCAAGGGGAAACGGGCCGTCGAGCGCGGCGCCGCGGAGCCCCCGTACGCGTTCGTCATCCCCGAGGCGCAGGACGATCGGCGCCGCATGGCGAGGCTCGTCAACCTGCTCGGAGAGCACGGCATCGAGGTGTCGCGCGCGACGAAGCCGTTCGATGTGGACGGGCGGAAGCTCCCGCGCGGGACCTACGTCGTCCGGATGGATCAGCCGTACCGGGGTTACGCGTGGGATCTGCTCGAGGCCCAGGACTACCCGGCCGACGAGGCTCCGTACAGCCCGTACGACGACGTCACGTGGGCGCTGCCGGTCGCGTTCGGCGTCGAGGTCCTGCGGGCGGACGACCCGGCCGTGCGCGCCGTTCCGGTGGAACCGGTGAAGTCCCCTGTCGCCTACGAGGGGACGGTCTCGGGACGCGGGCCGATCTACCTCCTGCGCGACACGGGCCAGGAGGCGCTGCACGCCGCGCGCCACCGGCTGTCGCGATACGAGGTCGCGGCGGCGGAGAAGCCGTTCGATCATGGGGGGGTGACCTACCCGGCCGGCTCCTGGATCGTGAGCGGCGGAGAGGGTCTGCGGGAAGCCCTCGCGTCCGTCGCGAAGGAGCTGTCGCTCGATTTCGCGTCGGCGTCGAAGCGGCCGTCCGTCCCGGCCCACCCGATCGATCCACCGCGCCTGGCTCTCTTCCATACCTGGCGCGACACCGAGAGCGCGGGGTGGGTGCGCATGCTGTTCGACCAGGAGGGCATCCCGTACGACTACATCCTGGACGATCAGGTCAAGCGCGGCGGGCTCGAGAAACGCTACGACGTCATCCTCTACCCGCACACCTACGAATCGCTGAAGAGCGTCATCCAGGGCATCGACACGCGCTTCGGTCCGATGCCGTACACGAAGACACCGGAGTTCCCGAGCCACGGAACGCCGGCCTCCTCGCCCGACATCACGGGCGGCCTCGGCTACCGCGGCCTGGAGAATCTCCGCGCGTTCGTCGAGCGCGGCGGCGTCCTAATCGCGCTGGGCGGGGCGAGCACGGTGCCCCTCGACGGAGGCTTCGTGCGCGACGTGCGGAGCGCCAGCACCTCGAAACTCTACACGCCGGGCACCGAGATCCGCGCCCGGTTCGCGAAGCCCGATCACCCGCTCGCCTACGGCTATCCGGAGATCACCTCCGTCTTCCGCGGGGGCGAGCCGCTGTACGAAGTCGGCGAGGCGGATCAGCACCTGGTCGTGATGCGCTGGGGCACGGAGCCGCCCCGCTGGGACGACCCGCGCGCCGAGAAGGACGGTCCCTGGCGGAGCCTCGACGCGGAGGGGGACGGGATCGACGACGAGAGCGGCGACGACGAGAAGGGAGGCGCGCCGGACAAGGGCGATGCGGAGGAGCCGTCCGTGACGGACGATGAAGAGGAGGACGCGCTCGTCGTCTCCGGCGGCATGACCGGGGAGAGCGAGATCCAGGGGAAGCCGGCGATCTTCGACATCCCGGTCGGCGAGGGCCGGATCGTCGCCTTCAACTTCGACCCGATCCACCGGCTCATGAGCCGGTCCGATTTCCGCCTGGTCTGGAACGCGCTGCTGAACTGGAACGACCTGCCCCCCGTCCGGGTCGAAGGCTCCGATCGGTGACGGGGAGTCCGGAGGAGGCGCCATGACGGAACCGGGGATCGATGCGGCCGCGATGGAGTTCAAGGATCGGACGACCGGTCTGATCCTGTTCGGCGTCGTCGGGATCCTGATCGGCGCCTTCAAGCTGATGTCGTTCGCCGTGATGCTGCTCGTGGTGGGCGTCGCCGGAGGAGCGGAGGACGCGCCCGGTCCCGAATTCGCGTCGCGCGCCGCGCCGCTCAGTTTGGGCTACCAGGCCGCGGAGGCGATCGCCTGGATCTGGCTCGGCATCGGGTCGATCCGGATCCGCCGCTGGGCGCGCGCGCTGCTGCTCATCTACTCGTGGTTTTGGCTGCTGACGGGTGCAACCGGTTTGGTGGCTATCATCGTGCTGCTACCGCGCATGATGCAGCGCATGCCCTCGACGACGACGAGCGAGCCGGCGATCACGGCGGCCGTCATGGCCGTCATGTCGGTGTTGATGGGACTCTTCATGGTCGTGCTTCCGGCGATCTTCATCCTCTTTTACGGGAGCCGCCACGTGAAGGCGACGTGCGAGTGGCGCGATCCGACGCCGCGATGGACCGATCGCTGCCCGCTGCCGGTCCTGGCGATGAGCCTCTGGTATCTGTTCGGCGCCGTGGCGATGCCGACCGGGCCGGCCCTGCTGGGCGTATTTCCCCTGTTCGGCGTCTTTCTCGAAGGCGTGCCGGCGATCGCCGCGGTGTTCGCCATGATGGGACTGTGGGCCTGGCAGGCCTGGGGGCTCTACAGGCTCGATCGGATGGCCTGGCGCATCTCGCTCGCGACCACCATCGTCTTCGGGCTCTCCGCCATCGCCACCTTCGCCCGGAGCGACCTCCTCGACCTCTACTCCAGGATGAACCTGTCCGAGCAACAGCTGGACATGATGCGGTCGACGGGGCTGCTCGAAGGTCAGGCCCTGACGGCACTGATCGCCGCCTCGATCGCCGTCTGGGTCGGGGGTCTGTTCTGGATCCGCCGCTACTTTTCCGATCCCGTTGCTTAGCGATCGGAGTCCGCGCCGGCCCGTCTTCGCTCGTGATCCCGGCGCGCACTGGTCTCCCGGACGGACGCCTTCTGCGCCCGTCCGGCCGTGGCCGGGGCGTGGAAGAATGCTCTGCGAAGATCCTCCAGGCGGGTTCGTGCCGCGCGGGCGGCGGGCTCGATGAGGGTGCGCGACGCCTCGAAGTCGTCGATCGCGTAGCGGTGCTCGAGCGGGATGTTGATCCGGTGGTACTGCCCGGGCGGAAGGAGCCGCCGCGCGATCTCGTGGACGATGCGGGCCTGCGCGATCAGCATGTGCTCGTACTGGAGGGTCTTCCACTCCCAGACGCCCATCGTGCGGGCGCGCTCGTGCGGGATGCGCTCGGCCCTCTCGCCGGTGCCGACCGAGAGGATTCGGATCCGATCGGTCGGCTGCCGGAAGTAGTGGACCGCCTCGGTGAGGCCGATCAGCGTCGGGTTGTTGGCGAACAGTCCGCCGTCGACGTGGCTGTCGTCGTCGATCACCTGCGCGCCGGGGAAGTAGATCGGAGCGGCCGACGACGCCAGGGCCACCTTCCACGCCGGCGCGTCGCCGCCGTTGAGCGCGCCCGGCGCATGGTCGTCCTTCCAGATCCTCGGGTAGGAGTTGGTCAGCTCGTAGCTGGTGACGCAGACGGGCGTGAGTACGTCGTTCAGCGTGCGCTCCCCGAAGACCTCCCGCAGGATCCGCCGGAGCGCACGGCCGTCGTACTTGGGGCGCAGGAGCATCCCGAAGCGCCGGGGACGGTCGAAGATGACGCCTCCCCGCTCGACGTACAGATCAAGGATCCGGCGCGCCGGGACGCCGTAGGCGAGGGCGAGCGCGATCATCGCGCCGCTCGACGTCCCGACGATCAGATCGAAATGATCGGCGCTCCGGACGCGCAGGAGATCCTCGACGGTCGAGAGGAACGACGCCGTGAACGCGCCCCGCGCGCCGCCTCCGTCCAGAGAGAGAACCCGGAACACGTCGTCCGGCCCGGTGGTTTTGAGAAGCATGAGGGAATCCCTGAGGTCAATATGGGCGCTGCGGTCGGATCGCGCCACCGTCCGCGGGCGACGGAAAGGTGCCTGAGTGGAATCTGGTCACGGGGTTGGGAGAGTGGCGTCATGTCAGTGACGCGCCCTGCCTCAGCTTCCTTCGCGCGTCGCGCGCGATCGAGCGCGCCCCCGCCGCGCTGATCCCGAGAAGGCGCCCGATCTCCGGGGCGCTCAATCCGCCGATCCGGGACAGGACCAGCACGGCCCGCTGGCGGGCCGTCAGGCGCGCCAGCAGGCCGCTCGCCTCGAGGGAGCCTTCCAGATCGTGCCATCGCGAACGGGCCGCTGCCTGTGCGCCCCGTCGACGTTCGTCCTTCACGGTCGTGAGGAGCCGGGACCGTCGCGCCCGGCGACGAGCAACGTGGATCCTCGTATGTTGCAGGATGGCGACGAGCCAGGCGCGGAACGGCCCCCTCGAGGGGTTGTAGGATCGCAGCTTCCGGTGCGCGCGGAGCAGGGTCTCCTGGACCAGGTCGGGAACGTCTTCGCGCCGGACCCCCGAGGCGAGGGCGATCCGCTTCAAGCGTGGCCTCGCCGCGAAACACAGGGCGTTGCCGGCGCGACGGCTTCCGTCGCGCGCGGCGAGCGCCGCGGCATCGAGATGGTCCCGGTTCTTCCACAGCAGGTCGCACGCTCCGGCGTCGCCGGCGATGACGCGCCGGATCAGGCCGGAGAGTTCCTCGCGCGTCCGGTGCCCGTCCGTCCGATCGTTCTCCACGGCGCTTCCACCGGTTCCCGTCCCCCGCGAGCACCGGCCCGGTGCGGCTGGCCTGCCGGAAATGTATACGCGGGTGCCGGACGCGTCGAGCGCGCGCGCGGAAAAGCGCTGCGCTCCGCCCGCGTCGGGCGCATCCGGTGTCCTGTCGGGCGGTGATTAGTCAGAGCTCGGTCTCGGAACCCAGTTCGTCGATGCGGGTGTCGGGCGATGGACGGACCTGCGCGATGTAGGCCGCCCGCGCGATCATGTGCGCCGCGATGGGGGCGGTCATGAAGAGAATCACGACGATGAGCAGGCAGCGGACCCAGACGGCGGGGCCTCCGAAATGGACGGCGACCGACAGCAGCACGAGAATGGCGCCGAGCGTGGCCGCCTTGCTCGAGGCGTGCATTCTCGTGTAGAGATCGGGCAGACGAAGGATGCCCACTGCGGCCAGCAGAATGAACAGAACGCCGAGCGCCGCCAGAACGAACGCGATCATCACAATCATCGTCTCTCCTTCCGGTATCGTCTCTCCAGATAGTGGGCGAACGCGACAGTGCCCACGAAGCTGATGAGCGCGAGAACGATGGCGATGTCCAGGAACACCAGCCGCCCGTAGATGATCGCCAGGAGAGCGGTCATGCCGACACCCACCGTGGACATGAGATCCAGGGCGACGACGCGGTCGGGCAGCGTGGGCCCCAGCACGAGCCGGATGAAGGCGGGCACCAGGCTCAGGCTCAACAGGATCACGAGGGCGGTCATCATCGCCGTCTCCGCCTCACCGTCCGAGAAGCCGCAGCAGCAAGCGTTCGAATCCCTGCTTGATGGACGATCGGAATGCTTCGGGATCCTCGACGAACATCCCGTGGACATAGAGAGTTCTGCGATCCCGGGAGACGACGAGGCTGAGGCTGCCCGGAGTCAGCGTGATCAGATTCGCCAGCAGCATGATTCCGGCGTCCGACTCCACCTCCAGAGGGATGCCGACGATCCCGGGCCGGCGGCGAGGTCGAATGGCGACGACGTCTCTCGCGACGCGCACGCTCGAGAGTATGAGCTCATAAAACAGGAAGATGACCAGTCCGAGCGCCTGCGGGATCCGCAATGGAACTCTGGCGAACTTCAGCGGTCCGCCGATCCAGCGCAACAGGACGAACCCGATCACGAACCCGAACAGCATGACGGCCCAGTCCGCGGTTCCGAACAGGCCCGCCCAGAGGAGCGCGAGAAACAGGCTGAGAAGGAATACGTTCATCGTTCGGGTTCCCGTCCGACGACGTCGTGAACCGCTGGCGCCGGACTCGACAGGACTCCCCGCGTGTAGCGCTCGGGCCTCAGGAGCTGGTCCGCGGATCGACCGGCGAACCGCATCAGCGGCTGCGGCGCGACGCTGATCCAGAGAGTGATCGCGGCGAGGGCGCACATCGAGATCGCCCGAACACGGCGGTTCCGGCCGAGGAGTGCCGCAGGGACGGTTCCGGAGGGAGAACGGGCCGGGCCGTCGGTCGGCTTCCAGAAGCACTCCTGCCAGATCTTGAGCATGCTGACGAGCGTGAGCAGGCTGGTGGCCAGAGCGGCGGTGACCACCCACCCCTGACCGGCGAGGAGCCCCGCCCGGATGACGGCCAGTTTGGCCCAGAATCCCGACAGGGGCGGAACCCCCGCGAGACTCAAGGCGGGAATCAGGAACAGAATGGCGATCGGCGGCGAGGCGCTCGCGAGTCCGCCCACCCGTCGCAAATCGTCGGTGCCGCGCATCTCCCTGACGGTCCCCGCAACGAGGAACAGATTCGTCTTCACGACGATATGGTGAGCGATGTAGAAGACGGCGGCCTGCAGGCCCAGATGGCGGATCGACGGGTCCGAGGAGGTCATCATGCCGACGCCCATGATCATGTAGCCGATCTGGCTGACGATGTGGAAACTGAGGATCCGGGAGATCGTCTGCTGGGCGACGGCCCCGAGGACGCCGACGATCATCGTCCACGCGGCCAGCGCGGGGATCCAGCCGAGAACCGGACTCTCATGCGGAAAGACGATCGTGGCGGTGCGGATCAGGGCGTACAGCCCCACCTTCGTGAGAAGCCCCGCGAACAGGGCCCCGATCGCGGACGGGGGCGTCGGGTAGCTGGCCGGCAGCCAGAAGTACAGCGGGAAGATCGCCGCCTTGATGCCGAATCCGACGAAGAGCAATGACTGAACCGCGATCAGAAGATTCGGATGGGTCGACGCGATGCGGGCGGCCGACTCGTGCAGATCGGCCATGTTCAGAGTCCCGGTCGCCCCGTAGATGAGACCGGTCGCCGCCAGGAACATCGCCGAGCACAGCAGATTGAGCCCGACGTACTTGATCGCGCCCTCCATCTGCCTCCGGCCGCCGCCGAGGGCGAGCAGGACGAAGCTCGCGGTCAGCATCACCTCGAACCACACGTAGAGGTTGAACAAATCGCCGGTGAGAAAGGCGCCCGACACGCCGGCCAGCAGCACATGAAATATCGGATAGAACCCCCGCGACCGAGCCTCATCCGGGATGTCCGCCAGGGAGTAGACGGCGACCCCCAGGCCCACGCATCCCGCCAGAACGAGCATCAGGGCGCCGAAGAGATCGGCCGCGAGCGTGATGCCGAAGGGCGCCGGCCAGCTCCCGACCTGGAGCACCAGCAGCTCCTGCGCGGACGCGCGGGACAGGAGGACGAGGGCGGCCCCCAGCTCCGCCGCGGCTCCCGCCGTCCCCGCCCAGCGCTGAAACACGGGGTGGCGCCATCCGACCAGGCACAGGGCCGCGGTCAGCAGGGGAATCAGCAGGGGCAGAACCAGCATCGTCGTCACGGATCCTCCCTGAGCTCGTCGACGTCGTCTGTGCCGGTGACCCGGTAAACCTGTCTCACCAGAACCGCTGTAAAGGCGACGACGGCGAAGCCGATGACGATGGCGGTGAGAACGAGAGCCTGCGGGACGGGATCCGCCGATCCGGCATCCGGCGCCTCAGCACCGAGCCGGGCGATCGGGGGTGACGCGCGCACCAGTCCTCCCACGACGAAGAGGAGGAGATTCGCGGCGTGGCCGAGGAGAACGAGCCCGAACAGGAACTTGACGAGGCTGCGCCGGAACATCAGATAGAGCCCTGCCGTGTAAAGGGCTCCGACGATCAGAGCAAGGACCACGTACATGAACTCACTCCTCGCTCAGCGACAGGTAGACGAGCAGGATGGTCCCGAACACGACGAGGTAGACCCCGAGATCGAAAAGAAGCACCGATCCGATCTTCCCGACGCCGGGAAGCGACCAGGCGGACCATGTGCCGGTCAGGAAGGGCCGGCCTCCCAGCGCCGCCGGCACGCCGCTGGCGAGCGCCGCCAGGAGCCCGCATCCGACAATCGCCTTCGGATCCAGACCGAGAAGCTCTTCGATGGCGCGTCGCCCGTGGGCGAGCCCGTGCAGAGCGAACCCTCCGCCGAGCAGCAGGCCCCCCGTGAAGCCGCCGCCGGGTTGCTGGTGTCCCCGCAGAAGCAGAAACAGCGAAAACATTGCGAAGATGATCAGCAGAAAGCGGCTCGATGTCTTCAGAATCAGGGAGCCCATTCAGCCGCTCCTCGAACGGGTCGCGATCGAGCGCGTCAGGGCGAACACGCCGATGCCCGCCATCGCGAGCACGGTGATCTCGCCGAGCGTATCCAGCGCGCGAAAGTCGACGAGGATGACGTTGACCACGTTACGGCCGTGGGCGGCCGCGACGCTCTGCGATCGGAAGAAGTCCGCGAGCGTCGATTGAAGACGGACCGCGGGGACGATCAGGACGAGAGCCGCCATCAGCACACCGACGCCTCCCGCGACGGCGAGGTCCCTCAGCCGAACGGACAGGGTGCTGCGCCTGGAGAACGGTGGAAGATGATGGAAGACGAGGACGAAGAGGATGACCGTCTGGATCTCCACCATGATCTGGGTGATGGCGAGATCCGGCGCGCTGAACACGGCGAAGATGAGCGCGATCGCGAGCCCCGTGACGCCGAGAGCGGCGATCCCCGTGAGACGGGATCGGGAACGGACCGTGAGAACGACGCCCGCGAGAACGAGAACCGCGAGCAGCGCCTCGTGGAACTTCACGTCCCAGAGATCGAGGGTTCGGATCTCCAGATCCGCCAGGAATAACGACGACCCGACCAGAATGATCGCGCTCACGAGCACGATCAGGAGGTAGCGGCGAAAGGAACCGCTCTGGATCTGCGCCGTCAGACCGCCCGCCAGACGGAGCAGACCCGCATAGCCCCGCTCGTAGAGGCGATCGGGGCCCCACCGGAGGATCGCCCCGGGTCGGGGCCAGCGACGGTGGACTCCGCGTCGTATGCCGACGTACACCGCGAATCCGGCCGCGAGGGTCAGGCCGCTGAGGAGCATGAGGATCATCGCCTCGAGGCTCAGTCCGTGCCAGAGCTTCAGCTTCATGTCCACGGGCCACCCGAGGATCGCCGTCGCGGTCGCCGATCCGATGTGCCGGGCGAACGGTCCCGGAGCCAGCCCCACGAGCAGGCCGAGCGCGGCGAGTACGATCGGCGCAGCCAGCATCGGCAGCGGCGCCTCGTGAGGGGGCCGCGGCGTGGGGTGAACGCGTCCCAGAAACGGGCGGATGCCCACGCGCAGGGCCGAGGCCACGAGCAGCACGTTCGATGTGATGGCGAGGAGAATCAACCACTGCCCGATCGACTCACGGTCCAGTTTCGCCTCGAACAGGAGCTCCTTGCCGAGGAAGCCGAACAACGGCGGAGCACCCGCCTTGCTCAGGGCCGCGAGCAGGCCGGCGGCCGCCGTCACGGGCATGAGACGGATCAGCCCGCCGAGCCGATCGGCGTCGCGCGTCCCGGTCCCGTGATCGATGTTGCCCGCGACGAGAAACAGGGCCCCCTTGTACAGGGCGTGGGCGAAGAGGAACACGACGAGCGCCTCGACCGCCTTGTCCGTTCCGACCCCCAGCAGCAGGACGAGCGTGCCGAGGACGCTGATCGTCGTGTAGGCCAGGATGCGTTTCAGATCGCGCTGGCCGAGAGCCATCGCGGCGGCCAGGAGCATCGTGGCGCCGCCTATCGAGATCAGGAGGATCTGCCAGAGCGGCGTCCCTCCGAGATGAGGATGCAGCCGGGCGAGGAGATAGACGCCCGCCTTCACCATGGTCGCCGAATGAAGGAAGGCGCTGACGGGCGTTGGCGCCGCCATCGCGGCCGGGAGCCAGAAGTGAAACGGAACCTGAGCGGATTTCACGAAGGCTCCCAGGGTGATGAAGACCAGGATCAGGGGATAGCGTGAGTCCTGACGGAGGTCGACCAGTCCGAGCGAGGAGATCCTCGAAGCCTGCTCGAGTGACAGGCCCAGATCCTGGCCCGCCTGGATCGCGAGCAGAATCCCCACGAGGAGCAGGATCCCCCCGGATCCGGTCACGAGGAGACTCTTGAGGGCGGCGCTGCGGGAAGCCTCGGACTCGTGATGAAAGCCGATCAGCAGATACGAGGCGACCCCGGTCAGCTCCCAGAACACGAACAGGGTGATCCAGTTGTCGCTCAGGACGAGGCCGATCATCGAGCCCAGGAAGAGCAGAAGGTAAGCCAGAAACGGACCGAGGCGCCGGTGGTCGGAAAGATACGCGCCCGAATACAGGATGACGAGCGAGCCGATCAGCAGAATCAGCAGCGTGAAGGCATTGGACAGGCCGTCGAGTAGAAACGTGAGGTCGGCACCGAGGGAAGGGACCCAATCGATCCGCTCCACGATGATCGAGCCCGGCGTCACGGGAGCGTATCGCAGGAAGCGGAGTCCGAGGAGAAGCGGGATCCCGGCCAGGATCCAGGCGGTGGCCCTGCCCAAGCGTCCGGCCAGCACGGGGACGAGCGCCGCCAGCAGGAAGAGAACCAGGATGCCCGACAGCATCAGGGCCACCCGGTCGGAACGGTACGGTGCGACCGGTCAGAGAGTCCCGTCACCATCTTCTGTCCCGGGATCCGCGCGTCCGCCGAAGCCCCCTCGGCGTCTCAATCCTCGAGGCGGACGGGAGTGACAAAGTTCCGAGGCTTCACGGTGAGCACAGAGCAGTCGACGCGGCCGAGCACCTTTTCCGAGGTGTTGCCGATGAGAAGGCCGGCGATCCCCGTGCGGCTGATGGTCCCCATCACGATCAGATCGATCCGCTTGCGCTGCGCCATGTTGAGAATCAGATCCTCGGGCTCCCCCTTGAGCATGTGCACCCGCGAACGCCGGGGATCCAGCGTGTAGTGCGACAGCAGATCATCCAGCATGCGTCGATGGTTCTCCCGTGCCTGCTCGATGAGCGCTTTCATCTGATCGGCCGGTGTGTTGACCCTGGAGCTTCTCAGCACGGATTCACCGTAGAGGGACCATGCGTGGATGATGTGCAGCTCGCTCTTCTCCGACGCCGCGAGGGAAGTGCTCAGGTCGAGGATCAGGCGATTCAGATCCTCAGGCCGATCGCTCTCGGGGTCGGGATCCACAGCAGCGAGGATCCGAGAGAATCGCCTCTTCGTCGATGGCTTGATGATCCAGACGGGACAGGGGCATTTGCGGAGAAGATGAAGGCCCGTGCTGCTGAACAGCGGGCTCCGTTTCGTCTCGCCCCCCTCGGCCCGCTTCATCACCAGATCGTGTCCGTCGCGCAGGACCTGGCGGATGATCTCGATGAACGGCGTGCCGACCGCGACCCTCGTCGTTGCCGCGACACCGCGCTTCTTGGCGATCGATACGAACTTCTCCAGAGCACGCTCTCTGTGCTCGCGGACGAGCCGAATCGGATCCACGGGGTGCGACTTCTGCCAGAAGCTCAAATACGGAGGAGGTATCTGATCCTGGGCGTCGATCACAGTCAGGCGAGCCCCGTTTTGGCCGGCGAGATCGACCGCCCTCGCGAAGGCGCCCGCCGGCCGGAGCTCCCGATCGGCCACGAAGAGGATGTTGCGGAATCGTTTCATCGATCCGATCGCGCTCGAATCTGTCGGAGCGCCCGGCTCATCCGGATCGCCGAGGAACACGCAGGATCCAGTCGCCGCGCATCTCCCAGTGTCGTGCCGCGAAATACTACCACACGGGAACGTCGGACGAGCCGGCGACGCTCCGAAGGCGCGCCGGCGCGTGGGTCCGCGAGCGCTGTGCTCCGCCCGCGCGAAGTGCCCGTGGCGAAGTCGGCCCCCCGCACGTTCGCCGCGGCCCGGGCGTATGAGCCGGATGGAAGCCGGTGTTCGAATCAGGGGAGGTGCCGGCCATGCGCATCACGAGCAGGGCGGCGATCGTCGCGGGAATCATTCTGTTGATTCCGTCGTCGGTGTTCACCGATCGTTCGACCGCGGCCGGAACGGCGAGTCCGGAGGTCCGGCTCTTGAGCCTGCAGGTCTTCTGGATGGATCGGGAAGGGTCCCCGCTTGCGGGCGACGCCGCGGGAGTGGCCCTCGTGCCGGGTCGCGATCCCGGCCGGGATTTCTACGTTCTCACCGGCCGGAGCGGGGAACGGGCCGCGCAACGGTCGGTCCGCTTCGAGACGATCATCGGGACGCGGTCGAG
>JBFGDZ010000003.1:0-44981 GCA_041580375.1 Candidatus Polarisedimenticolia bacterium
CTGCCCGGAGATCTGCGACGGGAAGGACAACGACTGCGACGGCGTCCTGCCGGCCGGTGAGAGCGACGCCGACGCCGACGGCTGGATGATCTGCGCGGGCGACTGCGACGATGGGAATCCCGACGTCAATCCGGCCGCGCCGGAGATCTGCAACGGCGCGGACGACGACTGCGACGGTCTGGTCGACGAGGACCACGACGGGGACGGCTTCGGCCCCTGCGCGGGCGACTGCGACGAGCTCGATCCGGACACGTTCCCCGGCGCGCCGGAGCGCTGCGACTCGAAGGACAACGACTGCGACGGGATCGTGCCGGGCAATGAGGCGGACGCCGACGGCGACGGCTTCATGATCTGCGAGAAGGACTGCGACGACGCCGATCCGGCGACCTTCCCCGGCGCGCCGGAGCGCTGCGACGGGGTCGACAACGACTGCGACGGGACGGTGCCGGCCGACGAGACCGACGGTGACAACGACGGGTTCCGCGTCTGCGACGGCGACTGCGACGACGCCGATCCGGGCGTCCATCCCGGAGCCGCGGAGACATGCGACGGCCGGGACAACGATTGCGACGGCCTGATCGACGAGGGGTTTCCGGACGCGGACGGCGACGGTTTCGACTCCTGTCAGGACTGCGACGACACCGATCCGGCGAGGTTCCCCGGCGCGCCCGAAGCGTGCGACGGGAAGGACAACGACTGCGACGGCGTCATCCCCGGCAACGAGGCGGACGGGGACGCGGATGGTTTCCGCATCTGCGACGGCGACTGCGACGACGCCGACCCGACCGTCTGCCCGGACCCCGCCCTCTGCCCCGAGCTCTGCGACGGGAAGGACAACGACTGCGACGGCCTCGTGCCGCCGGGCGAGTCCGACGCCGACGGCGACGGCTTCCGTCCCTGCAACGGCGATTGCGACGACACGGATCCGACCGTCTTCCCCGGGGCGCCGGAGGTGTGCGACGGCGTCGACAACGATTGCAACGGCGTGGTCGACGAGGGGACGCCCGACGGCGACGGTGACGGCGTGTGCGACGTTCTCGATAACTGCCCGAACGATCCCAATCCCGGCCAGGCCGACGCGGACGGGGACGGCGTGGGAGACGCCTGCGACAACTGCCCCGGCGCGTTCAACCCGGGGCAGGGCGATCGGGACGGCGACGGCGTCGGCGACGCCTGCGACAACTGCCCGGACGCGGCCAATCCCGGCCAGGAGGACACCGACGGGACGGCGTTCCTCGCAGACGGCTTCGAGAGCGGCGATTTCTCCGGCGGGTCGGGATGGAGCTTCTCCGACTCGACGAACGGTCTGCAGAGCGGAAGCGTCACCTGCCCGGTCGGCCTGCCGCTGTCCTGGGACTCCAGCATCGTGACCAACGCGCTCGCGGGCTCGTTCAGCGCCCGCCTGCTCGGAGACGCCCGGGCCAGCTGCGTCCCGTATCAGGCCAACGCCGCGATCCGCCAGCGGACCGGACCCGGCACCGTCCTGAGCGCGACGCTCCAGTTCGACGACATCCAGGGGAGCGGCGGCAACGGACACTCGTTCTTCCAGATCGCCGTCTTCGATGCGGCCGATCCGACGAAGTCGATCTCCTACGGCTTCTCGACGACGGGTGACCGCGGCGGGGACGTCCGGCTCACCGTGAGCCCCGGCCAGCGCGTCGACTTCCGGGCCGATTTCGCCGCCGATTTCGCCAGCAAGCACGGGGCCGCGCCGGCCGGGGACGTGATCGTCCGGTTCCTGTCGAGCGCCGACTACGCCGAGACGGGGACCGGGCGGCGGACCACCGACGTGCGCATCGATGGTATTTTCGTGGGGACGCCTTCCGACGGTGTCGGGGACGCCTGCGACAACTGCCCCGGCGTGTTCAATCCGGGTCAGTCCGACCGGGACGGGGACGGCCGCGGCGACGCGTGCGACAACTGCCCGGACGCGGTGAACCCGGGCCAGGCCGACGGGGATCTGGACGGCGTCGGGAACGCCTGCGACAACTGCCCCGCCGATCCGAACCCGGGCCAGGCCGACGCCGACGGCGACGGCCTCGGGGATCTCTGCGACGCCTGCCCGCTCGATCCGGACAACGACATCGATCGGGACGGCGCCTGCGGCAACGTCGACAACTGCCCGTTCGTGTCGAATCCCGGCCAGGGAGACGCGGACGGCGACGGGATCGGGGACGCCTGCGACCTGCAGGGGAAGACGGTCGTGTCGAACAACTTCGGAGCCTGCGATTCGTACGATCGATCGGCGGGGTACCCCATCTACTTCAACCACCCGAGCCGGGGCGACGTGGACCAGGCGTTCGCGTTCTCGCCCTCGACGAGCGGCACGCTCGCCGATATCTGGCTCGCGGGGGATTCCCTCGGGGGCTCGTGCGTCGTCGGCCTGAACGTCCGGCTGGCGGCGGACGCCGGCGGTATCCCGGGAAGCCTGCTGGAGTCCTGGAACATCACGGGCTGCGGCCCGACCATCCTGCACGGCGGGGGCAGCGGGACCACGTCCCTCGTCGCCGGGACCACCTACTGGCTCGTCGCTTCGGCGTCGGGCGTGCCGGACGCCGAGTGGCTCCGCAACGATCAGGGAGCCTCGGGGCTTCGCGCCGAGTTCTCCTCCACGCAGGGGGGCTGGGCCCCCAACTTCGGCCTGCAGGGGGCGTTCCGGGTCACCGTCCAGGGGGTGACGTCCGACGCCGACGGTGACGGCGTGGACGACGGGATCGACAACTGCGTGCAGGTCTCCAACCCGGATCAGAGGGACAGCGACTGCGACGGGATCGGCGACGCGTGCGACGCCTGCCCGTTCGACCCCGCCAACGACGCCGACGGCGACGGCGTCTGCGGCGACGTCGACAACTGCCCGTCGGTCTCCAACCCGGGTCAGGCCGACGCCGACGGCGACGGCGCCGGAGACGCCTGCGACTGCGCGCCGGTCAATCCGGGGGTGACCGATCCGGTGGACGACATCGGCAACGGCGTCCGCTTCGACGAGGGCTCCACGTCGCATCTCCGCTGGGACGCGCACCCGCAGGCGGAGATCTACTACATGTACCACGGGCTCGTCCCGGCGGGTGCCCCGTTCGCCTACGGGCACGTCTGCGCCGATACCGCCGGAACGCCGATCCCCGAAGACGACCTGCTCCTCGAGCCGGCGGTGGGTGAGCTCGTCTACGTCCTCATCTCCGGCGCCAACCCGTGCGGCGAGAGCGGCGTCGGATTCGACGGCGAGGGGACGCCGAGGCCGAACCCCGCCTCGTGCGTGGGTGGGGGCGCGGGGGACTAGGCGAGAGCGGCGCGCGAGCACGGCCCGGGTCCCCGTCCCAGCGGGGGCCCGGGCAGCGCGCGGCCGGTCGCCTCATAGCATCATGTGGCAGAGGTAGGCGGTCGCGACGCCCAGATAGTTACCCAGCCCGTACCCGATGAGCGCCAGCATGATCGAGACCGGCACCAGCTCCTCCCGGTGGTAGCCGGCCGCCACCGGCGCCGAAGCGGCGCCGCCCACGACCGCGACGCTGGCGACGGCGGCCATGCTCACGTCGACGCGGAACAGGCGCGCTCCCAGGATGACCACCCCGAGATGGATGACGATGCAGACGATGCCGGCCAGGACAAACCACTGCGCGCCTCCCAGATTCCGCATGTCGGCCGCCGCCCCCATCATCGTCATGTAGATGTAGACGAGGGTCATCGCGAGCGGCTCGGTACCCGGAACGTTCTTCAGCGGCGTGGACGAAAGGACGATGCCGAGGGTGGTGACCAGCAGCATGGCCCAGGTCTTCTCCGTCAGCACGGGCGGCAGGGCGGGAAGCCATCCGGAGACGGCATTGGCGGCCAGGATCGCCGAGAACCCCCAACCCAGGAGGATCAGGATATGGCGGAAGTGCACCTCGTGGGTTTTCTTCTCCACGCCTGCCGTCGACTCGGCGATGTGCCGGATCTGCGCCTCGGAGACGCGCGTGTACCGGTTGAACCTCCCGGCCCAGCGCTTGCATGTCAGGATGATGGGGAAGTAGAGGACGTAGACGAAGTTGTCGACCAGGACGACGATCCCGACCATCTCGGGCGGCGTGCTGAGGCTCTCCGCGACGGCCGCCAGGTTGCCGGTGCCCCCGATCCAGCTGCCGGCCAGCGCGCCGAATCCGGACCAGGAGTTGGCGGGGAGGCCGCTCCGGAAGAGAAAGAACGAGATCGACGCGCCGGCGACGATGCCGAGCGATCCCAGAACCATCACGCCCACGCCGCGCCATGCCACCCTCAGGGCCTCGCGGATGTTGATGTCCAGGAGCATCAGGACGATGAACATCGGCACGGCCCACGACTTGAACTCCGAGTAGACCGGGCTGGATCGGGGGATGACGTCCAGATTGCTGAGCGCGATCGGCGTCAGAAAGATCCAGATGATGGCCGGCAGGATGTCGAAGATCTTCCAGCGGGTCCTCTTCTCTAGCCATACGAAGAGGACCGGGATCATCACGATCACGGCCATGACGCCGACGGGATCGTGAAACAGCGGCTTTGGATCCATGGAGCGCCCCCCCGGAGATCGCCGGCCGCCCGTCAGCCGGACGGCCGGCTGACCTTAGCATGCGTCGCCCCGCCGCGAAAGGGCGATCCATGACGGGATCACGATCCCGTAACGGGCGGCTCGCCGGCCGCACGGGCCGGGCGGCGGGCGAGCGGCTTGCGCGGTACGACGCGCGGCCCATATTGGAACGGTGGACCGTTCAGATCTCGCGCCGCTCGCGCCAACCCGGGGAGCCCGATGAGCCGAATCCTTCGAACGCACGCGAACCGCACGGCACCGGGCCTCCTCGCGCCGGTCGCGATCCTGTTGCTGTCCCTGCTGGCGCCGCCCCCGGTCTCCCTCGCCGGGCAGGATGGTCGAGGGGAGGGGGACAAACCCCGCGTCTACATGCCTTATGCGGCGAGCAGGGACCACATGGTCGTCGGGATCGAGATCCCCGGCTATCACATGAGGTACGACCTGGCGCAGGGCAACGGCATGTTCATGATCCTGCTGCCGGACGGTTACGATTCGCTGAAAGGGACGCCGGCCTACTTCGCGATCGACACCCTCTCCCTCGATGGTGGGTCGCTCCAGGATCTCTTCGAGAATGATCTCGAGGGCATCCTGAGAGGCGAACCGGGAACGAAGATCGTGAGGAGGGAATTGGGGCCGAAACTGACGCGGGCCGGGACCTGCCTGGGGGCCGAGCTCGCCTATCCGCCCGATCGCAGGGCGTTCCCCCGCGAGCGATTCTTCATCTGCAGGAGCCGCAGCAAGCGCTACGCGATCCTCCTGAGCGTGGGGGCGCGGACCCGGAAGGACCTCGAGGAGCACTACCCCCGTTTTCTCGAGTGGGCCGAAGCCCCGCAGATGGTGACCGACCACACGATCGCGGACTGAGCGCGCATCACCACCGGGCCGCCCCTCACCCGCCCGGTCGAATCCGTCATCAGCGTGTTGACAGGTCCGGCGCGAGAACGTACAAGCGGCCCATGGCCGGTTGCGCGAACGCTCCTTGCAGCCGGGGATGATGATGCGACGTCTCGCCCTTCCCGCCGTCGCGCTGGTCGTGTTCGCGGCCGGCTGCGGCGCTCCTGACGGTCCTCCCGGCGCGGAGGCCATGCCCCGGGGCACGCTGTTGATCGTCGGAGGCGGATCGCTCCCGGCCGGGATCAAGACGCGGTTCGTGGAACTCGCGTCGGGGCCGGATGGCGGCCGGATCCTCGTCCTCCCGATGGCGAGCGGGCATCCGGACACGGGGCCGGAGCAGGCGGCGGAATTCCGCGACCTCGGCGTTCCGGCCTCCAGCGTGACCGTGACCCGCGAGGACGCGCTCGAGGAGTCGAGCCTGGCGCATCTTCGCGGGATCACGGGCGTCTGGTTCACCGGCGGGGATCAGTCCCGGCTGACCGCGGCGATCGGGGGGACTCCGTTCCTCGAGGCGCTGCGCCGCCTCTATCATGAGGGGGCCGTGATCGGGGGCACCTCGGCGGGCGCCGCGGTGATGTCGCCCCTGATGATCACGGGCGAGGAGCGGCGGCCGGCGAAGGAGCACGATCCGGACGACCAGACCGACGCCTTCCTCAGCATCGAGCGCGGGAACATCGTCGCGACGCGCGGATTCGACCTTCTCCCGATGACGATCGTCGACCAGCATTTCGTGAGGCGAAAGCGGCACAACCGCCTCCTGAGCCTCGTGCTGGAGCATCCTGACCACGTCGGCCTCGGCATCGACGAGGGGACGGCGGTGGAGGTGGGGCCGGACGGGGTCTGGAGGGTCCTGGGGACCGGTGTCATCGTCATCTACGATGCCCGGCGCGCCAGCGTGCGGCCGGAGGGGGCCCTCGCAGCGGCGGGGATCACGCTGCACGTGATCTCGGGAGGCGGCCGATTCGATCCGGGCGCGACCCCGAAGGTGTTGGCCGGGGACGGGGAGTGAGACGCGGCGCTTCCGGCTATCAGGCGACCTCGCGCTCCGGCGCGTCGAGAATCTCGCGGATCTTGCGGGCCAGGCCGTCGAGGGAGAAGGGCTTCTGGATGAACGGGACGTCGTCCCGGATCACCCCGTGGTGGACGATGGCGTCGTCCGTATAGCCGGACATGAAGATCGTCCGGATGCCGGGCCGGCAGCGGCTGACGATCGTCGCCACCTCCGGGCCGCTGAATCCGGGCATCACGACGTCGGTGAGAAGGAGCCGGATCTCGCCCTTGTGCCGCCTGCAGATCTCGAGCGCCTCATCGCCGCAGGACGCCGGCAGAACCGTGTATCCCTGGCTCCCCAGAATTTCCACGATCAGATCGCGGACCTTCGGCTCGTCCTCGACGACCAGAATGGTCTCGCTCCCGCCGGGAGCGATCCGGCGGGGCTCCTGGATGTCATCGTCTTCGGCGGCGTCGTCGATTCTGGGAAGATAGATCTTGAACGTCGTGCCGATCCCCGGCTCGCTGTAGGCCCAGATGTTCCCACCGCTCTGCTTGATGATGCCGTAGGCCGTGGACAGCCCGAGACCCGTTCCCTTGCCCTGGCCCTTGGTCGTGAAGAACGGCTCGAAGACGCGCTCGCGGGTCTCCCGATTCATGCCGGCTCCGGTGTCGCTGATCGAGATGCGAACGTAACGACCGGGGCGCACGCCGACGTGCCGTCGGGCGTAGAAGTCGTCGAGATCGGCGTTGTGCGTCTCGACGATCAGCTTGCCTCCGCGCGGCATCGCGTCCCGGGCGTTGACGGCCAGGTTGACGATGACCTGCTCGAGCTGGCCCGGATCGGCGCGGACGCGCCCCAATTCGGGATCGGTGCGCGTGACGAGGAGAATGTCCTCTCCGATGACGCGGCGGAGCATCTGATCCATGTCCGCCACCACGTTGTTGAGATCGAGCGTCCTCGGACGCAGCACCTGCCGCCGGCTGTAGGCGAGGAGCTGGTTCGTCAGGCTCGTGGCGCGTTGTCCGGCCTTCTGAATCTCCAGGACCTCACGCCGAATCCGGTCATCGGCTCCGAGACGCCGCAGCAGGAGCACGCAGTATCCGGTGATCACGGTCAGGAGATTATTGAAGTCGTGCGCGACGCCGCCGGCGAGCCTCCCCACCGCTTCGAGTCTCTGGGACTGGCGGAGCTGGTTTTCGAGATCAACCCGGTGGCTGATATCGAAGGCGAAGGCGATCACCCTGCGGCCGGCCGGCTCGGGCACGAAGCACCACGTCAGCGCCCGATCGCCGCACCGGGTCTCGTATCCCGCGCTCTGGGCGCCGGTCGCCAGACAGTCGGCCACGATCGCCTGCGTCCCGGCGGGAAGCAGCGCCGCGGGATCATCGAGACCCGTCGCGGCGGCCACGGCGATCGCGGCCTCGTTCCGGTAGGTGATCGCGCCCTGATCATCGAACTCGAAGATCGGGTTGGGATTCAGGCGGGGGAAGGAGGCCAGCCGATCGACCGCCTGGCTCGCCTTCATGAACTCCGTGATGTCCTCGCACATCCCCACGTAGCCGATGATCTTGTCCCCATCACGGATGGGCGCCGCCTTGGCGTCCATCCAGACGATCGTTCCGTCGGGATGCAGGCAGCGACTCACGCCCTCATAATTCCTTCCATCGCGCACGGCGGCCTCAAACTCTCTGAAGACGCGCTCGCGATCGTCGGGATGGATCGCTTTCCGCCACCCGTCGCCCTGCGCTTCCTCGTCAGAGTATCCATGCTGGCGCAGACTCTCGCGATTGTTGTAGATGTCGTTTCCACCGGCGTCGCACAGGAAGATGCCGACCGGCGCCTCCTCGCAGATGGTGCGGAACTGAGCCTCGCTCTTGCGGAGTGCGGCCTCGGCCTTGAGCCGCTCGGTCACGTCATGGGCCAGGACGAGGCGGGCCCGCCGGCCCGAAAAGGTGATGGGGCGGCTGATGATCTCGACGTCGATCCGGCTGCCCGTCCGTGTCCGGTGGCGCCAGAAGGATCGTGACTCCCCATCAGGAGGCAGGCTGTCGACGCTCTGGCGCAGGCGGCTGCGATCCTCCTCGACCTGGATGTCGGCCAGGCTCATGCGGAGGAATTCTTCGCGGCTCCAGCCGTATTTCTCGATCGCCGCCTCGTTGACTTCCAGAAAGGCCAGCGTCTCGAGATCGTACAGCCACATCGGGTGCGGGTTGTTTCCGAAAAGCAGTCGGTAGTTCTGCTCCGATTCCCTGAGGGCGCGCTCGATCTTTCTGCGCTCGGTCATCTCCGTCACGACGACGAGGACCCCGGAGAGGGCTCCGCGGGCGTTCCGGATCGGGGTCGCGGACACGCTGATGTCGACCCGGGATCCGTCCTTCCGGCGCGAGGACCATTCGGCGCGCCCGAACGGCCGGCCGTTTTCCAGCTCCGTCCACAGGGCCCGAAGATCAGGCCGGTCGCCCTGCGCCGCGAACGGGCTCGGCCGTCCGATCACCTCCCGCTCCGTCCAGCCGAAAAACCGCTCGGCGGCCGGGCTCCACCGCGTCACCCGGCCCTCGCGATCCAGGATGATCAGCGGGGTCGGGGAGGAGACGAAGATCTGATCGAGGACGCTCGCCGTTCGCTGGATGCCCGGAGCGGCTCGCGGTCGCCTCGAAGTCGTTCTTTTTCGGGGTCGTTTCATGACATCCGGCCGTCCGGCCCCCTCTCTTCGGGACGCAGCGCACGGGTGGGCGCTCCACGCAGACGGAATATCGCGGGCGGAGCGCGTACGGCAAACCCTGACAATATAGGCCGGGGGTCATCCGGACACCACCGTCCGCCACCTGATCGCCGGCAAAAGCCGGAGCGCACCCTGTCCGAAGGCGTCATGATTCTGACGCACGGGGAAGCGAGTTTGATGATGTGGAGGAGTGACCCGCTCAGCGGTCGCGGAGCGGGAGATTCAGATGGCCGTGGCCAGCTTCACGCTCAGAACGCGGCGCAGGTAGTCCAGGTCAAAGGGCTTCGTGATGAAATCGTGAGCCCCCCGTTCGAGCGCGCTTCGGGCCGCTTCCTCGTCCTTGATGCCGCTGATCATGAAGACGATGATCGAGGGGTGCTTCTTCCGCAGCTTCTCGAGCGTCGTGAGTCCGTCCATCTTCGGCATGGAGATATCGAGAAAGACGATTTTGGGATCGAACTGGCGGGCGATCTCGAGGGCCTGCTGGCCGTCAACGGCTTCCCGGACCTCGTGCCCCTCCCTTCGGAGGAACTCGCACAGCAGACCCCTGATGGAGTCCTCATCATCGACAACGAGCATCCGCATCATCGGCTGACCTCGATCGCCTGCGCCAGCATACCCGCCACCCGGGATATCTTAGGCTCCGGGGCGGAAATCCACAACTGTCAGAATTGCCAGTGGATTGGATCGGCGGAGCGGGAGATGTTCCCGTCGAGGTCGTCCCGGGCATGGAATGTCCGGGGTCCGGACCGTGGCGGCAGGCGCCGAGGCGGCTATCCTCCGGACGTGACGATCCGTGTGCGGACGGCGAACTGGATCAATTCCGCATTCGATTTGATGCCCAGATCCCGCATCATGCGGTACTTGTGGAAGGCGATGGTCCTCGGGGCCAGATGGAGGACCGAGGCCACCTGCTTCATGGTGCGCCCTTCCGCGAGCAGCTGCAGGATCTCCCGCTGGCGGGCGGTCAGCATTGTGGCGGGGCGCCGGCGTCCGCCACCCAGCATGAACGATGTGACCCGCTCGGTATCGATCAGGGGGGTGATGTAGGGCCGTCCCCGAATCACCTCGCGGATGGCAGTGAACAGCTCCGACGCGGCGGATTTCTTCAGGATGTAGGCGGAGCCGCCGACGCGGAAAGCCTCCGCCGCCAGATCGGGATCTTCACTCACGGTCAGGAAGACGAGCCTGGTCGACGGCAGCATCGCCTTGACCCGCTGTCCCGCGTCGAGCCCGTTCAGCGACGGCATCCCGATATCCAGGACGATGACGTCCGGCCTGAGCTCGCGAGCGGCGCGCAGCAGGGCGCGGCCGTCGGCGACACGGCCTACGACGCGGCATTCCGGCTCGAGGAGCTTTTCGAACGCGTCGAGGAGAAGCTCGTGATCGTCCGCCAGCAGGACCCTCGGTCGCCCGGTCCGGTCGGCGCCGGCTCCGCGGCGACGACGTCCGCCCGGCCCCCGCGCGGAGGTCCCCGGTTTCATGCCGTTCCCCCGTGCGGCCGCGTCACGGGAACCTCGACGTCGATCCGGGTTCCCCGTCCGGGCCCGGAGTCGATCGTGAATCGACCGTTGACGAGGCGGACGCGCTCGCGCATGCCGATCAGGCCGAGCCCCGCCGTGGATGCGGGATCACCGGGATCGAATCCTCTTCCCGAGTCGCGAACGCGCAGGCGCACCCATCCGTGGCGTCCGGCGATCTGCACGCCGACGGTTTTCGCCCCGCTGTGCCTCACGGCGTTCTGCAGAGACTCCTGGCAGATCCGGTACAGGCAGAGTGCGACATCATCTCCCATCGCCTGGGGCACGTGCCTGTGTGTGAACCGCACGTCGATGCGGTGCTGGCGGGAGATCTCCTCGCACTCGCTGCCGACGGCCGCCACGAGCCCGAGCTGCTCCAGCTTGGCCGGGTGAAGCCGGTGCGACAGTCGATCGACCTCAGTGGAGAGTTCCTTCACCTGCCCGGAGAGATTCCGTATCCCGTCCGCGAATGCAGGCGGCAGGTCCCGCGTCGAGGCGGCCAGCAGATCGAGTTCCACGGCCAGAAGCGCGAGACTCTGATTCAATCCGTCGTGCAGCTCCCGCGCCAGGTGGCCGCGCTCCTCCTCCTGAGCCCGGATCAGCCGTCCGCTCAGCTTCCTGAGGGCGTCCTCGGCAATCTTCTTGTCGGTGATGTCCCGGCCGACGGACTGGATTTCGATGAGCCTCCCCGTCTCGTCGAAGATTCCGCGATCGGACCACTGCTGCCAGCAGCCGCTGCCGTCCGGGCGCACGGCCCGATGCTCGTCGACGGCCACTGGGTTGTCCGGCCTGAGGTTTCTGATCTTCTGCAGGATCTGCGGGCGGTCCTCCTCCGCCACGAGCGGCAGGAAGCTCGTGCCGATCAGTTCGTCGCGGGGTTTTCCGAAGAAGCGGCAGTAGGCGTCGTTCACGAACGTTCGCGTCGTGTCGGGCGACCAGCGGACGATGAACTCCGTCTGATCTTCGATGATGGCCCTGTACCGGGCCTCGCTGTGCCGGATGATCTCCTCGGCGCGCCGGCTGGCGGAGACATCGAACAGGAGGCCTTGAAGGACCGTCGGACGGTCCGGCGCGATCGAGACGCCCCCCAGCTCCCGGATCCAGACGGCGGCGCCGCCGGCGCCGATCATCCTGTACTCCGCCTCGTAGTCCTCCCGCTTGCGGCACGAGCCGCTCCGGAACGCGATGATCAGGTCGCGATCGTCGGGATGGAGGCGGGATCGCCAGAAGTCGGGCTCGTACCAGCGCTCCCGCGCGTAGCCGAGGAGCTTCGGAGCCTGTGGACCGACGTAGGTGAAGCGCCAGTCCCTGGCGTCGGCCTCCCAGGGAACCGCGCTCATCCTCTCGAGAAGCCGCCAGAGGCGATCGGTCCTCTCGCCGGGCAACTGCTCCAACCGCCTCATCCTGCGGGCGTCGGTATCCGGGTTCACGGGATCCCTCGTCGTCCCCCGCGCGGCGCGGGTGCCGGTTTGCGACAGATCACGCGATCGGACGCGGCGAGCGAGAGCTCCCGGGGGGATCGCACGTCGGAGGGGAACGATCGTCTTCGTCGTCGCCCGTTCGTGCCGGGATCCTCCGGGGCGGTTCGTCGACCACGATCGCGCTGTTGGAATGAATTCATACCCCCGCGGTGTCGGGCTGTCAAGAAAAAAGGGAATCTGCGCGAAGCCCGGAGACGCTGCTAGAATCGCCGACCGACCGGGCGGACGGGACGCCCCGTCAAGGGCGCGCCCGCGGCCCGTCGGGGCGCACCGAGGGAGGTCCATTGAAGCGACGTGCAGCCTCGATCGCGCTCGCCGTGATCCTTCTCGGCCCCGGAGCGGCGCTTGCGGACGATGATTCAGGCCCCTGGTGGCGGGCCGAAGCGCTGACCGGGGACTGGGGCGGTCGGCGCGCCAGTCTGGGCGCGCGCGGAATCGGACTCGAGGCGGTCTACACGGCCGAGGTGTTCTCGAACCGTTCCGGAGGCGTCTCGCGCGGATCCGAGTATCTCGACAACGTCGATCTGATCCTCACGCTCGACGCCGAGAGAGCGTTCGGCTGGGACGGGACGAGTTTCCTCCTGTACGTTCTGGGAAACCAGGGGGGCGATCCGAGCGACCGGATCGGCGACGCGCAGACCGCGAGCAACATCGCCGCGCCCGACACGTGGAAAATCTACGAGGCGTGGTCGGAGATGCAGATCGGCGCGCGGCTCACGCTCCTCACCGGCCTCTACGATCTCAACTCGGAGTTCGACGTCATCGAGGCGAGCCGGATGTTCATCAACAGCTCGCACGGGATCGGGGCCGATTACGCTCAGAGCGGCCGCAATGGACCGTCGATCTTTCCGACGACGTCCGTCGCGCTGCGCGCCAGGTACCATCCCACGCTCGGTTTCTACGTGCAGGGCGCGATCCTGGATGGCGTGGCGGGCGATCCGGACGATCCCGGGGGAACGCAGATCATCCTCGGCGAAGAGGATGGACTCCTCCTCGCCGGCGAGGCAGCCTGGCTGTATGGCGCGGCGGCCGATGTTCCTCCGGAGGCGCGGCGCCATCGGGTCCGCCGCATCGGGCGGCTCAAGGACTGGGGCTACGAAGGCAAGATCGCGCTCGGCCTCTGGTCCTACACGGAGCGATCGATGGATCTCCTGCAAGGGGGCGGTCCGGCGCAACGCAGCAGGAGCCGGGGAGCCTACCTGCTCGCGGAGCGGCAGGTCTTCCGTCACCGGGACGATCCGGAACGCGGTCTCGATCTGTTCGCCCGGTTCGGCATCGCGGACAGCCGCGTGAACCGGTTCGGCTCTTATTTCGGGGCGGGCCTCGTCTACACGGGACCGTTCCCCCGGAGACATGCCGATCGGATCGGGCTCGCCGTCGCGGCGGCGATCAACGGCGGTGATTTCGAACGCGCACAGAGCATGGCCGGCATGCCGGTGGAGGACGCCGAGGTGGTCCTGGAGCTGACCTACCTCGCGCAGATCCTGCCGTGGCTCGCGATCCAGCCCGATCTGCAGTACGTCATCAATCCGGACACGGATCCGTCCAGGCAGGACGCGTTCGCGGCGGGCCTGAGGGTCGCGATCTCGTTTTGAGTCCGCCGCCGCGGCCGGAGCGGCCCTCGCAGCCACGGGGGCATCGACCCGGGGTTCCCGGATCGTTCAATCTCCAGAGCCCGTTTCCTGGTAGAGAACCCGCTGGAACAGCTCCGTCTCGTCGTGCTCGTGCTGGGCGAGCCGTTCCAGGGCGGAGATCGTCCACCGGCGCAGGTGGGGATTCTCGGGGTTTTTCCCCTCGGAATAGATCATCACGGCTCCGAGAATGGATCGAAAATCGGCGAGGATCCGATCGTGATCGTGACGCAGGCTCTCGAAGGCGCGCAGCACGTGGGGACGCTTGATCGACAGTTCGCGCAATGTGTCCGAGATCTCCTCGGCGCGGAAGTGGCGGACGAGCCTGTCATGGAGGTTCATGAGCTTCCCCGCCATCTTCGTCGCCCATCCGTGACTGCCGCGGGCGCCGGCTCGAGGACGTGGTTGATCGAGAAACGTCCGCAAATCCTCGATCACGCCCTCCACGGCGCGCTGTTGTTTGAGAAGATCCTCGACCTCGTGTCGGACATCGGTCATGGGCTCTCCGATGAGGCGGCCTCCGTGGCGGAGATGCGCATGGGTGCTACGTCGATCTCGCTTCCATTCTAACCGCATCCGCGCCACCGCCGGGACACGAATTCGGAGGAGACGGAGCGCGATGTGGGGCCAATTGCATTTCACGGGGATCGGGTGTAAAGTGCACGCGCTGAATGGCCCTCGAGCGCATCGTGGCACGTGATGAAAGCGGGGACATACCGAGCATGACGCAGACGATCGGCCATCTCATTTGCCTCACTCCGCAGGAATCCTACGTCGTCGACGAACCGGTTCGTAAGGTCGGCGTGATCGGACGCCTCGAGCGTCTGGCGGGGCCATTCGTCCGGAGCCCGGGCATCGGGTTTCCTTATCTGGTCGGGTTTTTCCGCAAGAACGGGATTCTGGACGACTCCACGGCGATCGTCGTTCAGCACGACCGCATCGAGGGGCCGACGCCCTTCACGGACATCCTGAAGAACAAGATGGACGCCGGCCGCGGGGGTCAGGATGTCCTCTTTATCACGGCCTATACGAACTCGGCGCGCGAGGCCTTCCGCCGGGCGCGGGAGGCGCGCGCAGCGTACGCCGCCATCGGCCGCAGGCTCACCGTCGTGCTCGGGGGCGCCCACGCCTCGGCCACCGTGGACGAAGGCACGCGGCACGGGCACGTCGACGCGGTCGTCGCCGGGGAGGGCGAGTGGGCCGCTGCGGAGCTGCTCGAGGACGTCCGGCACGGCAGGCCGATTCGGCCGCTTTACCGGGCCGAGTTCGGCGCGATCCGGGGACGCAACACGCTCGCCATCGACATGGGGATCTGGCGCGGATTGAGACCGATGCCCCAGCAGATCCTGGCCTCGTCCACGCTGGCCCGGGGATGCAAGCTCGATTGTCATTTCTGCGCCGTCAAGCTCACGAACGGCCCGAAGGTCCGCAACCGCGACGTTCATGACGTCGTGAACGAGCTGCAGACCCAGGGGCCGGTGTTCACGAGGAAGACGATCGATCAGGTGGGACCGGGCTTCTACAACGGGGTGCTGAAGGCGCTGGTCCGGTTGCCGATCATCGGGCGCCGTTACGGTGACCGCCTGATCGCCAACATGGGGCCCGGGTACACGAATCAGTTCTTCCTTTGGGACGACAATCTCTACAACGCCGCGGGTTCGCTCCGGGCGCTGTGCGACGCGGTCCGGCCTCTGGGCCGTCCGTGGTCGTCCCAATTGACGATGGACATCGTCGAGAAGCCCGAACTGCTGGATCTGGCCTACGCGAGCGGATGCCGCACGCTGCTGCTTGGCATCGAGTCGGTCAACCAGTCGGCGATCGACGGATTGGGGAAATGGTCGAACAGCACCGGCAACAGGATGGTCGACATGGTGAGCCGCGTGCACGACGCGGGCATCAGCATCCTGGGGGCATTCGTCTTCGGTCTCGACGGGGACGATCCCTCCGTGTTCGACCGGACGCTCGAGTTCGTCTACAAGACGGGGATCGACTTCATCATCGCCAACATCATCCAGCCCTACCCCGGGACCGGGACGTTTCACGACGCCGTCGCCCGCGACGACTTTCTGCCATGGGCGTCATGCCCGGCCGACTCGGACGTTCCCATGGACTACAACTGGCCTCTGTTCGACGGCGCCCACGTGCTGATCCGCCCGCAAGGTATGAGCGTCGATCAGCTGCAGGAGGGGTACTACTATTTCCTGCGCGAGTCGTACTCGATGCGGGGCATTCTGCGCCGCTTCCGGGGAAGACCGCACGAGATCGGAGCCGGGATCTCCCACTTCACCCGCAACTACCTCATCAGCCGTTACGGGATGACGAAGACCATGCACGCGATCCGGAGGAAGGGCTCGAGCGGCGTCAGTTGCGCGGCGACGGCGGAGACGCGGCCTTCCGAACGGGACAGCCTGCAGGCGCTGCTCTCCCACCGGCCGGAATCCCGGCCGAAGCTGAAGACGGAATCGGCGACGGTTCGCGTTCAGTCTTGAGGTAACGGGGATTCCGCCCCGTCAGGCCGCGGCGGGGAGGACGTCCAGCACGTGCGTGCACATCCTGGACCAGGCCTTCCAATCCTCATGCAGGCTGTGGCGCAGAGCGTCGATCTCGGCCTGCAGCCCGGCCAGGGCGGTGCCTGCCCGCCCCTTCTGCGGGGGGCTCTTGAGCTGAGCGGAGAGTTCCGCGATGCGCGAGAGTTTCGTCCGCATCGTCTCCGCCAGGTGAAGGATCCTCTGCTCCAGTTCTGAGCGGGCGCTGTGCCCCTTCTCCCGCAAGGTCTTCAGGAGCAGCTTGCAGTCCTCCCCGACGAGCCGGCGGCGGATGCGGTAGATGTCGAAGCGCACGAGATCACGCGCAAGACCGACACGGCTGAGGAGCCAGATGACCCACTTGGTCGGATCGAAGTGGTACCAGCGCAGACCGTTGCGGTAGTCGGACGGGAATGTGTGGTGGTAGTTGTGATATCCCTCGCCGACCGTCAGGAAGGCGAGGATGAAATTGTCGACGGCCGACTGTTCCCTCGAGAAGCTCCTCGATCCCCAGGTGTGGGCGAGTGAGTTCACGAACCACGTGAGGTGGTGCGACACGAGCAGGCGCGTCCACCAGACGAGCACGAACGCGCCCAGATAGTCTCCGAAGTACCACCCGATCCCGGCGCAGACGAGCGCATTCGTGACGAGGCTGAGGACGAAATGATATTTGTGCTGAAAAAGGACGAGCCTGTTCTCGAGAAGATCGGAGACGCGTTCCGGCTCGACGGGGTTCGGTTTGAAGAACATCCAGAGGATGTGCGCGTACCAGAACCCCTTCTTGATGGAGTAGGGATCCCGATCGGTGTCGACGTAGGAGTGATGGAGGCGATGATCGTGCGCCCACTCGAGAACGCTTCCCTGGGTGGCCAGATTGCCCAGGAAGAGCAGCGCGGTTTCCGCAGCCTTGTTCATCTTGTATGCGCGGTGAGCGTAAAAGCGGTGGTAGGCGGCGCCGATGCCGATCTCGGAGAGGAACAGGAGCGCCACCGCCGCGGCGATCAATCCCGCGCCCGGAGGGCGATGATAAAAATAGAAAGGAAGTCCGATCAGGAGCGCCAGGTGATAACCGAGGATGAACCCGAGGGTGGGCCAGTTGATCGCGCGGGTATCGGCAGTCCGGATCCTCACAGTGGAAATCTCCCAGAATCGATCGTGCGTCGGATTGCGATGAGTCCGTGAGCCGGAGACCTAGAGGCTGCGCCTCTTGCCCCGCAGACCCCTCCGGCTTCCCCGGTTCTTCTTGAAGCGCGGCCCCCCCGGGGGGCCCTGTCGGCGGCCGAACCCGGATGATGGCCTGAAGCCGCGCGCCGGGCCTCCCTCGCTCCGCTCGCGGGCCTCACGGACGTTGATTGCCCTGCCCTGCAGCTCCCGGCCGTCGAGCTCGGCGATGGCGCGGCGGGCCTCGTCGGCCGAGCCCATCTCCACGAAGCCGAAACCGCGGGACCGGCCTGTGACCCGGTCGCGAACCACCGTGGCGGACCCGCAGGTCCCGGCGGTCGAGAACAGATCAGACAGATCGGAATCTGCGGTCTCGAATGCGAGGTTTCCGACGAACAGTTTGTGGCTCATCGTGCGCTCATCTTCGGGGAGTGCCGGGCCCCCGGGATCGTCTCCCGGGGGCCCCGTGGTTGAACGTCGCGATCAGGTCAGGCGGACGTTCTGCGCCGCCGGTCCCTTCTGACCCTGAACGATCTCGAACTCCACGCTCTGGCCCTCGGCCAGGCTCTTGAAGCCCTGCATCTCGATCGCGGAGTGATGGACGAAGACGTCCTTGGATCCGTCGTCCGGAGTGATGAACCCGAACCCCTTCGCATCGCTGAACCACTTGACCTTGCCTGTAACCATCTACTTCTTCTCCTTCGCCACAATGGCACAATTTGAGGGTCATCGGACCCTCGAGACAACCCTCACATTGAGAAATCGGAAGCCGTGAGCGGACCTTCTGAGAAGGGGAACTCGGTCAACGGATGGGATCTTCAATGGGGGACATACACCCCACACATTAATGGACGGTGGCCAAATAGTCAACAAGAAAATCATGCGCCGGCCGGGTTTACACTGGGGCGCTCGGGGAGGCCTGACATCAGGATGAACCGACTGATCGAGATCCTGCGCCGGCTGGCGCGAAAATCGACCGACGACCGGCTGCCCGGGCTGGCCGCGGAGTCCGCCTTTTTCGCCGTCCTCAGTGTGTTCCCGGGGTTGCTGCTCATCGCGGCCGCCCTCGGCTCCCTGGGTGGATTGCTCGGGAGCGGAGTAGCGGAACGTTCCGAATCCGCCGTTCTGGAGTTCCTGGGGCGCGTTCTCACGGACCGGGCATCCGGAGTGATCCAGGCGGTGGGCGACCTGTTCGCGCGGGAGCGGAGCGGGATCCTGACGACGGCCCTGGTGCTCGGCGTCTGGGTGCTGTCGCGCGGGTTCGCCGCGATCGTGCGGGCGCTGGATCTGATCTACGGGCTGAGAGAGCGGCGATCCTGGCTGCGCAGGATGACGACGCAGATCGGCTTCGCGCTCGGGAGCGTCCTGATGGCCGCGATCGTGCTCACCATGCTGGTCGTCGGGCCCCTCCTGGGACGGGGGCAGGCCCTGGCCGATCGGCTCGGATTCGGAACCGCGTTCTCGTTCGCATGGGACTGGCTCCGCGCTCCGGTCGCCATCGCCCTGCTCGTCGTCTGGGCCGCCACCCTCTACCGTCTCGGACCGAGCCACGACGTCTCCTGGAAGCGCGGTCTGCCGGGAGCGCTGGCCGCCGGGTTTCTCTGGCTCCTGGTCTCGTTCGGGTTCCGCGTCTACCTGGGCATGGTCGGGACCTTCAATCAGGTGTTCGGCGTCCTGGGCGGCGGTCTGATCCTCCTCGTCTGGCTCTATCTTCTGAACCTGGGGCTGCTGCTGGGCGGGCAATTGAACGTCGTCCTCGACGAGATGCGCGAGCACCCGGGGACCTGACCTGCGGTGAGGAGGATGCCGGGTTCACCCTAGGGTCGGGCGAGTCTCACCCCGATTCTGAGACGTCTCCCTGAGACTCTGCGTAACTTAATTTTCCTCAGCGCTTTACGTCTGAATCAGTCTAGAACGTATCGTTTCACGGTGGTGCGCCAGCGAGGCGCCTCCGGCGGTTTTTGACGCCGGATTCTTGCTATGGTGCTGAAAGTCACTGGCTTACGCGAAATAAGGAAATCCCCTAGGCAGGGTGGCACGAATTGTGCCCTATGATGTAACGGCAATGCGTTGAGCGAGGGGGGTGCCCATGCCTGCCGCGATGGAATCCACCGTTCTCTTCCTGAGCAACGACCGGCCCCTGCTGCGACTCGTCGAACGGAACGTCGGAGGCTCGAAGGTCAGCCCGGTCGATTGCCTGAACCGGATCCGCCGGATCGAGCGGAGCCATCGGCTGATCATCGATCCGCGGGCCGCCTGCGCCGGCTGCCTGGACAGGCTCGCCAGCATCCGTCACCGGATTCCCCGGGAGCAGATCTTCCTCCTCTCGACGCGGGCGCATCCCCAGATGCTCATCAGGATCGCGCAGGCGTCCCCGGGCATCGTCACGAGCCCGCAATCACTCCTGTCCCGCTTCCCCCAACCTGCCGCGCGCAACATCGTCCGGGAGGCATGGAGCAACCGCGACGCCATGCTGGATCCGGAGCAACAATCGGATCGACTGCGCAGGTTCATCACGTCCGCGCTGGAGCATGCGAGGGGGCGCTACACCGTCGCCGATGCGGCCTCCGACCTGCGCCTGTCCGTCCGGCACCTGACGCGGCTGTGTGAACGATGGTGGGGTGTGTCCCCGAAGATCCTGCTCACACTGGCGCGGGTCTCCAGCATCGCGGTTGAGTTGCGATCCCCGGACCTCTCCATCGAGGAGGTCGCCGAGCGTCACGGCTATGCCGATCTCTCGACGATGAGCCGTCAATTCAAGAACTACGTGGGGGAGCCACCCGGTGCCTACCGGAGACGTCACACGGGACATCATGTCCGAAAGCGCTCAGGGAATGTCCGGAAGCGCCATGGACAAATGGAACCACCACCGTAGAATTGATAATGGGTCCAATGGGTGCCGCACCGTCCGAGAGCGTGGAGGGCGCGAGAATCCTGACTCATCCGGGGGGCATTCCCGCCATCGCGTCGGTAATCGACAGCGGAGACATCCTGCATTGAATCCGACGCGGGTTCTCCCGGGTCGTTCCAACGATCGCAAGAAGTCAACGATTCTCCGGTTCGGGCTCTGGCCCCCTCGCCGGCCACCGATCTGCGCGCGGGTGCTCCGATCCGGACGGATCACGACCGCTGTCGTCTTATTCTCCTGGAGAATGCGCCGTTGACGGGGTGGCGTGGATGAAACAAAAGGTCGCACGCGACGCACTCGTTGGATCGCTCACACGCGTGAGGCCCGGGATTACACCGAAGAAGCTCAGGAAAGGGCGGCGCGCCGAAGTGTTCGCCGTCCTGGATCACGCCTCGAAGAAACAGGTCCTGGTCGGCCTCGTCCGCGGGGCCGACGCGCTCAACGTTCCCCATCTCTCCTTCGCGGATCTGATCACCGAGCCGCCCCCGCGTCCGATTCCGCCGGACGCACCGCTCGACGAGGTCCTCAAGCGTCTGAGGTCCTGCCGTACGGGCGTCCTGCCCGTTTGCGACGAAACGGGGTCGTTTCTCGGCGCGATCACCTGGGCGAGCCTCTGCCGATGCCTCATCGCGGGCGACGGCGGCAAGAGCTTCGTGGCGAAGCAGGCGACGGAGGATCTGCAGCGCCGAACGCAACAGCTGGAGGCCGTCCTCGACGCGATGGTGATGTACGTCGAAAAGGGGGACTGGTCCAGGACTCAAGAGCTTCTGGCCGGCGCCGCGCGCAGTCAGACGGCAAGCGAGTACGCCTTTCTCGGCGTGGTCGACACGGGGCCGGTGCTCCGGATACACGCGTACCAGGGCATCGATTGGGCGAAGCTCTCGCGGAAGGATTTTCATGGCATGGCTCTGCGGGCGTACCGGGATCTGGGCGAGTTCGAGTACGAAGATTTCGAGAACCCGTTCGGCCGGATCGTGACGTCGAGACGGTCCCTCGTCTCGGAGGATCTGCATAACGAGCCCGGAACCGGCCGGAATCTCCCCGAGGGACATCGGCTGCGCCAGTTTCTCGGCGTGCCGATGATGCGGGATGACGACATCGTCGGCTTCCTCGCCGTGGCCAACACGCCGAAGGGATATGCGACGGCGGACGAGGAAACGCTCGAGATTCTCGCGCGCACGGCGGGGGTCCTCCTGGAGAGCCACCGGCGGCAGAACCGCGAGGACTCGCTTCAGGAACAGCTGCGTCAATCGCAGAAGATGGAGGCTCTCGGCCGCCTGGCCAGCGGGATCGCCCACGACTTCAACAATCTGCTGACAGTCATCACGGGACACTGCCTGCTGCTCGAGCGCCGCATGGGAGAGGCGGGCTCGGCGATCGGGAACATCGAGCAGATCCGTCTGGCGAGCGAGCGGTCGGTCTCCCTGACGAAGCAGCTGCTCACGTTCAGCCGGCGGCACGCCCTCGAATCGAAGGTGCTTGACCTCAACGAAGTCCTCGAGAACATGCTCCCCATGGTGCGCCGGCTGATCGGCGAGGACATCGAGCTGGTGCAGGACCTCCAGCCCGGGCTCGGACAGGTGACGACCGATCCGGATCGCATGCAGCAGCTGGTCATGAATCTCGTCGTCAACGCGCGGGATGCCATGCCGCGGGGCGGGCGGCTCGTCATCGAGACGATGGACATCGACCTGGACCAGATCTACCTGACCCTTCATCCGATCGTGAAGCCGGGCCGCTACGTGATGCTGTCGGTCACCGATACGGGGATCGGCATGAATCCGGAGGTGAAGAGCCGCGCCTTCGAGCCGTTCTTCACCACGAAGGAGCCCGGGACCGGGACGGGGCTGGGGCTCGCGACGGTCTACGGCATCGTCAAGCAGAGCGGTGGATACATCTGGGTGTACAGCGAGCCGGGGCACGGAACCTCGTTCAAGGTCTACATGCCGCGCACCGAGATCCCGGGATCCTACGTCAAGGAGTCGACCACCCGAACCAGCCGGAACATCGGCGGGACGGAGACTCTGCTTCTGGTCGAGGACGAGGATTCGGTGCGCGAGGTGGCCCGCGAGATCCTGCTATCCCACGGGTACACCGTTCCCGAGGCGCGGGACGGGATCGAGGCGCTGGACGTGTGCCGGCGGATCCGGGGGACGCTCGACCTGCTCCTCACGGACGTCATCATGCCGCGCATGAACGGCCGCGAGCTGGCGGAGCGTATACTGACCATGAGGCCCGGCACCCGGGTGCTCTACATGTCCGGATACCCGGGCAGTGCCATCGCCCATCACGGCGTGCTCGATGTCGGAGAGTCGTACCTGCAGAAACCGTTCACCCTCGATGCGCTCCTGGGGAAGGTGCGCGAGGTGCTCGACGTCAATCCCGTCTGAGACCCTCCGGTATCGTTCGCTCCGGGGCAACGCGGGCAAGGGGGAGAGATGACTCAGATTCTC
Organism: Candidatus Polarisedimenticolia bacterium; assembly: GCA_041580375.1. GTDB lineage: Bacteria > Acidobacteriota > Polarisedimenticolia > Gp22-AA2 > Gp22-AA2 > JAPUIN01. The sequence goes on from JBFGDZ010000003.1 coordinate 22,827, forward strand.
ATAGTCGATGATGAGGCCCAGATTCGCGAGCTGTTGCTCTCGTTTCTCGAAGAGCAGGGCTACAAGGCCCACGCGGCGGACGGCGGCGTGAGCGCTCTCGAAATCGCTCCCCGCCTCAAACCAAAGGTCATCCTGCTCGACATCAAGATGCCGGACCTGGACGGGATCGAGACGCTCAAGAGGCTCAAGACGATCGCGCCGGATTCGACCATCATCATGATGAGCGGACACGCCGACCAGGAGACGGCGCTGAAGGCCATGAAGATGGGTGCGCACGATTTCATCGAAAAGCCGTTCGATCTCCCCTACCTCGAGCGCGTCCTCCTGGTGAAGATGGCCACCGGCTGATCGGACGCCACCTCCGGATTCGTCCGCCCGTGTGTCCGGCCGGTTCAGGGCTCCCTCTTGACGACCCTCCCGTTCAGCATCACGAACGAAACGCGCCGCATCGCCGCGATGTCATCGTCGGGCCGCCCCTCGACCGCGATGATGTCGGCCAGGAAGCCGGGCGCGATCCGCCCCAGCTCGCGGTCCTTCCTCAAAAGCGCGGCGCCCGTCAGCGTCGCGGAGCGGAGGATCTCGAGGGGCGGCATGCCGTAGGCGGCCATGCGCTCCATTTCCCGCCAGCCCTCGCCGTGGGGGATGGAGCCGGCGTCGGTCCCGAAGGCGATCCGCACCCCCCGGTCCATAGCCCGCCGGAACGTCATGCGGTGTCGCTCGACGATCCGGTTCAGAAAGGCGATCTCGGACGGTTCATCGCCCTCCCGCGGGAGATAGACGGTCATCGTGGGCGACCAGAAAGTCCCCTTCTCGACCATGAGATCGAGCGTGCGGTCGTCCAGCAGCATGCCGTGCTCGAGGCTGCGCGCGCCCCCCGCGACGGCGTTGGCCGCCCCCGCGCCGCCGTATGCGTGGGCCGCGACGTCCACGCCCCAGCGCGACGCCTCGTCCACCATCAGCCGCACCTCCTCGAGGCTCAACTGTGTCAGCGGCTCGAGGGTCTCCCGATCGATCCCGCTCGTGGGACCGGTCGCGTAGATCTTGATGAAATCGACGCCGCTCTTCACCTGATCCCGGATCGCCCTCACCATCGCCGCGGGACTGTCGGCCATGATGGCGAGCTGATCGAGGCGGCGATCCACCTCCGGGCGCAGACCGGTGAGATTCATGTGGCCGCCCGTGATGCTGACGGCCCAGCCGGAGACGTGAAGCCGGGGCCCCACGAAAAGGCCCGCGCGGATGGCGTCACGGACGGCGATGTCGGCCATGTCCGCACCCTCGTTGTCCAGATCCCTCAGGGTCGTGAATCCGGCCATGAGCGCCCGCCGCGCGGCGTCGAGCGCTTCGAGCGCCCGGTACGGATGGGTCTTGTAAAGGACGGGGGATCGCTCTTCGTAGTCCGGCGTCAGGCAGATGTGCGTGTGGGAGTCGATCAGGCCCGGCAGGACGGTGCGATCCTTCAGGTCGATGATCTCCGCTCCCCGCGGGACATCGAGCGCGCGTCCCACCTCCCGGATGCGGGCTCCCTCGATCACGATTTCGACGTTCTCCCGGACGCTCATCGCATCGACGTCGACGAGGCGACCGGCGCGGATCAGGATCGTCCCGGTCCGGGGTTGGTCGGTCGCAGCGACGAGCGTCAGAAGCAGGCAGGACACCCCCGCGACGCGGCGGGATCGGTGCGGGGACGTGCGACGATCGCACGGCGGGCGGTCGGGTCTCATGGGCGCGGCCTCCTCGTGAGTCGGAGCCCGACGTATATCATGCGGCGGTCCGGTCCGGGCCACGGTTTGACGACTCGTCCGGCGGACCTATATTGAGGAGAGCGAGGAGGCGCCCGGCCGGGCCCGGATTCCGGCCACGAATCGCGCTCACGCGATGGAGAGGTAGGGCATGCGACTGGTCACAAGGGGGGATTTCGACGGCCTGGTCTGCTCCGTCATCATCACGAGCCAGGAGTCGATCGACTCGATCTCGTTGATCCATCCGCAGGACATCACGGACGACCGCTTCGAAGTCCGGAGCACCGACATCCTCGCCAATCTCCCGTACCATCCGAAATGCGCCAAGTGGTTCGACCACCATCTGCTGACCGACAACAATCCGAAGCCGCCGCAGACCTACGAAGGCGCGTACGCCGTGGCGCCGTCGGCGGCCGGTCTGGTCTACGACTACTACGGGGGCCGGAACAGGTTGCCCCAGTTCGAGGAGATGGTGCGCCAGGCCGACCGTCTCGACTCGGCGCGGCTGACGTTCGACGACGTGATCAACCCGACCGGGCACGTCCTGCTCGGGTACACGATCGACAGCCGCACGGGGATCGGCGCCTTCGAGGACTATTTCCGACTGCTCGTGGATCTGCTCAAGAGCCGGCCGATCGACAAGGTCCTGCGCCATCCCAAGGTGAGGGAGCGCTGCGAGAAGATCCTCATGGACGACTCGGCCTTCCGCGAGGTGACCCAGGCCAACAGCCGCGTCGACGGCAACGTCGTCATCACCGATTTCCGCGGCCTCGACGCGATCCCCACGGGCAACCGCTTCCTCGTCTACGTGCTCTTTCCCGACGTGAACGTCTCGGTGCGGCTGCACTGGGGGCCGGGTCGCCGCTTCGTGGTCGCCGCGGTCGGACACAGCATCTTCAACCGCACCTGCCGGACCAACGTGGGCGAGCTCATGAGCCGGTACGGAGGCGGCGGGCACGTGGGAGCGGGAACCGCCCCGATCCCGGCCGACGCCGTCGATTCGTCCGTGGCCGAGATACTCGCCGAGCTCAAGCGCAACGGCTGATCCACCTTCCGGCAGCCTCCGAACACAACATCTCTCCCGGTCATCTCCCGCAAGGGGCTTGCGGGAGACGGCCCGCATTTCCCCCCGCGCGCGGGTTCGAATATCATGCCGCCGGATCGTCCGTGTCCGGGACCCGTTTCAATGCCTGGAGGGAATTCTTGGATTCACCCCGGCTCCGTGATCGATGCCGTGTCCTGACGGGGCTGCTTCTGGTCCTGCCGATCCTCGGTCCGGCTGCCTCTGCGGTCGCGGCGGCGCCGGTCGCGGTCCCCTCCGCCGCCGGGGCGGAGCCGAGCGCGCCGGAGAGGGAAACGCCCGACTCCGGGGTCACGGGCGACGAGGATTCCGCGGCGCCCGCGGGAGCGGCGCCGCAGGTCGCGTCCGGGAGCGTCTCGCTGGCCGCGCGGCTCCGTGAGGAGACGGAACGGGCCCGCGCGCATCTCGACGCGCTCGAGAGGATCGCCCGCGAGATGGACGAGGCGCGGTCCGACGAGCAGGCGTCGGCGGACGCGGCGCTGGATCGCGCCGCCGGGCTGGCGGCGGCGCTGCAGACGATCCCATCGGGGAGCGCGGAGGCGGACCGGCTTTACGGATCGATCGTCGAGGAGCTCCAGCGTGCGCGACAGCACCTGCGCGAAGCGCTCGGATCGCTGGACGCTCCCTCTGCGATCCCCGCGTTCAAACCGGCCCTCGACCTGGCGCATCTCAGGGCGCCGGGGGTCGCCGAGGAGCTGGCGGGGCTGGGGCGGATCCTCGGCTCGATCGCCCGGCGTGAGGAGGACCTCCGCCGGCGCGAGGAGCGCGCGCGACGGGAGGCGGTGGAGGCGCGGGCGCCGCCGGTCGAGCGCCTCAACGCGGTGCGGATCGACGCGCTCCAATCGCTCTCCCGCCGCGGGCGATCGCGCATCCTCGGCTTCGGATCGGAGGGCATCGCCCAGCTGAGGCGCGAAGTGGCCCACCTGACGCTCGGGGCGCGTCTGTACGTCCGGACGCGCGTGCCGGATCTCGGGCGGGCCGCGGACGTTCTGAGGGACGGCCCGGTCGTGTGGCGGGCGGCCTTCGTCATTCTCAAAATCATCGTCATCTTCGTCGTGGCGTTCTACCTGCGGGCGCGGGGCGCCGCGATCGAGGGGGCCGTCCGGAACGCCCTGCGGCCAAGCGGCCGGAGCCGCCCCCCGGGCCGCCGATCGGGCGCGCTGATGGAGTCCCTGCGGGTCCTCGCTCCCTGGGCGCTCTTTCTGGCGACCGTGTGGACGCTGAAGCGGGCCATCCCGGAGACCGGCGCGCGGCCGGAGATCGAGATGCTCTTTCTCATCGCCGTGCTCTACGGTCTCTACCGGCTCTCCATCGACGCGTCGTTCGCCTTCATCGTGCGCACGTCGGGCCGCTACGGTCTGCGCTTCGACGCCGATCGCACGGCGCTCCTCGTGCGGAGCGTCCGGACGATCCTCCGCGTCGTGTTCGCGATCATCCTGTTTCTCGCGCTTTCTGTGGAGTTTCTGGGCCGCGGATATCTCTACGTCCAGGCACTGCGATTCGCCTGGATTCTCCTCGGCATCGCCGGAGTCGTGGTGCTCAGCCGCTGGCGAAGGATCATCGCGCACGCCTATCTCGCCCTGGGGCCCGACGGTCGCCTGAAGGACGCCGTCGGCGCCGCGCGCGATCGCTGGTACGGCGTGTTCGTCGCCGCCGCCTCGGTCGCCTGGCTGGCCGGGCGGGCTGGCCTCATCCTCGCGCGCGACACCGCGCTGCGCTTCGACCAGATCCGGCGGGCGCTCGCCTTCATGACCCGCCGGCGCATGGAGAAGCGCGCCGAGCGCGAGGGATACGCCAGCGGCGACATGGAGGCGCTGCCGCGTCACCTGCGCGAGGCCTTCACGGAGGATCCGCCGGGCGACGACGCGCTCATCGTGGATCACTTTCCGGGGCTGGACCGGCTCCAGAGCGCGCTCGAGACCTGGCACGGCGAGGGGGGAAGCGGCAGCTTCCTGCTGACCGGCGAGAGGGGCATGGGGAAGACGACGTGGCTCACCCGCGTCGGTGACGGCTCTCTCCCGGTCGTGCGCTTCGATCTCGACCGGCGCGTTCTCGCCATCGACGATCTCGTGCGCCTTCTCGGGAGCTCGCTCGCCCCGGATCTCCCGGCCGGAGCGGGCCTGGACCATCTGCGAGCGGCGATCCTCGAGGGACCGGCCCGGCTCGTCGTCCTGGATCGGGGGCAGCACCTGTTCCTCAGCACGATCGGGGGCTACCGTGCGTACGAAGGATTCATCGATCTCCTGGAGACGACGTGCAAGCGCGTCTTCTGGCTGTGCGCCATCGACGCGTTCTCCTGGGATCATCTCGCCGCCGTGCGGCCCGACCTGGGGCTCTTCCGCTGGCATCAGCCCCTGTCGGGTTGGAGCGAGGAGGAGCTCCGCAATCTCATCCGGGCCCGCCTTCAGGCCAGCGGCGTGGACCTGACTTACGAAAACATTCGATCGGCGTACCTGGACGCCGTCTCGGCGGAGGCGCGGCTGCAGCAGCTGGAGGAGGAGTACATGCGGCTTCTGTGGGATTACGCGGACGGGACGCCGCGGGTCGCCCTGCACTACTGGCTGCACTCCCTGGAGCCGGAAGCGCCCGGCCGCGCCCGGGTCCGCCTCTTCCGGACCCCCGAGGTCGAGGAGGTCGAGCGCTGCGGCGAGGTCAGCCTCTTCCTGCTGGCGTCGATCATCACGCATGAGAACCTGACCCTGGAGGAGTCCTCGGTGACGACGCGCTATCCCGAGACGCTGTGCCGCATCCACACCGATCGTCTCAAGGACATGGGGGTTCTGACCGAAGACGACGGACGGTTCCGCGTGACGACCCACTGGAACCGCGCCGTCATCAGGCTGCTCAAGCGCAAGAACATGATCTCGGACTGAGGATCACGCGATGAACGGCGAGACCGACATCCTGCAGTTTCTGAGGCCGGGCCGGATCCCGTACGCCCTCATCATCCTGCTCGTCACGGTCGTCGCGGCGCGCCTTCTCACGCAGGGTCTCGGTCGACTGGGGCGCCGCTTCGAGGATCGGCGGCTCACCATTCACCAGGTCGGCTCCTTTCTGCGCTTCGGCATCTACCTCCTGGGCGGGATCGGCGCCCTCGCGACGATCGTGGTGCTCACGCCTGAGGTCCTGCTGGCCATCGGCGGCACCGTGGCGGTTTCCATCGGGTTCGCCATCAAGGATCTGGTCGCCTCGCTCATCGCCGGTCTGATCATCCTGATGGACAAGCCGTTCCAGGTGGGGGATCGGGTCACCTTCGGGGAGCACTACGGGGAGATCCGCCACATCGGTCTTCGATCGATCCGGCTCGTCACTCTCGAGGATTCCCAGGTGACGATCCCGAACAACAAATTCCTCACCGACGTCGTCGTGTCGGGCAACGCCGGGTCGGTCGAGATGATGATCTCGATCGACTTCCACATCGGCATGGATCAGGACGTGAGCCGGGCGAAGACGATCGTCCGCGAGGCGCTCACGACCAGCCGGTACGCCCATTCGAGGCGCCCCTGGAGCGTCACCGTCAGCGAGGTGGTTCGGGACAGCCACTTCGCCGTTCGCCTGCGTGCCAAGGGGTACGTGCTGGACGTGCGGTTCGAGAAGGCGTTCGAGACCGACGTCACGGAGCGCGTGCTGGCCGAGTTCCGCGCGGCCGGCATCGCCCCTCCGGCCGTCCTGCACCGCGGATCCTGAGCCGGCCCGGCGCCGTCGGGTGGGCATACGAGAAGCCGATGGTCATCGAGGACTCCGACGGGCATCGATCCCGCCGGGACCGCCTGCCGCCGCGGCGCGTCCCGATCCTGTACTTCGGTTGCGCGCATTTCGGCCTCCTCCTGGCCCTGGCGGTGATCGCGCTTCATCCCGTCGAGATGTCGGGATTCTTCTACCAACCGCGCGCGTTCGCGGTAGTCCATCTCATCACCCTCGGCTGGATCAGCGGGTCGATCCTCGGCTCGCTCTACGTCGTGGGTCCCCTGGCCCTCCGGACGCCGATGCCCGAAGGCCGCGCGGACCTCCTCGCGTTCGCCCTGTTCGTCGTCGGCGTCGCCGGGATGGCGGGTCACTTCTGGATCGGCGAGTACGCGGGACTGGCCTGGTCCTCAGGATCGGCGATCGCCGGCATCGGCATCGTCGCGGCCCGGTGCCTCCCGCGGATCGCCCGCGCGCCGATCCCGGCGGCCGTCAAGGCGCATGTCGTCCTCGCCTTCGTGAACGTTCTCGCGACCGGCCTCTTCGGGCTTCTGCTGGGCCTCGACAGGGTCGCACCCTTCATGGCGTGGGAGCCGCTGGACAGGGCCTACGCGCACGCCCACCTGGCGGCCCTCGGCTGGGCCGTCATGATGGTGATCGGCGTGGGCTATCGATTGATCCCGATGCTGCTGCCGTCTCCGATGCCGCGGGGAGCGTCCCTTCTCGCCACCGCCGTCCTGGTTCAGATCGGCGCCGCGGGGCTGTTCTGGTGCTTCCTCGCGCGGTATCCGTTGCTGCCGGTTTTCGCGATCGCCGGCGCCGGCGGCCTCCTCGCCTTCATCCTGCAGATCCGCTGGATGCTGAAGCGCCCGCGGCGGCCGCCGGCCGGGCTGCGCCGTCCCGACTACGGGGTCCGGCACGCGCTGCAGGCGATCGGCTACGCGGCCCTCTGCGCCGCGATCGGGGTGGGGCTGAGCATCTGGCCGCGCACCGATGCCTCATTGAGAGTCGCGGGGGTCTACGGGATCCTGGGGCTGATCGGGTTCCTGGCCAGGATCGTCGTCGGCGTGGAGGGCCGGATCCTGCCGATGTTCGCGTCGGTCCGGTCCAATCTCGATCGCGGGGCCTGCGTCCCGGCGCCCGATCCCCACAGGATGGCCGATCGCCGCGTCGAGATCACCGCGTATTACGGCTGGACGCTCGGGATCCCCGTCCTGGCGACGGGATTCCTCGTTCAGGCGCCCTGGCTGCTCGGTACGGGCGCGGTCGTGCTGCTGGCGGCGGCGGGCCTGGGAGCATTCAACACGGCCAGGATTCTTCGGCACGCCTTCCCGCGGGCCGGTCGATCGGGATCCATCTCCACGGTCTCTTTTCCGGAACCATGAAGGTCCCCGATGCGTCAGGATCATGTGAGCGGCGGAACGGGGACGGCCCGCGGGGCCCCCGGGGCGCCGGACGGGGGATCGGAGTCGGGATTGGGGGACCCTGAGACGCTCCTGGAACGCTGCCGGCGGGGGGACGACCTCGCCTGGGAGGCGTTCGTGCGCCGGCACCAGTCGCGCGTCTACGCCGTGGCCTGGCACTACATGCGCAACGCGGAGGACGCCCGGGACGCCGCGCAGGAGATCTTCATCCGCATCTACCGGAGGCTCGACTCGTTCCGCGGCGAGGAGGCGTTCCTGCCCTGGATGCTCCGGCTCGCCCGCAACGCCTGCATCGACGCCATCCGGAAGCGCAGGGCGCGTCCTCCCGCATCGGACGTCGCCGTGGAGGAGGCGGATCGGCTGCCGGCAACCGGCCCGACGCCCGAGGAGATGACCGCGTCCCGGTCGAGCCGGGATCTGCTCTACCGCGCGCTCGACCGGATGAGCGAGTCGGACCGGGAGATCCTGCTCCTGAAGGAGATCCAGGGTCTGAAGGTGGAGGAGGTCGCTCAGCTGCTTGGGATCCCGACCGGCACGGTGAAGTCCCGCTGCAATCGTGCGCGCATCGAGCTGGCCGCGAGGGTGCGCCGGCTCGATCCGTCGTATGGAGTCTGAGTGACGGAATTGGAGTGACGATCGTGGACTGCAACGCCTTCATCGAGCGCCTGGACGATCTGATCGAGGATCGCCTGGAGGAGACCGTTGCGCTCGAGGCACGCGGGCACGCGGAGGGCTGCCCGGCGTGCCGGGACCTCATGGAGGCGGCCCGCGGGGCGATGCTCCACCGCACGATGGAGGCCCCGCCCGGGCTCCTCGAAGCGATCCTGCTGCGCACGAGCGGGCCGGCCTGCGCGAGCGCGCGGGATCGCCTGTGCGGCTTCGTGGACGGCGCGCTCGCTCGACAGGACGCGGACCTCGTGCGGATGCACCTGGACGGCTGCACCGGGTGCGCCGGCATCTCGGGGGCGCTGTCGCGGCTGGCTATCGATCTGCCAGAACTGGCATGGCGGCAGCCCGACGAGAGCCTCGTGGAGGGCGTCCTGTCGCGGACGAGCCGGCGCGCCGCATGGAGACCGGGGCGGGCCGTCGCGCTGGCGTGGGACCGCTGGATGCGGAGGCCCCGGTTCGCCTGGGAGGGGGCCTACATCGGCACCGTCTTTCTGATGCTCGTGTTCGGGATCCCCGACGCCCCCCTGGCGGGGGTGCCGCGCCGGGCCCTGGAGCTGGTGCGCGCCGAATCGATCGAGGGGCTCGCCGCGCCGGCGCGGGATCTCCCACCGCGCGTCGAATCGGGCGCGCGAACGATCTGGACGGCGGCGCGCGGCGCCCTCCTCGACCCCGCGCGGGCGCTCGCGTCCGACCTGGCAGCCCATTCGGCGTCCGCGGCCGAGAGCGCGCGGGAGAAACTTGGAACCACCTGGGACCGGCTCACGTCCGGAAATGAGAGAGACGAAAGCGAACGGCCGGACGATGCGGCCGGCACGGAAGGGGGAGAGAAAGAATGAACACGACGCAGGAACCGACGACGGGTTACCGGGCCTCCGGCGCGGAGGCGCAGTCGGGATCGTACGCTCAGGGGCCGTCGGCAGCCCCGCCGGCCGGCGCCTACGCGCGCGATCCGCGCGCCAAGTCGCCGGCGCTCGCCGCCGTGCTGTCGGCGTTCCCGGGGCTGGGTCAGGTCTACGTCGGCTATTACCAGAGGGGGTTCATCAACGCGCTGGTGATCGCGGGGCTCATCACGCTCCTGGCGAGCGGACAATTCGGGACGCTCATTCCCCTGATCGCCCTCTTCATGTCGTTTTACTGGCTCTACAACATCATCGACGCGGCGCGCCGGGCGACCTTCTACAACGAGGCCCTCCTCGGTCGATCCGTCATCGATCCGCCGCGCGAGTTCGAAAAACCGGGCCGGCGCGGCTCGATCGCGGGCGGCGTCTCCCTCTTCGTCGCGGGCACCCTGCTCCTGATGAACACCCGCTTCGGCATGTCGCTCGTCTGGATCGAGGACTGGTGGCCCGCCGGCCTGATGCTCTTCGGCGCCTACCTCGTCTACCGCGCGGTGCAGGAACGTCCGAAAACTCCATCGTCCGAGTAGGAGCGGTCCACCCGACCTCCCCGCGGGATCGGGTTGCATCTTGAGATAGCATAGCCTCGCGCGCGTCCATGAGCGCGTCTCCGGATCCGGCGAGGTGCCCGCGTGTTTCTGCCGATCGGCGACAGTCCCAATCCCCCGGGCAGACCGTGGGTGACCTATGGGCTGATCGCCGTGAACGTGTCCGTCTATCTGCTGCTCGTGCCGCTCGCCTTCCGGGCGCCCGATCCGGGGGACCCGGCATTTCTCGACTACGTCCGGACGATCGCCGAGGAGCGCAACCTCTCGATCCCCCTGGTGCGCCAGGTGGCCCGGCAGCTGTCCGAGTACGACCTGGTCGTCTACCGCCACGGGTTCAAGCCGGCGTCGCCGTCGCTCGTCGACATCCTGACCTCGATGTTCCTGCACGGGGGGTTCATGCACCTGTTCGGGAACATGCTGTTCCTCTGGATCTACGGCGACAACGTCGAGCACCGGATGGGACGCCTGCGCTTCCTGCTGGCCTATCTGGGGACGGGCGCCGCGGCGTCGATGGGCGACGCCGTGCTCAGGATCGGATCGGGGATCCCGTCGGTCGGCGCCTCGGGCGCCATCTCGGGCGTTTTGGGCCTCTACTTTCTCTGGTTCCCCCGCAATCGCGTGCGGATGTGGGTCTTTCTCTTTCCGCTCATCTACGACGTCATCGAATTGCCGGCGCGCTGGGTGCTCGGCTTCTACATCGTCGCGCAGAACCTCCTGCCGCTGCTCCTGACCGCGGGCGGGGGCGGGGTCTCGTACGGAGCGCACATCGGCGGCTTCGCGGCGGGCGCCGTTCTGGCGCTGGCCCTCGACCGGCTCACAATCGGCCGGCCCGAGAAGGACGTGCGGCGCCGCCCCGCGGGGGCCGCGCCGGCCGGAGCGGGCGGGGCGGCCCGCGCGATCCGGGCCGCCATGGAGGAGGGGCGCTGGGAGGTCGCGGCGGAGTGGTTCTTCAACACGCCGCACGCCCACACGCGCGGCGCCCTCAGCCCGTGGGAGAAGATCGCGCTCGGCCGGGCGCTGGAGGAGCACGATCACCCGCGCGGCGCCCTCGCCGCGTACCAGCGCGCGCTCGCCGATCATCCTGCGGGACCGGGGCGTGCCGCGGCGCACCTGGGCGCGGCGCGCGTGCTGATGGGGCCGATGAGAAACCCGACCGGCGCCTACCAGCATCTCTACGCCGCGCTGGAGGAGGATCCGACGCCGGACGAGATCGCGATGGCGCGCGCGCTCCTGACCGATCTGGCGCGGCTGGTGAAGAGCGTCCCCCGGCGGCTGCCGCACTGAGCGCCGGACGCGAGTCGTTCCCGTGCGCGGCGCCGCCCGAGTTTGATGTAACCTAGGGCATTCCAGAGGTACGTCAGGCAGACCGCAGCGGGCCCGCCGCGCCGGGCCGAAGAATTCGGAGGCACGATGCGTTCGCACGCGATGACGAGAGTTCCAGCGATCCTGATCGCCTCGGCGCTGGGCCTGGCCGTTCTGGCCCCGGGGCCGGCGCCTCTGGCGCGCACCGCGAAGCCGGTGCTGCACGGGCGGCACTGGATGGCGATCACCGGCAAGCCGCTCGGCGCGACGGCCGGTGCGATGATGTTCCAGAAGGGCGGGAACGCCGTCGACGCCGCCTGCGCGATGCTGGGGGCGACATCGACCATGTGGGACGTGCTCGGCTGGGGCGGCGAGACGCAGGCCCTCATCTTCAATCCCAACGACGGCAGGGTGCGCGGGATCAACGCCCTGGGTGTCGCCCCCACGGGCGCCACGCCGGAGTACTTCCGGGAGCGCGGCATGCCGTTCCCGCCGGCCTACGGGCCGCTGGCCGCCGTGACGCCCGGGACGCCCGGCGGGCTGATGGTCATGCTGGCCGAGTTCGGGACGCTGAGCCTCGAGGAGGTCCTCGCCCCTTCGATCGCCATGGCGGAGGGGTATCCGATCGAGAAGCAGGCCGCCGACGCGATCGAGGAGGACAAGGAGTGGATCAAGAAGTGGCCCGATTCGCGCCGGCTGTTTCTGACCCACCCCGGCGAGGAGCGCGAGGCCCCGCACGCGGGCGAGATCTTCCGGCAGCCGGACCTTCTCACCACCCTCGAGAAGCTGGTCGAGGCGGAGCGGAAGGCCCTGGCGGCGGGAAAGAGCCGCAAGCAGGCGATCTACGCCGCCTACGATCGCTTCTACCGGGGGGACATTGCCAGGGAGATCGTCCGCGGCGTCCGCGAGCTGGGCGGTCTCATCACGCTCCAGGACCTCGATCGCTGGCAGGTCCACATCGAAGAGCCGGTGAAGACCGACTACAAGGGGATCGAGGTCTTCAAGCTGACGACCTGGGTGCAGGGACCCGTGCTGCTGCAGATGCTGAACATGCTGGAGGAGGCCGATCTGCAGGGGATGGGTCTCAACAGCGCGCGCTACATCCACCTGCTCTATCAGGTCATGAACCACGCCTTCGCGGACCGCGACTTCTACTACGGCGATCCCTACTTCCCGCCCGCCGAGCCGATCGCGGGACTGCTGTCGAAGGAGTACGCCCGCAAGCGCTTCGCTCAGATCGACAGGGCGCGCAACGATCCGCGGGTCGGGCCGGGGGATCCGTACCCGTTCATGGGGGGGAAGAACCCCTACCGGGCCCTGCTGGAGAACTGGCACGACAGCGCGCCGAAGAAGGGGGAGGCCTCGATCGCCCGATCGGTCCGGACCTTCGAGGACGGATTCGCCGCCGGCACGACGTCGATCCAGGCGGCGGACGCGAAGGGATGGGTCGTCTCGATCACGCCGAGCGGAGGGTGGATCCCGGCCACGATCGCGGGGCGCACCGGCATCGGCCTGAGCCAGCGCATGCAGAGCTTCGTCCTGCACGAGGCGCAGAACCCGTACAACGTCCTGGAGCCGGGCAAGCGGCCGCGCGCCACCCTCACGCCGTCGATCGCGCTGAAGGACGGGAAGCCGTTCCTGTCGTTCGCGGTCCAGGGGGGAGACACCCAGGATCAGAACCTGCTCCAGTTCTTCCTGAACGTCGTGGAGTTCGGGATGAACGTGCAGGAAGCGGCCGAGGCGCCGAACATCACGAGCTTCCAGATGCGCAGCTCGTTCGACGCGCACGAGTCGGAGCCCGGCCGGCTCCTGCTGAATTCATCCGTGCCGCCCTACGTCCGCCGGGATCTGGAGAGGATGGGATACCGGCTGGAGTACCGGTCCCGCACGTCGGGGCCGATCAACGCGATCTGGTTCGATCGCGAGCATGGAACCCTGTGGGGCGGCTCGAGCCACTACGGCGAAGACTACGGGATCACGTGGTAGCCGACGCCGGATGTCCGCCTACCTGTTCATGGCGCGGTTGTAGGCCTCGCTGAGGGCCGGATCGGCGGCGACCTCGTAAAGCAGCTGCTCGAAGGCCTCCTGGGTCATGCCGTGCCGATCGAGGATCATCGCGGCGTTGTCCGGGTCGGCCTGGATCTCCGACGCAATGCGCGCCGCCTTCTCCCCCTTGTTCGCGGCCGGCGCGTCATGTCCCCGGCCCGCCATCTCCGCCCGCGCCGCCTCCCCCTGTCCGGATCTCTGCGCCGTGTCCTGTCCGGCGCAGGCGGCGGCCGCGAGGATCACCCCGCAGATCACCGCGAGTGCTGCGAATCGTCTCATCTCAGCCTCCTTGGGGTCGATGTCGTTCGTTCAGTTCTGATCCGCGTTGGAGCGCTTCGGCTTCGTGGGCTTCCCGGCGGGTGGCTTGCCCTTCTCCTTGCCGCCGGATGCGCCCTGGCCGCGATCGTCCGGCTTCTTCCCCTGGCCGGGCCTGTCGGGCTTCTCCGGCTTCTGTCCCATGCCCTGCCCGCGGTCGTCCCGGTCCTTCTTGTCGGCGGCACCTTTCTCCTTCATCCGACCGTGCCCCTTCCCCTTGCCGCGGGCCGCGTGCTCGGCATGAATCGCCGCCGCCAGATCGCGTCCGCGCAGGCCCTGGGCCAGCTTCGACTGCACGAAGGCGCCGAAGTTGTCGACGGGACCGTTCTCCCTCACCGCCTTGGTCTCCTCGGCGAGGATCGTCTGAGCCTCCGCCGCCGGCAGGTTCTGCGTCTGGATCACCTGCAGGACCTCCTTCACGTCTTCGGCCGGGACGCCGGCGTCGCGCGTCTCCTGGGCGGTCTGCGGGAGCTGGATCGCCTTCAGCAACCGCTGGCGCGCCGCCAGCGCCCCTTCCTTGTCGGACTGAGCCGCGGCGGGAGCAACGGCCAAGGTCCCGAGGATCAACAACATGCAGAATCTTTTCATGGGGCACCGTCCTCCATACAATGATGTCCACGGATTGAGCGCGGGGATCATATCATCCGCGGACGAGCCTGTCCGCCGATCGCGTCCACGTGACGAGCGGCGGGGCACGGCGTGGTCTGCCGGGAGGGGATCGGGAAGCGATGCCGGGAGCGATGCCGCCCGCAGGGCGGGCGATCGACCGCCGCCGAAAGGACCTGCTCGGGATCGACGAATCGATCCACCTGCTGAGCCACAGCCTGGGGCCGGTCCCGAAGGCGGCGCGTGATTCGTTGCTCGACTATCTGCGGTGCTGGGAGCGCCACGCCGTCGAGGACGCCTGGGAGAGCACCTGGTGGGACCTCTGGCGCGAGGCGGGCGATCGGATCGCCCGCATCATCGGGGCGGCGCCCGGCACCGTGCTGCCGCAGCCGAACACCTCGATCGCGCTGGCGACCGTGGCATCCTGCCTCGATTACGGCGCCGGCAGGCGCCGGATCGTCACGACGGCGCTCGATTTCCCGACGACCGCGTACGTCTGGGAGGCGCAGCGGGCGCATGGCGCCGCGATCCACGTCGTCCCGTCCGATGACGGGCTGACCATCCCGACGGAGCGGATCCTCGACGCGATCGACGGCGACACCCTGCTCGTGGCGCTGTCGCACGTGTCGTACCTCAGCTCGCACCGGATCGAACCCGCGTCGGTGGTCGCGCGGGCGCGGGAGGCGGGCGCGATGGTCCTGCTCGACGTCTACCAGTCGGCCGGGGTGATCGAGATCGGCGCGGACGGCCTCGGCGCCGACTTCCTGGTCGGCGGGATGATCAAGTGGCTGTGCGGGGGGCCGGCGTGCGGATATCTGCACGTGCGTCCGGACCGGATCCCGGCGCTCGAGCCGCGCCTCACGGGCTGGTTTGCGCACTCGGATCCGTTCGCCTTCGAGCCGGGCCCGATCCGGTACGATGACTCGATCCGCCGCTTCGCGCAGGGCACGACGGGGATCCCGGGACTCTACTCCTGCCTCCCCGGGCTGCGGCTCGTGGAGGAGGTGGGCCTGCCGGTCATCGAAGAGGAATCGGTCCGGCGCACGGGGTGGATGATCGACTTCGCCCTCGAGCGCGGATGGCGGGTGAACACGCCGCGCCAACCGGAGCGCCGGGGCGGCTGCGTCATGATCGGAGTCGACCGGCCGCGCGAGGCGGCCGCGCGGCTGCGCGAGCGCGGCGTCCTCGTCGACTGGCGCCCCGGCGTCGGGATCCGGATGTCGCCGCATTTCTTCAACACCGACGACGAGGTGGAGCGGGCCATGGGTATTTTGTCGGAATTGATAGGATGAAACCCGATCACAATCGATGCCGATGCAATCCGGCGATCTGTCGAGGGGGGCACGTCATGCGGAGAAGGAGGCCGACCGACTGCATTCCGATCGTTCTGTTCACGGTCCTGTCGCTCGTGGGGTTCGGCACGGCGCGGGCGCAGCATCACAACGAGCACGACGCACGGGCGCTCGAGGAGGATCCCGCGTCGGCGGAGGGGCCGATCGCGCCGGTGCTGAAAGGGCTCGGCGATCACCATCATCCGGTGACGACCCGATCGGAGCGCACCCAGATGTTTTTCGATCAGGGTCTGCGGCTCACCTACGGCTTCAACCATCAGGAGGCGCTGCGGGCCTTCAAGGAAGCGGCGCGGCTCGATCCGGACTGCGCCATGGCGTACTGGGGGTGGGCGCTGGTCCTGGGGCCGAACCTGAATCTGGTCATGCAGCCGGAGGTCGTGCCGCAGGCGTACGAGGCGATCCGGAGGGCCTTGTCCCTCAAAAAGAACGTCACGGAGAGGGAGCGCGACTACATCGAGGCGCTCGCGAAGCGTTACACGGACGATCCGAAGGCCGACCGGACGCGGCTCGACGAAGCGTACGCGGCGGCGATGCGGAAGCTGCACGCGAAATACCCGGAGGACGACGACGCGGCGACGCTGTACGCCGCCGCGCTGATGAACCTCAGCCCCTGGAATTACTGGACGAAGGACGGCCGCCCGCGGGAGAACACGCCCGCCGTCCTCGCGACGCTGGAGGCCGTGATCGAGCGCAACCCGAAGCACGCGGGGGCCCTGCACTATTACATTCACGCGGTGGAGGCGGTGAGGCCGGAGCAGGGGGAGGCGATCGCCGATCTGTTGCGGGGGCTCACCCCGGGCGCCGGGCATCTCGTCCACATGCCGTCTCACATCTACATGCGCGTCGGCCGCTACGCCGACTCGTTCGAGGTGAACACGCTGGCGGCGAAGGCGGACGAGGGGTACATCACCCAGTGCCGGGCGCAGGGGATCTACCCGCTCAACTATTACCCGCACAACGTTCACTTCCTCGCCTGGGCCGCGATCATGGACGGCCGGAGCGCGGAGGCGCTCGCCGCCTCGCGGAAGGTGGCGTCGAAGGTCCCCGAGGATTACGACGGGGACGTCTGGGCGCTCTACCAGACGTTCCGCAGCATGCCGCTCTACACCATGGTGCGGTTCGGCATGTGGGATCGGATCCTGAAGGAGCCCCGGCCCGACGAGCGCGCGCCCTTCTGGACGGCCATGTGGCACTATGCGCGCGGCATGGCGTACGCGCGGACGGGAAAGCCGATGCAGGCGCGCGGCGAGCTCGGCGCGGTCGAGGCGATCCGGGACGATCCGGCCATTGCCGGGCTGATGATCGGGTTCAACAACGCGAAGCCGGTCCTGTCGATCGCCGCGTCGGTGCTGGCCGGCGAGATCGCGTCGGCGCAGGGGCGCCACGACGAGGCGGTGCGCCATCTCGATCGGGCCGTGCGGCTGGAGGACGGCCTGACCTACGCCGAGCCGCCGGACTGGTACTACCCCGTGCGCCACACGCTGGGGGCGGTGCTGCTGGAGGCCGGACGGGCGGACGAGGCGGAGGTGGTCTACTGGGAGGATCTCAGGCAGAACCGCGACAACGGCTACGCCCTGTACGGGCTGTGGCGGAGCCTCGAGGCCCAGGGGCGATCGGAGGAGGCGGCCAAGATCCGGAAACGATTCCGTGCCGCCTGGTCGCGGGCGGACGTCAAGCTCGCCGCGTCGCGCTTCTGATCCGAGGCGGCGCGGGCCGGACGAACTTCCTACTCGACGACCTCGAAGTGAAAGTGGACCTCGACCGAGTCCGGCGCGTACGCCTTCGGCAGCGGATCGAAGGGTGAGGCCTTCGACACGGCCCGGAGCGCGGCGGCGTCCCACGCGTCGGCGCCGCTGCGATGGTGGAGCCGGGTGCCGGAGACGGCGCCGTCCCTGCGGATGGACGTGACCACGACCGCCTTGCCGCCCGGCTTCGGGCTCGTGGCCGGCCTCGCCCAGCGTTTCGCCACCCGGTCGAAGGTCTTTTTCTGATAGGCGGCGTCCTTGAAGTCCGCGGCGAAGAAGACCTGAAGCCGGGGGGACGCGGCGAACAGGGCGGCCGCCGTCCCGATCATCAGAGCGCTGGCGAGCACGAGCCGCGCGACGCGCGAAGCCGGGACCGGGTGATCCGTGAGGCGCCGATTCATGGCGGTCACGCTAGCACGCGCGGGCCGATTTCGCCAGCCGGTCGATCGCGGAGGCCTCGATGGACACGACGGTCGTCATAGGCGGAGGAGTCATCGGTCTGCTCGCCGCCCGCGAGATCCGCGAGCGGGGCGGATCGGTCGTCGTGCTGGACCGCGCCGGTGCCGGAGCGGGCTGCTCCTCGGGGAATCTCGGCTGGGTCGTTCCGTCGATGTCCGAGCCGCTGGCCGCCCCGGGCCTCGGATGGAGCGCGCTGCGATGGATGATCCTCGGCGACGGCCCGCTCGTCCTCCCGCCGCTCCGGGCGCCACGCCTCGCGCCGTGGCTCTGGCGGTTCTGGCGCCGCTGCAACCGGCGCGACTACGAGAGGGGTGTGGCCGCCCTCGCGGGGCTCGGCGGATCGACCCTCGCCCTCTACGACGATCTCGCGAGCGACGGGGTTCCGTTCGAGATGCATCGCTCGAGGATCCTGCTCGTGGCCCTGGCGGGGGGCGAGCTCGATGCCGTCGAGACCGATGCCTGCCGCCTGGCGCGCTTCGGGCTGGCACCGCTGCGGCGCCTGACGGCCATGGAGGCCCGCGGCCTCGAGCCCGCCCTGACGTCCCGCATCGCAGGCGGACTGCTCTACCCGGAGGAGCGGCATGTGCGGCCCGAGGCGCTGTGCGCCGGCCTGAAGGATCGCCTCGCCGCCCGCGGTGTCGCGATCCGCGAGGGAGTCGAGGTCGTCTCGGCCCGCGCGCGCGGCCGCCTCGTCGAATCGATCGGGACGAGCGCCGGGCGGGTCCGCGCCGATCGGTACCTGATCGCGGCGGGGGCCTGGTCCGGCCGCGTCGCCCGCGCCTTCGGCTTCCGCCTGCCGATGCGGGCGGGGAAGGGATACAGCATCACGCTGCGGCAACCGGGGCGCGACGTCGTCCGGAACCCCCTCTATCTTCAGGAAGCGCACGTCGGCCTCTCTCCTTATAAGGACGCGGTGCGCGTCGGCGGCATCCTCGAGCTCTGCGGACTGGACGGCCGACTCGACCGGCGCCGGCTCGCCGCGGTGCGGCGGGCCGCGAAGACGTATCTGCCCGATCTGCTCGAAGGGCGGGAGCAGGAGGAGTGGGCCGGGCTGCGCCCCGTGCTGCCCGACGGCCTGCCGGCGATCGGCCGGGCGCCCGGCCTGGAGAACGTCTACGTCGCCGCGGGGCACGCCATGCTGGGCGTGACGCTGGCCCCGGCGACCGGCCGCGCCATCGCGCGATTGATCGCCGGCGAAACGAGCGAGTCGGATCTGGAGCCGTTCGATCCAGGACGGTTTCAGGCGCGCACGCGCCGCACGATCGCGCGCACGACGTAGATCACGGGACCGCTCAGGATCCCGGCGAACCCGAGAGCGAGCACGTGCCAGCGCCCCTCGAGAACGTTCTCGCGCACGCTCCACACGATCGCCCAGACGGTGATGATCACGAGCGGAGCGATCACCAGGACCAGCCCGGCCTTCCCGAACGGGATGCGGACCGGCCGCGGCAGATCGGGTTCCCTGATCCGCAGCGCGATCAGGGTCGCGTCGACGACGAAGTAGGCGATCAGAGCGTTCCACATCGACAGCAGCACGAGGGCCGAGAAGTCGAGCCAGTGCAGCGCGGCGTAGAGGGCGCAGTTGAGCAGGATCGCCACCCAGGGAGTCCGGTGCCTGGGATGGAGCATCGCGAGGGCTTGCGGCAGATCCCCCTCCTCCGCCATGACGAGAGGGATGCGTGAGTTCGGGACGAGCAGGCCGTTGAACAGGGCCGCCATGGCGAACGCCACGCCGACGGTGATCATCGCGCCGAGGATCAGGCCCCCGGCATGCCCTGCCCAGGCCTCGCCGATCTGCCGCCCGACATGGACCAGCGAGCCGTTCTCCCAGGACACCCAGTCGTCCGACACCGCCAGCCCGACCGCCAGCGGCAGCAGGTAGGCGAGGGCGGAGAGGACGAGCAGCGCCCCGAGCGCGCGCGGCAGGTTGCGCCGGCTGTCCTCGTACTCCTCGGCCGCCGTGCTCGGCAGCTCATACCCCGCGAAGAACCACATCGCCACGACGAGCGCCACCCCCAGGCCCTCCACGGGGGCCCGCCCCGGCTCCACGAGCGGCTCGAACGGGTTGCGCCTCGCGAGGGGAAGGCCAAGGACGACGAACACGACCCAGGGGAGCATGACCAGCACGGTGAAGATCGCCGATGAGAAGGCCACCGTGCGGATGCCGCGGTAGTTGAGATAGCCGAAGACGGCGATCAGACCGACGACCGCGGCGGCGCGTGCGGAGCGCGCCTCGAGCGCGGGCCACAGGACGGCGGCGTACTCCACGAGGATCACGGGATAGACGACGTTGTCGAAGATCGAGCCCATCCACACCCACCACCCCGAGACGAAGCCCCAGAACGGTCCGAGCGCCCGGCGGCACCAGCGGTAATAGCCCCCCTCGATCGGGATCGCGGAGGAAAGCTCGGCGTTGACGAGGACGTTGGGGAGACCCCAGACGATCGGCAGGAGGATGAACAGCCACATCGCGATCCCCGGTCCCGACGCGGCGACGATCTCCTCGATGCTGCCGGGGCCGGAGCAGAGCGCGGCGAACAGGAGTGCGACGAGGCTGAAGAATCCGATCTTGCGGCCGTAGCGGCCTACCGGGGCGTCCGCGGCGGACTGCGTGCGACGCGGATCCAAGTCAGGCGGTCTCGAAACGTTCGCGGAACCAGCGGGTGAAATAGCCGACGTCCTTCTCCAGGGGGAGGTAGACGCCGCTCGCGTGAGCGCGCGAGGAGACGCCCTGCTGCACCCGCTCGCAGATCTCCCAGTCCTGCCGCGCGACGAGGGTCGTGAAGTCGATCACGTCGCCGGGGTCGAAATCGTTCCGCTCCATCGTCGACGGCTCGAACAGGTACTCGGTCCGGATGAGCGTGCGGGAGGGAGAGAGGGGCCAGGCGACGCGGATGTTGGCGCAGTCGGGGAGAATGTTGAGCATCAGGTTCGGATGGACGAGCTCGCCGTTGAAGATCCGCTTCTCGTCGTCGCCGAGGCCGCTCAGAAACGGACGCCGCGTCGTGCCGTCGCGGGTCAACGATGAAGCCCCCTTTCGGAAATAGGCGTGCTCCCCTTCGTGCGTGCTGTCGACCCGGCCGGTCTTGTACAGAGGAATCAGATCGCAGAGCTCCGGGTGGACGCCGGGGCAGTGGTAGCACTCCATGTAGTTCTCCATCAGGATCTTCCAGTTCGCCTCCACCTCGTGCTCCATGCGCGTGAAGGTTCTCAGCGCCGCGAGCGGATAGCGCTCCAGGCGACCCGGGATGTCACCCAGTTGCTGCGCCAGGGGGGGAGCCTCCCGGCCCGCCAGGTTGATGAAGAGGAAACCCGCCCAGGTCTCCAGGGCGACGTCGTACAGAACGTAATCGGCCCGCCGGAAGCCGTTCTCCTCGGGCTGATGGGGGGTCCCTATCAGCCGGCCGTCGAGGGCGTACGACCAGGCGTGGTAGGGGCAGACGATGGTCCCGTCGAACCGGCCCGATTCGCGATCCGTGAGCCGGGTCCCGCGGTGGCGGCAGACGTTGAAGAAGGCGCGCGGCCTGTTCTCCCGATCTCTCAGGATGAGAATGCTCTCGCGGCCGATCGGGAGCGTGAAGTAGTCGCCCGGCCCGGGGATCCGATCCTCGCGGCCGGCGCAGAGCCAGGTGCGGCCGAAGATGCGCTCCCACTCGCGCTCGAGGATGGCGGGATCGCGGTAGAACTCGCTCGGCAGGGTCGGTGCGAGACCGCCAGCCGGCTCCTTGTCCGGACCGGCCATGGTTCCCTCCGGTGAAACGAAGTGGTCTGGGTCCTGCCTGACATCCTAGCCGCGACGCGTCGTCCGGTCCAGCCGCCCGTGCGGATCGTCCTCGACGGGTTTGTCAGTCCGAAGCGCGCTCCTCGCGGCGCTTCGCGTCGTTCTCCAGCTTCTGCACGCAGCCTTTCGACAGCTCGGCCCGGTGCTCCTGGAGGCAGGCCTCGATCCGGCCGCGGCCGGGCTTAACGCCCTTGCAGTGGGCTTCGATGTCGCCGTCGCACGGTCCGGCCAGCCGCTTCCTGAGATTCGCGCGCGCCTCCTGCACGTGCTTCCGGCAGGCCGGCTCCAGACGACGCTCGTTCCTCGCCAGGCACGCGGCGACACGCCCCTCTCCGGGGTTCACGTCGCTGCAATAGCGATCGACGTCGTCCAGGCAGTCGGCCGACACCTGCAGGATCCTCTTCGCGTCCTCCCGCATCCGGTCGCGGCACTCCGGAGTGATCTCGTCGCGGTGCCGGTTGAGACAGCGGACGATCTCCCCCCCGCCGGGCGGGACCTCGGAACA
>JBFGDZ010000004.1:0-44798 GCA_041580375.1 Candidatus Polarisedimenticolia bacterium
CGCTGGGCGAGCGCCTGGAAGCGGATCTTCACGCCCTGCAGTCGATCGAAGGCCAGATCCGTCTGGCGGGGCGCGAACTGGAGACCGGCAACGTCGAGGGAAGCTCCGTGCTGATGCGCCGGGTCGCGGGTGAGATCCAGACGCTCAGGGAGCGCAAGCGCAATCTTCTGAGAGCGGCCGGTGATCGCCCTCCGGAGGAGAAAATCTAATTGACAAGTCGCAAAGTCGGACGTACACTCCGGGCCGTATTGGGGCAGTCCGGTTAGGAATTCCACATGGTGTGATGGATCGGATTTCCACAAGAGCGCTGCCGCTTTTGTGGATTTTTTTTGTCCGGGCTGACCACAGGGGGACGCTCGCGGTGGCGTGAGACAATCACCGCGATGGGTACCGAGGAAAGGAGGGGTTCACGGCAGTGGCAAGTGGCAAAGTCAAATGGTTCAACAACAGCAAGGGCTACGGCTTCATCCAGCAGGAGGACGGGACGGACATCTTCGTCCATTTCTCCGCCATCCAGGGTGACGGCTACAAGACACTCGAGGAGGGCCAGACGGTCGAGTTCGAGATCACCCAGGGCCCGAAAGGGCTGCAGGCCGCAAACGTCTCAAAAGTCTAGCCCCTCCCGACCTTTCCGCGGGAGACATGAAGACCCCGGGCCGCCGGCCCGGGGTTTTTTGTGTATCCTGTCGATCCCATGGACAAGAGATGTCGTCGCGCGCGGCCGGCCCGGTTCTGATCCTCGTCTCGTTCCTGATCGTCCTGCACGCGGCATGCGGGCCGGAGGATCCCGCCCTTCTTCTCGAGAAGGCCAGGCGGGCGCGCGGCGAGGGAGACCCCGCTCGCGCCGCCGAGATCGCCCGCTCCGGCCTCGGAGATCACCCTAAGGACTTCTCCCTGAACCTCGAGCTGGCGACCGCGCTGCACGAGGGCGGTCGTCACGGCGATGCGCTGGAACCGATCGCCATCGCCATCGAGGCGGACCCGTCCTCGCTCGACGCCCGACAGCTCAGGGCCGCCATACTCACGGAGCTTGGAAGGGACGACGAGGCCCTGAGCCTTCTCAGGCGCCTGGTGGCGGCCGGACCCGACCGCCCCGGCGTGCACCGCCTGATGGGGACGATCCACGCGCGCGCCGGCCGATTCGATCGAGCCGTCAACCAGTTCGAGAAGGAGATCGCCCTCGTCCCCGACGACGCTCCGACGCTCACGGACCTCGGAATGTTCTATCTGCGCACGGGCCGTTTCGACGACGCTTCGGACAGGCTCGAGCGCGCCGTGAGAGCAGCCCCCGATCTCCCCCGCGCCCACCGGTTTCTCGCCGAGGTGCGCTTCAAACAGATGCGCCTCGACGAGGGGCTCGCGGCCCAGGGCCGCGCGCTGGAGCTGGATCCGGGCGATATCGGCCTGCTGGTCGATCACGCGCGCGCGCTCTACAATTACGGGCGGGCGCCCGACTCGAGACGCCTGCTGGACGGAGCGCTCGAGCGGGGCCTGCGGGATCCGCGCGTGCTCATCGAGGTCGCCCGCCAGGCGGCCGACCGTCTCGATTTCGAGGGGGCCGTCCGCGCGCTCGAGCGCGCGGCTGAGATCGACCCGGGAATGGCCGAGCCGCACTTCGAGGCGGGGAAGAATTATCTCAAGCTGGGCAGGATCGAGGAAGCGCGGGCGGCGTTCGAGCGGGCCAACTCGCTCTCCCCGTCCGACCCCTACCCCTGGTACTACCTCGGCTCCCTCGCCGCGGAGGAAGGGAAGCTCGATGAGGCCTTCCGCTTCTATCGCCGATCGCTCGATCTCGACCCCTACAACCCGAAGGCGCACTATGCGCTCGGCCGGGTGCTGATGCGCCTCGGCCGGACCCGTGAAGCCGAGGCGGAGCTCGCCCGGCACGCCGAGATTCTCAGGATCCTGCGGGAGAAGAAGCAGAGTGGCGTGGCGACGATGGACTGAGGCCGTGAGCCGATCGGGGTCCGCCTCGCGGCCGCGGCACGGTTCCGCGGCAGCCGCGGCTCTGCTCGCGCTGGCGTTTCCGGCGGCCGCCGGAGCGGCGGACGCGGCGGCGGACGAACCTGCGCCCGTGCGGTTCGTCAATGCGGCGCGCGAGGCCGGCCTCGTTCACCGGAATCTGAGCGGCGATCCGGACAAGCGGTACATCAACGAAACGGTCGGCAACGGCGTGTGCCTCGGAGACGTCGACGGCGACGGCTGGCTCGACGTCTTCCTTCCCACCGGCTCCCGGCACGGTGCCGCGACGGGGCCCCCCGCGCATCGATCAGCCCTGTACCGCAACCGCAACGGCACCCGCTTCGAGGACGTCACCGAGACGGCCGGCGTCGGCGCGCCGGGTTACTGGGCGCAGGGCTGCGTCTTCGGTGATTACGATGCGGACGGGGATCTCGATCTCTTCGTCACGGGGATCGGCCGCTACTACCTCTTCAGGAACGACGGCGGCGGACGCTTCCGGGACGTGACGCGTCAGGCCGGGCTCACGGCTGGCGGCTGGAGCACGGGCGCGGCGTTCGGCGACTACGACGGGGACGGCTGGATCGACCTGTTCGTGTCCCACTACGTCGATTTCGATCCCGTCCGGGCTCCCCTCCCCGAGCCCGGAGACGGGGTCAACTGTTTCTACCGGGGCATGCCGGTCATGTGCGGCCCGCGCGGTCTCAAGGCGGACCTGAGCAGGCTGTACCGCAACGGCGGCGACGGACGTTTCACCGACGTGACCGCCCGGGCCGGGCTGGTGACGGAGCCGTTCGGATACGGGCTCGGAGCCATCTGGACCGATCTCGACGGGGACGGCGATCTGGACCTCTACGTGGCCAACGACTCCACGCCCAACTACCTGTACCGCAACGACGGGCGGGGGCGGCTCGTCGAGATCGGAACCATCGCGGGGGCGGCCTACAACGAGGACGGACGGGCCCAGGCCGGCATGGGGATCGACGCCGGGGACTACGACAACGACGGACTGTTCGATCTGTTCGTCACGAACTTCTCCCACGATTACTCCACCCTCTACCGCAACGAGGGCGGCCTGATGTTCCTGGACGTGACCCTGACCGCCGGGCTGAGCGCGCCCACGCTGCGCACGCTGGGCTGGGGAACCGGGTTTCTGGATTACGACCACGACGGCCGCAGGGATCTGTTCATCGCCAACGGCCACGTCTATCCGGGGATCGACGACACCGATCTCGGGACGACTTTCAAGCAGCCGAACCAGCTGTTCCGGAACCTGGGCAACGGGCGGTTCCAGGAGACGACGCTCGAGGCCGGGCCGGCCTTCGCGGAGAGGCACAGCGCGCGCGGAGCCGCGTTCGGGGATCTGGACAACGACGGCGATGTCGACATCGTGGTCAACAACATCGACGAGCCCCCGAGCCTGATCCGCAACGACGGGGGCAATGCGCGCCCGTGGATCGGGTTTCACCTCATCGGCGCCCCGCCCAACCGGGGCGCGATCGGCGCGCGCGTCACCGTGCGCGCCGGACCGCTCCGGCAGATCGGCGAGGTTCGGGCCGGAGCATCCCACATCTCCAGCAACGATCCCCGCCTGCACTTCGGACTGGATGATCGGGGCGCGGCCGACGTGGTGGAGATCCGCTGGCCCGGCGGGACGGTCCAGACCCTGACCCGCCTGCCGGCGGGCCGCTACCACACGCTGCGGCAGCCGCCCCGCGCCCCTTCGGCCCCGGAGTAATCCGGCCGGCGGCGCGGCCGGGGCCTCCTGGCCGACGGCCGATCAGGGGGACGGGCGGTCGCGGACCTCGGGGGGAGGGGGCTCCTCGGAGGCGGGCGGCGACACAGGCGGCGCCATCTGCGTCGCCCTCAGCGTCGGCGGAGGGATCTTCACCGGTCCGTCGGGATTCCTGACATCGGGGTGCAGGGCGAAGTAGTGGTCGATCACCCACTTCGGAACGTATGCCCGATCCTTGTTGTCCTTCGAGTGCGGGATCTTGGTCTCGAACTTCCCGTCTCCGTCCGTGTCCATGAGGCTGTACTCGAACGGAGGCTTCCCGTCCGTGTCGATCTCCACGCCGAAGATCCTTCCCTCGATCTCGTAC
The DNA here is from genome assembly GCA_041580375.1 of Candidatus Polarisedimenticolia bacterium. GTDB lineage: Bacteria > Acidobacteriota > Polarisedimenticolia > Gp22-AA2 > Gp22-AA2 > JAPUIN01. The sequence continues at coordinate 4,062 of JBFGDZ010000004.1, forward strand.
GTCCGGAAGTAGGTGCCGTCCCACTTGCGATAACCCTTGAGGATGGTCTCCTTGCCGGGGATCTCGCGGGTGCGATCCGAGACCCGGATGATCTCCTTGGCGGAGGTGACGATATTGGGGAATTTCCAGCCTTCCGGGTTGATCAGGATCTCGGCCCGGACCGGTCGGGCGAGCACGGCGGCCAGCCCGGCCGCGGCGAACACGGCGAGGCGCCGGGCGGGCCGTCCGGCGCGGGGGCGCGGACCCGAAGACGGTTTCGAAATGCTCATGTCGGCATCATCATTATAGCCGGGGCGTGGCGGCCCGGCGATCAGCCCTCCTCCTGGCCGTCGGGATCGCTGTTCGCCAGGATCGTCTTGTAGTAGGGCAGCAGCTTCTCCCGATAGACGGCGATCAGCCGGTCCAACAGGCCCTCCGGATCGCGGTCGTAGACGATCTGCGCTCCGGTCTCCTTCTGGATCAGCCCCACGATGACGTCCATCTTGTCGGAGATCCCGCCCGTCCCCTGCAGCACGCCGATCACCTTGCCCTCGTCGTAGGCGATGGCGAACTCCCCCAGAGTGCCGGACCGCCCCCCCATGAAGATGACCAGGTCGCAGGTCCGGATGTTCTCGATCTCGCGGCCCATGAGGCCGCTCCCGGTATAGACCAGGACGTCGTAACCGGCATAGGGCGCCTTGTACTTCAGGGCGTGCTCCTCGAAATTCAGGGCCGGCGAGATGCCGATGACGATCCCGTTCTCCGATTTCGCGCCCCGGACAGCCTGGTGCGGAAGCCCCGGACACGCGCCGGTCACCAGGACGCACTCGCGTTGCGCGATCGCCCGTCCCATCGCGTAGGCCTTCTCAAGCGCCGGACGCCCGAGATCGCCGCCCGCGGATCCCATGATGCCCACGGCGATGCTCGGCCTGCTGCGTTCGGTGACCTCGTTCCGCGTCATGATCGTCTCCTCCGCCGATGTCAGGCGAGTCTACCATCACGGCGCGGCTGCGTCGCGCGGACGGCCGTCGATTTGACCGGTCGAGTCCGAGACCCTATACTGCGCCTTCCCGTGCGCGCACGTCACGCAACATGAGCCGCGATCGCTTCCATCGCACCGCCCTGCTGGCGGCGGTCCCGCTTCTCGTGGGACTCTCCTGTGCGGATCCACCCCCTCCGGGTCTCGCGCCGGATGAGGGCAGGAACCATCCCACGGTCGGAACCCCCGCGCCCGATTTCGTCGCCCAGGATCCGTCCGGCGCCTGGCTCCCCCTGGGCAACCTCAGGGCCAAGCCGGTGGCGCTCCTCTTCTTCAGGTCCGGCGCTCCGCTGGCGCTGGATCTCGCTCGCGAGATGAGCCGCATGCGCGACGATCCGCGATTCGGCGGCATCGTCTTTCTGGGGATCACGAGCGGCGGCCTGGAGGCCGCGAAGGCCTACCGCGAAAGCAACCGTCTCTCCCTCGCGATCCTGCGCGATCCGGGATCGATCACGCGCGCCTACGGGGTCGGCAATCTCCCGACCATCGTGCTGCTGGATCGGGAGCACATCGTGCGGTTCCGGCTGGACGGCTACGTCGGCCGCTCGTTCCGTCCGAAGCTCCAGGAAACCGTCGCGGCGCTTCTCGAGCTTCCGGGCATGGGGCGCGGCGAGGGCCGGACGCTCGATCTGGCCTACGCCGAAAACCCCCGGGCGCCCCTGTTCGAGGCGAAGGACCTCGACGGACGGCCCGTCGACCTCTCGGCGCTGCGGGGGCGGGTCGTCGTCGTCAACTTCTTCGATCAGGAGTGCCCCCACTGCCTGAAGGACATTCCCGCCCTGGTGCCCGTCCTGCGCGAATTCCGGGCCCGGGGCGTCCGGGCCGTCGGGATCACGTCGAGGGACGTCGGTGGGCGCCTGCGCGACTTCGTCCGGGAGCAGGGGATCGATTACCCGGTGATCCTGGACTCGGGACGCTCGATCTTCAAGAAATACGAATCGACGCGAACGCCGGAGACCTACATCATCGATCGGGAGGGCTTCATCCGGTTCCGCGAGCAGGGTGATCGTCCCGACCGCGAGGGTCTCATGCGGCTGCAGCTGGAGATCGCCCTGGGCGAGCGGATGCCCGCGGAGATCGCGGCCGCCCTCCCGGCGGGACGGTTCACCGGAGACGGCGTCTGCCGCTCCTGTCACGCGCGGGAGTACCGCGACTGGCTCATGACGCCGCACAGCATCGCGTGGGAGAGCCTCCAGAAGGGCGAGAAGTGGCGCGATCCCGAGTGCGTCCCCTGCCACGTCACCGGCCCCGGCCGGGAGGGCGGCTTCGAGAGCCCTGAAGCGACCCCCCACATGCAGGACGTCCAGTGCGAGGTGTGCCACGGTCCGGGGGGCGGGCACCCCGCGGGAGCCGCCCTCGACGTGCAGGCCATGTCGGAATCATGCGCCGCGTGTCACAGCGGGAAGTTCGTTCTCAATTTCGATCTCGACGAGGCGCTCGCGCTCGTGTCCCACCAGGATCACCCCGATCTGGACCGCCTGTTCCAGTACAGCGATCTGCAGAAAAAGCGGCTCGAGCAGGTCAACCGGAGGCGGCTGGACCGGTTCCGCCCGGGCGTGGCGCATGTCGGGGCCGACGCCTGCCGCGATTGTCACCGCCCCCAGTACGACCAGTGGGTCCGCTCGCCCCACGCGACCGCCTTCGCGCGGTTGCTGAAGGTCAATCGCAGCGCCGACCCGGAATGCGTCCCGTGCCACGTGACCGGGGCCGGCCTGGAGGGGGGCTTCGGCCACGCGGAGGCGAAGGCGGTGATGACCAACGTCCAGTGCGAGGTCTGTCACGGCCCCGGGGCCGATCATGTCGGGGCGCCGGCGGAATTGAAGAAGGCCACGATCTACGGCATCACCAACCAGTGCTCGTTCTGCATCATCCAGGGCGTGTGCGCCACCTGTCACGACCCGGCGAACGATCCGGACTTCGATATCGAGGCGGCCCTGCCGCGCGTGAGCCACTGAACGCTCACGGGAGGTGATCCCCATGCTGCTGACCCCCCTGGCCCGGCCGGGCGCCGGCGACGCTCTGCTGCCGATCGCCGTCCTCGTCATGGGCGGCATGATCCTGACGCTCGCCGCGTGCTCGGCGCGGCGGGAGAATCCGTCCGCCGATCTGATCCTGACGGGCGGCACGGTCCTCACGCTCGATCCGGCGGCGCCCGAGGCCGCCGCGATCGCCGTGCGCGACGGGCTGATCGCCGCCGTCGGCGACGACGCCACGATCCGGGAGATGGCGGGTCCCTCGACCCGGCGCATCGCCCTGAAGGGCGGCTTCGTGGTCCCCGGTCTGATCGACGCGCACGGCCACGTGAGAAGCCTCGGGGAGCGGCTGCACAGCCTCGACCTGCGCGGGGTCGACAGCCCGGACGAGGTGGCGCGCCGGGTCGCGGTTCGCGCCGCCGAGCTGCCGCCCGGCGAGTGGGTCACGGGGGGCGGCTGGGATCAGAACCTCTGGCCGGACAAGACTTTTCCGGATCACGCGCTCCTGACGGCGGCGGCGCCGGACCGGCCCGTCTGGCTGCGGCGGATCGACGGGCATGCCGGCTGGGCCAACCGGGCGGCGATGCGCGACGCCGGCGTCACGCGGGACACGCGGGATCCCTCCGGCGGATCGATCAGGCGGAACGATCGCGGCGAGCCGACGGGTGTCTTCATCGACAACGCGACCGATCTGATCGAGAACGCCCTGCCCCGCCCCGACCGCGAGCGCATCAAGTCCTGGATCGTGACGGCGCTGAACCGCTGCGCCGAGGTGGGGCTGACCGAGGTGCACGACGCCGGGATCTCCGAGGAGGAGGCCGCGGCGTTTCGGGAGCTGGCGGACGAGAGACGCCTTCCGATCCGCGTCTATCTCATGTGGTCCGGCATGGACGGCGCCCCGCTGGATCGCCTGCTGTCCGCGCCGCCTCTCGTCAATCACCGCGATCGGCTGACGCTGCGCGCCGTCAAGCTGATGATCGACGGCGCGATGGGATCGCGGGGCGCGGTCTTCTTCGAGGACTACGAGGACGACCCGGGGAACCGCGGTCTGTTCGTCATGGAGCCCGATGAGGTGGAGCGCGCGACGACGCTGGCGCTGCGCCGCGGATACCAGGTCGCGACGCACGCGATCGGCGATCGGGGCATCAGTCTCACCCTCGACGCCTACGAGAGGGCGCTCCGGGCGGCGCCGGCGAAGGATCCCCGCCTCCGGATCGAGCACCTGCAGTGCGTACGCGAGGAGGACGTGCCGCGTCTGAAGCGCCTGGGGGTGATCGCCTCGATGCAGCCCAGCCACGCCACCAGCGACATGTACTGGGCCGAGCGCCGCGTGGGCGAGCGTCGCGGGCGGGGGCTGTACGCGTGGCGATGGGTCCTCGATGCCGGCGTGCCGATCGCCGCGGGCTCCGATTTTCCCGTGGAGCTGGCGCGACCGCTCATCGGCCTGCACGCCGCCGTCGCGCGGCGCGACCTGAAGGGCTGGCCGGAGGGGGGATGGCATCCGGACCAGCGGATGACGCTTCAGGAGGCGCTCACGGCCTACACGGAGGGCGCCGCGTACGCCGCTTTCGAGGAGACGACCAAGGGCCGCATCGCGCCCGGGTACTGGGCCGATCTGACCGTCTTCTCCGCCGATCTCCGCGCCGGCGCGATCGAGGACATTCCCCGGGCGGGCATCGTCTACACCATCGTGGGCGGCGCCATCGTCCACGAGGCGCCCTGACACGAGGCGATCACCCGCCGAGCAGCGCCCGCGCCTCGAGATCGTCGATCGAAGGGACCACCCGCGAGGCACCGGCGCGGCGCAGCGCGCGCGCCGGGTAGCTGGAGGCGACGCCGATCACCCTGAGACCCGCGGCGCGCGCGGCGCGGATCCCCCCCGGCGAGTCCTCCACCGCGATCGAGGCGGCGCTCTCCGATCCGAGCCGCGCGAGCGCCAGACGGTATCCCTCCGGATCCGGCTTGCAGCGGCGCACGTCCTCGGCGGCGACGATGATCCGGATCGCCCCCGTCACCCGGCCCCGCCTCAGCGCCGTCTCGATCTCGCGGCGCGCGGCTCCCGAGACGATCGCCACCGGAACGCGGCGGGACACCGTTCTCAGGAGGGCGGCGGCTTTCCCGTCGACCTTCAGCCGCGTTCCGCAGCGGCGATCGTACGCCGCGCGCTTGCGGCGCACGAGGGCGTCGAGGTCCGCACCCCCCGGCCTCCGGCGGCCGTCGAGGCCGTCGCGCAGCATCGCGCGCAGCGCGGTCCGATCGTCGAAGGCCAGATAGCGGCGGTCGTAGACCGGCCGCGGCAGGTCGATCCCGAGCGGCGCCAGCACCTCGCGGAAGGCGCCCCAGTGGTGCTCCTCGGTCTCGACCAGGACGCCGTCGAAGTCGAACAGCACGGCGCGCGGGCCTCCCCTTCTCACCGCCAGCGACATCCGATGGGCCGCCAGCCCCTCCATCGAGGCCAGGCGCTCCGCGGCGGGAACGAGCCGCTCCAGACCCCGCAGGCTCACCTGCTGCACCGTCACCACCCTCAAAAAGCGCAGCACCGACAGCCCTCCCGTGTGGCGGGCCGCCCCTCCGGTCGGGAGGATGTGGTTCGGACCGGTCACGTAGTCCCCCAGCGCGACCGCCGAATCGCCCCCCAGGAACAGCGACCCGTAGCCGCGCAGCCGGGCCGCGAGCCGGCGCGGCGAGGCGGTCTGCACCGACAGGTGCTCCGGCCCGATGCGGTTCGCCGTCAATGCGGCCGAGGCCACGGTGCCGCGCCGCAGCACGCGCAGGCGGGCGACGGCCCGCCGCGCGACGCTCCTGTTCGGCTCCGGCAGCAGGACGAGGAGACGGCGCAGATGCCTCCGGACCCGCGCCGCGGTGCTCCGACCGATCGCGACGAGCCAGAGTCGGGCCAGCGGATCGTGCTCGGCCTGCCCCAGCAGATCCGATGCCACGCGGACCGGATCGGACCGCCCGTCGGCGATCACGAGCAGTTCCGTCGGCCCCGCGACGAATTCGATGCCGACGCGGCCCGCGAGCGCCGCCTTCGCCGCGGCCACCCAGGCGTTGCCGGGGCCGACGATGAGATCGACCCGCGGGACGGATCGCGTGCCGAAGGCCATGGCGGCGATCGCCTGGGCGCCGCCCGCCGCGAAGACGCGATCCACCCCCGCCTCCCTCGCGGCCGCGAGGATCTCGGGAGCGATCGAGCCGTCCCCCCGCGGGGGGGTGCACAGCACGACGCTGCGGCACCCCGCGACGCGCGCCGGAACCGCAGCCATCAGGACGGTGGATGAGAGAGGGTAGCGGCCGCCCGGCACGTAGATGCCGACGGTCTCGACCGGAACGAGCCGCTGCTCCAGGACGACGCCCTCGCCGGCGAGCCGGAACGGACGCAGCGAGACCTTCTGCCGCCGCGCGAAGCGCTCGATCCGGCGGCGCGCGAACCGGATCGCCTCGAGCGCGCCCGCGTCGACGGCGCGGATCCCGCGACGTCGCTCCGCCGGCCGGACCTCGATCGACCGGCGGCGGGCGCCGTCGAGCCGCAGGGTGAGGGAGCGCAGCGCGGCGTCCCCCCGCGTTCGCACGGACTCGAGGATGCGCGCGACGGCGCGCTCGAACCGTTCCGTCCCGGGGGCGGCCGACCGCTTCCGCCGTCTCAACGATGTCTCCCGCGAAGCTCCGCCTCGACCTCGTCCAGCGTGATTCCCTCGCGCTCCATCAGCACCGCGGCGTGATAGAGCAAATCGGCGAGCTCCCACACCAGATCGGATCGCCCCTCCGCGCTGCAGACCTCGCCGGCCTCCTCGCGGATCTTGTCCCTCACGAGACCCGGGGCGGCGAGGAGTCGCGCCGTGTAGGAGACGGCCGGACCCGCACCCCGCCGCGCCGCGATCACGCGGGCGAGGGCGCGCAGGTCGAAGCGGGGCGCGTCGCCGAAGCAGGTCGGCCTCGAGGTGTGGCAGGCCGGACCCGACTGCCTGACGGTGAACAGGAGCGCGTCGGCGTCGCAGTCGTAGCGCACGCGGAGCAGGGCCTGGACGTGTCCCGACGTCTCGCCCTTGCGCCAGAGGGCGCGCCGCGAGCGCGACCAGTAGACGCCGCGCCGGGTGCGCAGCGCCTCGCGCAGGGATTCAGCGGTGCTCCAGGCGAGCATCAGCACGCGCCCGTCCTCGTCCTGGGCGATGGTCGCGAGAGGGCCGCCGCCGAACTCCGGGCGGGAGGCCGTCGCCTCCTCCAGATCGATGCGCCCCGTGTAAAGGGCCATCCCGATCTGCACGTCGCAGCCGAGCGCCTCGAACCTCCGCGCCTCCTCGAGGGACCCGATGCCCCCCGCGACGGTGATCGGGCGCGTGGTGGCGGCGATCAGATCCCGCACGGGATCGAGCGGAGCGCCCGACAGGGTCCCCTCGACGTCGACCTGGGTGAACAGGAATCCGGAGCAGTGCGCCTCCAGGCGGCGGGCGCGATCGACGGGCTTCTCCCCCGTGTCGTGCGTCCATCCGCGGTCCACCGTGCTCCCGGACCGCGCGTCGAGGGCGACCATCAGCCATTCGCTCGGGAAGCGCCGCAGAAACTCCGGATCCGCGGCCGTTCCGATGATCACCCGGCTCGCTCCGGCCCGGATCAGTTCGACCACGTCCTCATCGCGGCGCAGGCCGCCGCCGACACGGCACGGGGCGGCGCGGCAGAGAGCGCGCACGAGATCCCGGTTCGAGCCGCGGCCGAGCGCGGCGTCGAGATCGATGACGGCCACGTCGCCGTGGAAGGCGAACCGGCGCGCGAGATCGAGGGGATCCTCCGGCGACGTGAGCACCTTCTCCGAGCCGCGCCTCAGCTGCACGGCCCGTCCCTCCATCAGATCGATGCTTGAAACGATCATGGCCTCACCAGCACGCCCGCCGCGCCGAGGACCCGCTTCGCCTCCCGGATCGAGACGCTCCCGTCGTGGAAGATGGAGGCCGCCAGTGCGGCGTCCGCCTCGCCCTCGAGGAGAACGCGGGCCATGTCGGCGGGGGTCCCCGCCCCGCCCGAGGCGATCACCGGGATGCGGACGCTGCGCGCCACGGCGCGCGTCAGCGGGATGTCGTACCCCGACCGGGTGCCGTCGGCGTCCATCGCGTTCAACAGGATTTCCCCCGCTCCCAGCCGCTCCGCCTCCCGCGCCCACTCGACCGCCTCGCGGCCGCGCCGGCGGCGCCCTCCGTGGCTGGTGACCTCCCAGCGACCGCCCGACCGCAGCGCGTCGATCGAGACGATGACGAACTGGCTCCCGAAGGACGCGGCCGCGCGGCCCAGAAGACCCGGATCGTCGAGGGCGGCGGTGCCGAGCGAGACCCGATCGGCCCCGGCCATCAGGAGCGCCCGCATCTCGTCGAGATCGCGGATGCCGCCGCCGACGGTGAACGGCACGGTCAGCTCGTCGGCCACGCGGCGGACCAGATCGAGCAGGGGCCGCCGCTCCTCGTGGGATGCGGAGATGTCCAGCAGGCAGACCTCGTCCGCCCCGTCCCGGTCATACGCCCGGGCGCGCTCGACTGGGTCTCCGGCGTCGCGCAGGTCGCGGAACTTCACCCCCTTCACGACCCGGCCTCCGCGGATGTCCAGGCAGGGAATGACGCGTCTCGCCCTCATCGTGCGCCCTCCCGCGCCGCCCCGGCGCCGGCGATGAAGTTGGCCAGGATGCGCTGTCCCTCCGCGCCGCTCTTCTCGGGATGGAACTGCGTCCCCCAGACACGCCCGGACCGCACGGCCGAGACGAAGGACGGCGGGCAGGTCGTGTGGGCCACCGCCGCGGGCGACGGCGCGGGCAGCGCGAACGAGTGCGCGAAGTACGCGAAGAAGCCGTCGCCCGGGAGCATCTCGAACATCGATCCGGCCGCCTCGCGGAGGGGCTCCACCACGGCCCACCCGATGTGCGGAAGCCGCTCCGCCTGGAGCCGCGTCACCCGGCCCTCGAGCGCGCCGAGGCCGCGCGAGTCACGCTCCTCCTCGCTCGACTCGAACAGCAGCTGCATGCCGAGACAGATTCCCAGGAAGGGGCGGTCCTCCCGGATCCAGCCGCGCAGCGCCCCGTCCAGCCCGGCCTCCCGAAGGCGGCGGGCCGCGGCGCCGAATTGTCCGACGCCCGGGAGGATCAGTCCCGCGAGTCCGTTCAGATCGTCCGGCGCCGCGACCGAGCGCCACGGCGCACCCAGCCGCGCGAGCGCGGCCTGGACATTGCGCAGATTGCCGGCCCCGTAATCGACGACGCCGATCATTCCAGCATCCCCTTCGTGCTGGGCACCAGATCGCGATAGCGATCGTCCCGGCTCATCGCCACCTTGAGCGCCTTCCCCACCGCCTTGAAGATCGCCTCCGCCCTGTGGTGGTCGTTCCAGCCGTAAGGCAGGACCACGTGCAGGTCCGCCATCAGCCCCCGCGTCAGCCCGCGCAGGAACTCCGGGATCGTGTCGGTCTCCAGATCGCCGACGCGGGCGCGCCGGACGCGCGCTTTGTAGACGAGCGAGGGACGGCCCCCGAGATCGACGGCGGCCGTGGCCAGCGACTCCTCCATCGGAAAGACGAAGAACCCGGTTCTCTCGATCCCCCTGCGATCCCCCAGCGCCCGGCGCAGGCCCTGCCCGAGGGCGATGCCGCAATCCTCGATGAGATGGTGCTGATCGACGTGCAGATCGCCGCGCGCCTCGACCCGGAGATCCATCCCGCCGTGAAGCGCCAGGGCGGTCATCATGTGATCGAAGAAGCCGATCCCGGTCGTCACGCTCACCCGGCCGCTCCCTTCGATCGCCAGGACGACGCGGATGTCGGTCTCGCCGGTCGATCGGCGCACCGTGGCGGTCCGCCGCCGCGCGGCCGTTCTCCTGCGCGGAGCCGGCGCGCGTCGCCGCGCGCGCTTCGCCGGACCCCGGGGGCGCCGCGGTTTCATCGGGATCCTCCCGCGCCGATCTCGCCCAGCGCCGTCTCGATCGCCTCGAGGCAGGCTTTCGTCTGCTCGCGCGTGCCGACGCCGATGCGGAGGGTGCCCCTCAGGACGGGGTGCTCGCCGCGGTCCCGCACGAGGACGCCGCGCGACCTGAGCGCCTCGCGCAGGCGCTTCGCCTCCGCGCCCACGCGCACGATGAGGAAGTTCGCCGCGCTCGGATAGGTCTGAAGCCCGAGCCGGCCGAGGCCCCGGGCGAGGAGTCCACGCGACGTCCGAACTTCCTCGACGTAGCGCGCGACGTACCCCGGATCCTCGAGAGCGGCGGTGAGCGCGGCGAGGGCCAGGGTGTTGACGGCGTACGGCGAGCGCATGCGGGCGATCCATGAGAGTGTCTCGCGCCGTCCGATGAGGACCCCCGCGCGCAGTCCGGCGAGACCGTAGGCCTTCGAGAAAGTGCGGGCCACGATCAGGTTCGCGAAGCGGGGCAGCAGCGGGAGCGACGAGCGGTCGGCGAACTCGGCGTACGCCTCGTCGGCCAGGATCACGGCGTCCGGATGGCCGGCGGCGAGATCCTCGATCAGCCCGGTGGGAAGCGGGGTTCCGGTCGGATTGTTCGGATCGCCCAGGAGGAGGAGCCGCGCGCCGCCGGCCATGCGCTTCCGGATCGCCCGCTCCGGCACGCTCAGGTCCGGCCCGCACGGGACCGGCGACAGGCGCGCCCCCGCGAGGGTCGCGTAGAAGCGATACATGGCGTACCCCGGCTCGACGACGACCGCCTCCTCGCCGGGGCGCAGGAAGGCGTCGCAGACGAGGCGGATCCCCTCGTCCACGCCCGACGTGAGGACGAGATCGATCCCGTCCGCCAGCCTGTGGTGGCGGGCGACGGCGGCGCGGGCCTCGCTTTCGTCGGGATACAGGGCGACGTCCTCCGACTCGATCGATCGGAGCCGCTCGAGCACCTTCGGGGAGGGACCGAGGAGATTCTCGTTGAAGTCGAGGCGCAGGAATCCGCGCCGCCCGGCCGACGGCACGACGTACGGCTCGAGCCGCTCCACCTCCGGCGCGGGGCGGGGCCCCCGGCCTCCCTCGTCGACTCTCCGGCGCGCGCTCACGGGATCACCTTCTCGAGCGAGTACGCGATCAGATCGGTGGCGCCCGCCTCGCGCAGCCGGATGAGGTGCGCCGCCAATCCCTCCCGCAGCACCGCCGCCTTCACCGCATATCCCTTGCCGCCGTGCAGTTCCTGGATCGTCGGTGACTTCATCGCCGGCAGGATCGCGACGACCGCGTCGAGCCTCTCCCGGCTCACGTTCATCTCGAGCAGCACGCGCCTGCGGGCCTCGAGCACGGCCTGCATCATGGTCCGGAGGGCCTCGATGCGCTCGCGCTTCCACGGATCCTCGAGGGCGGAGCGCGCCGCGAGGAATCGCGTCGTCGATCGGAGGACCTCGTCCAGGACCCGCAGGTGATTGTCGTGCAGCGTCGTCCCGGTCGAGACCAGGTCCAGGATGAGATCGGCGTCCTCGGGAGGAAAGACCTCCGTGGCCCCGTAGGTCCGGATGAAGAGATACGGCTGCCCCCGCTTCTTCATGTAGCGGCGCGTGAGGGTTTCGAACTCGGCGGCGACGATGAGCGGCCGGTCCAGGCCGGAGAGCCGGTCCGCCGTCTCCTCGGGGGCGGCGGCCACGAGCGTGACGGGATCGAGGCCCGTGTCCAGGATCTCGACGATCTTCGCTCCGCTCTCCTGCACCCAGTCGTGACCGGTGAAGCCGCAATCGTGCGCGCCGAGCTCGATCAGCTTGGGGATGTTCTGGGGCTTGAGATACTTGATCTCGATTCCGGGGTCCGAGACCCGGGGCCTGTAGGAGCGCCCGTCGCTCCGCACGGCCAGCCCGGCGCCCGCCAGCAGCCGGAGAACCCCCTCCGTGATCCGTCCCTTGGGCAGGGCCAGTCGAAGTGTCTCTGTCATCGCGACCTTTCCGGCGGGTCGTCCCCCGCCCCGCTTCGCGGCCGGCCTCCCCGAAGGGACGCGCTGGCGGCTCGTCGCGCCACCCGGTGCCGGGGATCCGGGCCTCGAACGTCGATGGGCCCTCGATGCCGAATAGGTATGAGAATCCCCGGGTCGTCGATGCAAGCGTCCGGGCGGAGGGAAGACTACCGTGAGTGGCGGCCGGTGATCCCCCTCGGTGCGCGGACGCACCGATGGGCGTGGCGATGGCCGTGGCGGGTGGTGTTTCGGATCGTGGTCGTGTTGGCCGCTTCACTCATGGCTCCGCAATGGTACGGTGGCCGCGGGGGCCTGTCAAGGCGAATGGTCAGGCCCGAGGGCGCACCCCCGGGTGCCGCCGCGGGGGCCGCCGGCAACGCTCCCGCCGCGTGCGCAGGCGCATCAGAGTCCTCCTCAGGCGGCGGAAGGCGGACAGCATGGCGTCCGGGGAAACGGAGGCGTTTCGGCCGCTCGGATTCGGCAGCACGGCGAGCGGAACGCCCTCGCAGCGTCCCGCGATTCCTCCGAGACGAACGGCGGGGCGGGGTCGCGCGCGCAGGCCGGAACGTGCGGCCGGCCGGGCCCGTCGCGGAGGGGGATCGAGATGGGGTTGCAGATGGCGCAGCAGGGTCACGCCGACCAGAGCGACGAGGAGGGGCCTCAGGCGACGGATCTTCCGGCGCAGGAGCCGTGCTCCCCGGGCGAACTCGTCCGTCTCGAGATCGGCGCTTCCGGCCGTGGGCCGGGAGACGAGATTCGTGAGACCGAAGCCCAGCCGGGGAAGGCGCGCGTCGTCGGTGCAGTCCAGGCGCCCGGCCGTCAGACGTGACTCGTGCAGGAGCCGCCAGAAACGGTTCGAGCGGCCGGCGTAGTGGTGGCCGACGGCGGCCGATCGCAGCCCCGGATTGATGCCGACGAACAGCACGTCGAGGCGCGGTCCGACCCGATCCGGCAGCCGTCCCGGCCGGGGCGGCGGCTCCCCTGGCCTGCCTCGCTTCGCGATAGAATTCCGGCGCATGCTCCCGATGGTATCCGGGAGCGCTTCCGGCGGGAACCGGCGCGATCGGCCGGCGATCCGGCGGAGCGGTCCGGGGGGGGGGCCGATGAACTGGCTGATCAAGGAGGAGCCCCGCTCCTACTCGTTCGACGAGCTCAGCGCGGAGGGGCGCACGCGGTGGTCCGGGGTGAAAAACCCGCTGGCCCAGCAGCATCTGCGGGCCGTGCGCCGGGGAGATCGGATACTCTATTACCACACCGGTCAGGAGAGGGCGGTTGTGGGGGTGGCCCGGGCCGCCTCGGCTCCCTACCCCGATCCGGACGACCGCACCGGTCGGCGCGTGGCGATCGACGTCGAACCGGTTCGGCGACTGCGCCGCCCCGTCGCTCTCGCCGAGATGAGAGGGCGCGCCGCGTTCGCCGATTTCGCGCTCGTCCGCATCCCGAGGCTCTCGGTCATGCCGGTGAGCGACCGCCAGTGGAGGGAGATCGAGAGGATGGCAGGTGAGCACGACAGGAGCGCCGCGCGCCGTCCCCGCCGCGGAAAAACGTTGATCGTTGCTCTCGCGATCGCCGCCGCGGCGATCGCCCCGTCCGCGCCCCTCGCATCCGATCCGCTCAGCGCCGGGGACCTCGACCGCATCCTCGGACGTGCGGACCGATCGCTCGGCAAGGCGGAGAACGCCGTGCGCGGAAGCGACCCCGGGCGCGTGAGCCTCCTGTTGCAGCGCGTCGACGAGGAGATGGCGCAGTTCGAGAGCGGCAGCCGCCTGGCCGACCTCGAAGCGGCGCTCGAGAGCGGCCGCGCCTCGGCGGACGGCGGCGACCTGCAGGGCGCGGCGGAGGCGGTGCGCCGGGCGCGGGTCGTCCTGCCCGCCCTGTCCGACTACACGGAGACCCGGCAGGCCGAGATCGAAAGCCGCGGCGCGCTGCGGGCCGCCGGGGCGAACGACGCGGACGGGTATCTCGCGGCGCTCGAGCGTTTCGAAACGGCCGTGATGCCTGGGGTCCTCGTGACGCGCATCACCGAGGTCAGGGAGGCGATCGCCCGGGCGCGCGCGGCCATGGTCCGCCGCGACATGGAGGCGGGCCGCCTCGAGGTGGACGCGGCGCGCCGCGCCCTCGCCGGGCTGCGTCTCGCCGGGGCGCTGAGCCGATCGCTGTTCTCGCTGCGGATCGGATCGGAGATGATGGACGACAGCGCCCTGCTCGCCGCCCGCGATCACCTGAATCGCGCGCTCCGGAGCCTGAGCACGGCGATCGAGTTCGCTCCCGAGGATCTGCGGGACGATCTGGACGCGGCGCGGGCGCGCGTTCAGGCTATTCGCAAGCGGCTCGGCAAGCCGCAGGACGGCGATCTGGACGCGCTCAGGGAGATCACCGGGGTCATCGAGCGCACCCGGGAGGCGCTGGACGACGATCCGGGGCTCGCGTCGATTCCCGTACGCGGAGCACCGGCGGCGGCTTGGCCCGGCGCCGGGCCTGTGCCAGAATGATCGCTCGATGTCGAGACGACGCCCGAGCCTCATCGCCCTGATCCTCGCCCCCCCGTTCGTCGCGGGTCTGCTCCTCGCGCCCGCGGGAGCCGCCGACGAGACCATCCCCAGGAACATCGCGGGGCCGGGCGACTACGCCCTCCGGGAGCAGATCGTCTACCAGCTGGGGCGGGACCCGGAGCTCGCCGGGGAGAGGCTGAGCGTCCTGCTCGTGAACGGCGGCGCCGTCTTCTCGGGGACCATCAGCAGCTACGCTCTCAAGATGCGCCTCCTGCGCCTGACCGGGTTCATCCGGGGGATCGTCAACGTCACCGATGAGATGGTGGTCGGCCGGGCCGACCTGACGGATGAGGCGCTGAGGGACGCGGTGGCCGCGATCCTGATGGATGCCGCGGAGTCGATCGGGCTCTCCGATCTGGACGTTCGCGTCGAGGACGCCGTCGTGACGCTCCGGGGACGAGTCAATCGCTTTCCCGATCGGATCCAGGCCGAGGAGCTGACCGGGTCGGTCCTGGGCGTGACGCGCGTGATCAACCTGATGACCGCGAAGGACGTGCCCCCGGTGACCGCCGAACGCCCGCTGGCTCACGCCGTCGCGGATTACCTCCTGGACTTCCGGGCTTTCCCGCACCTGGGACAGATCGAGGTCAGCGAGTCGGACGGCGTCGTCACGCTGGGCGGCCGCGTGTCGTTCTTCTACACCCGCCGTCAGGCCGAGGTGATGGTCGGCCTGATCGAGGGGGTCAGGCGCGTCGAGAACCGCATCGCGGTCGATCCGTCGCTCACCCTCACCCGTCCCGACGTCAAGGTCATCCGGTGAGCCCCGTGGCCTGCGGGATCGGGCCCCGCGGCGTCCTGCGCGGCGCCATCCTGGCCGCGCTGCTTTCCGCGCTCGCCCCGGGCCCGCCCGCCTCCGCCCAGAATCTCGAAGGCCGCGTCGAGCGGATCACCCTCGACAACGGCATGCGATTCCTCATCGTGCGGCGCGACGCCGCGCCCGTCTTCTCGGCCAATCTGCGGTTCCGGGTCGGCGCCGTCGACGATCCCGCCGGCGCCAGCGGCATGGCCCATCTCTTCGAGCACATGGCGTTCAAGGGGACCTCGATCATCGGCACCCGCGACGCCGCGGCCGAGGCCGCGATCCTCGACGCGCTCGATCGCGTCGTCCGGGACCTGCACGCGGAGATGGATCGGGACGGGAAGACCGATCCGGAGCGCCTGCGCTCTCTGCGCGAGGAGATGAAGACCCTCGAGAAGCGGCACGCCGCGCTCGTCGTCAAGGACGAGTTCAGCGAGATCCTCTCGTCACAGGGAGCCCTGGGCCTCAACGCCTCGACCGGCCAGGATCTGACCTCGTACGTCGTCAGCCTTCCCGCCAACCGGCTCGAGCTCTGGTGCCTCATGGAGTCGGCGCGGCTGCGGGATCCGGTCCTGCGCGAGTTCTACTCGGAGCGGGACGTCGTCATGGAGGAGCGCCGCATGCGGGTGGAGAACCACCCCGACGGCAAGCTCTACGAGCAGATTCTGCTGACGGCGTTTCAGGCGCACCCCTACCGGCTCTCCGTGGTCGGATGGATGGAGGATCTGGCGCGCATGACCCGCGCGGAAGCCGAGGCGTTCAGGCGGCGTTATTACGTTCCCAACAACGCGGTCGCCGCCCTCGTGGGTGACATCGATCCGGTCGCGGCGGCGGCTCTGATCCGCAGGTACTTCGGCGCCGTCCCCGCCGGTCCGGTTCCTCCCGCGGTGACGCTGACCGAGCCGCCCCAGCGCGGCGAGCGCCGCATCCAGGTGGAATACGAAGCCGAGCCCCGCCTGATGATCGCCTTCCGCAAGCCCAACATGCCGCATCCCGACGACATCGTCTTCGACGTGATCGAGTCGCTGCTGGCGTCGGGGCGGACGTCCCGGCTGTTCCGCCGGCTCGTCATCGAGACGCGCGTGGCGTCCGGGGTGTCGGCCTTCGAGGTGCCCGGGGAGCGCTACCCCAACCTGTTTCTCATCGCGGTGGAGCCCCGCGCCCCGCACACACCGGACGAAGCGGCCGCCGCCGTCCAGGAGGAGCTCGATCGCCTGGCCGCCGCCCCGGTGCCGGACCGGGAGATCCAGAAGGTGCGCAATCAGCTGGAGGCCTCGTTCCTCTACGCCCTCAGGAGCAACCCGGGGCTCGCCTCGCAACTCTCCTACTTCGAGATCCTGACGGGACGCTGGGAGGACCTGCTGGCCTACCAGCGCGACCTCGCGGCGGTGACGCCGGAGCGCGTCCGCGATGTGGCCGCTCGCGCCTTCACGCCTTCGAACCGGACGATCGCCGTGCTGACCCGGTCCCCGTCCCCACCGGGCGCGCCGTCCGGTCCGGCGGGCGGGAACGCGGGATCCGGAGACGCGGCGGGAGCGGAAGGACGATGAGCCGTCCGCGGATCGCCCTCGCGATCGCTCTGGCCCTCGCCTGTGCGGCGGCCGCCGACCCCGCTCCGCCGCAGGACCCACGGACCCTGACCTATACGCCGCTGACGATCGCCTTTCCGGAGCCGCGGACCCTTCGCATGGACAACGGCCTCATCGTCCATTTGTTCGTGGACCGGGAGCTGCCGATCGTCGATCTCGCCTTCTACATGAAGGCCGGGGCGATCTACGACTCCCCCGACAGGGCGGGGCTCGCCGAGATCGCCATGTTCCTCATGCGCACCGGCGGCACACGGGACATGACCCCGGACGAGATCGACGCGGCTCTCGAGTTCATGCCCGCGACGGCGCACCTCTCCGCCGATCTCGACATCGCGAGCGGGTCGCTCTCGGCGCTCAGCAAGGACTTCCCCGAGGCGCTGCGCATCTTCGCAGGCATGCTCCGCGCTCCGCGCTTCGATGAGGAGCGGCTCGATCTCGCGAAGGCGCGGTCCATCGAGGGGATCCGCCGGCGGTGGGACGACCCGGCCGACATCGCGGACCTCAACTTCCGAGCCCTCGTGTACGGGCGCCGCAGCCCCTGGGCGCGGCTGGAGACCGCCGCCACGATCGGGTCGATCGACCGCGGCGATCTCGAGGCGTTCCACCGCCGCTATGTGCATCCGAACAACATGGTGATGGGGATCGCCGGCGACTTCGATCCGGCCGGGATGCGGGCGCTCCTGGAGCGGACGTTCGGATCCTGGAGGCGGGCCAAGGTGAATCTCCCCCCGGTCGCGGATCTCGAGCGGACCGCCCATCCGGGAGTTCACCTGATCGAGCGCCCGTTGAACCAGACGACCCTCGCGATCGGCCACCTCGGCGCCAACCGCTTCGATCGGGACAAGTTTCCCCTCAAGATCCTCAGCCACGTCCTCGGCGAGGGCGGGTTCTCCTCCCGGCTCGTGAAGGAGATCCGCTCCTCGCGCGGCCTCGCCTACTCGATCGGCGGCGGCGTCGGCGTGGACTCCGACCGGGGGCTGTTCCAGATCACGGGCCAGACGCGCGCGGACGCGACGGTGGAGGCGATCCAGGCCGTCCGGGAGATCGCGGACGACCTGCGGGAGCACGGGCCGACGGAGGAGGAGCTTCAGCAGGCCAAGGACGCGAGCATCAACTCGTTCGTCTTCTCCATGGAGGGGACCGCACGCTTCATGCGCGCGTACCTCTATTACGAAGCGTACGGATATCCCAGAGACTTCCTCGAGACCTACCGGGACCGCATCGCCGCGGTCACGAGGGCGCAGGTGAGGCGCGCCGCGCGGAAGCACATCCAGCCGGATCGTCTCGTGATCCTCGCGGTGGGGAATCCGGCCGACTTCGATCGGCCGCTGACCGCCCTGGATTTCGGTGAGCCGCAGCGATGGGCGCTCCAGGACGGAGGAGCGGAGAAAGTCGTGGACGCTCCGCTCAGCGAAACAGCGGGATCTGCTCCGCCTTGAGGGGGCTGAGACTGACGTCCTTCCTCCGCCCGCCGTTTCTCCTGATCTGAACACGGTGCGCGGACCCGCGGAGGGCGTCCGTCCCCTCGCGCTCGGCGTAGAGGAGGATCGCCTCCTCCACGCGCGCGATCTCCCCTTCCAGCGCATCCTTCCGGCCCAGGAGCCCGGCCAGCCGATCGACGAGCTTCACCCCGTCGTCGTGGAGGTACTCGTTCGGCGGGAGAGCCTCCACCTTCACCAGGTGCTTCTGAACCGGACAGATGTCCCGGTACTCGCACCAGCGACAGAGCGCGCTCTCGCGGGGCGGGTAGTCCGTCGCCGCCTCGATGCGATCGATCAGCTTCATGGCCGCCGTTCGGTGGCCCTGAAGATCGGCCGGCGTGCGCGAGGAGCGCAACTCCTCGTTGAAGACGAGGTAGTGCCAGATCAGCCTCACCTCGCGGGCATCCGGAAACCGCTCCTCCACGGCCATCTGGTAGAGGCTCAACTGCCGGTCCCCTCTCAGATCGCGATCGGACGGCAGGCTGCTGCTGGTCTTGTAGTCGTGGATCTCGTACACTCCGGGCGCGACCCGATCGAGACGATCGACGTATCCCTGCATCCGGTAGCGTCGCTCGCCGTCGAGCGCCAGCGTGACGCGCTCCTCGAGCCCGAGCGTGCGCCCCTGATCGAAGGGGGCGTAGCGCTCGTAGTAGTCGACGAGACAGCGCTCCCCCACCCTGCGGTAATCCTCGGCGGTGAACTCCTTCTTGACGATCGTGATCCGATCGGAGTGCTGCGCCTCCCAATCCCGGTGATAGAAGGCGACGACGTCGTCCAGCGGCGCCACCTTGCCCATCAGCACGCCGCTGTGAAGCCGCTCCAGCGCCGAGTGGACGCGGTTCCCCATGAACGCCTCGATGCCCTGCGTGTCGCGCTTGATCCGATCGATGTACCGGTAGCGATACTGCAGCGGGCATTTCTCGAACGTGCTCAGACGGGAATGGGAGTAGACGGGCAAGTGCGGGCCTCCTCCTGCGGCGGAGTATAGCACGCCGCCCGCCGCGCCCCCGAAGGTGGCGGCCGGGCGGGGCATTTGCTACAATCTCCGCTCCCGTGTCCACTCGAGGCGCATGCACATCCGGATGATGGAGGATTCTCGATGAAAGCCCCGAACAACCGCGCAGTCCCGGGCCTCACAGTCCGCCCGGCCGCGATTCCATTCCTGTGCGCGATCCTGGCCGCCGCCGTTGCGTCCGGCCCGTGGGCCCCCGCGGCCGCGGCGCAGGAGAAGAAGCCGCCGAAACCGGCCGCGTCCGAGAAGGCGAAGGCCCGCGACGTCGCCGTCATCAAGACCAATCTCGGCACCATCGCGTTCGAGTTTCTTCCCGACGTCGCGCCCAAGATGGTGAAGAACTTCACGGACCTCGCCCGGAGCGGCTTCTACGACGGCACGACCTTCCACCGCGTGATCCCGGGCTTCATGCTCCAGGGAGGCGATCCGCTCTCCAAGGACGGCGATCCGTCCAACGATGGGACCGGCTCGGGCCCGCGCAAGATGCCCGCCGAGTTCTCGACCAAGTACAGTCACGAGCGCGGCATCGTGTCCACGGCCCGCTCGAGCGATCCCAACAGCGGTTCCTGTCAATTCTTCATCATGCACAAGCACAGCCCGCACCTGGACAATCAGTACACGATCTTCGGCCGCGTCATCGAGGGGATGGACGTGGTGGACAAGATCGCGGCCGTCAAGACGGACTGCACCGGGAAGCCCCGGGGCTCGCGCTGCGCCAACCGCCCGCTCGAGAACGTCGTCATGAAATCGGTCACCATCGAGACCCGCTGACGCGGAGGGGAACCCGCCCTCATGAAAGCGACCAGGGCCCGCCGATCGGGGACGCGGGGCGGCTCACCCTCGGCGCGCCCCGCGCAGCCGCGCAAGACCGGGGCCGCGCCCGCGGCGCGGCGCGTCGACTGGAACACCTATTTCATGAACATCGCCCGCCAGGTGGCCACGCGCTCGACCTGCGACCGCAAGCACGTCGGCGCCGTGATCGTCCGGGACAGGACGATCCTGTCGACCGGCTACAACGGGTCGATCCGGGGCATGCCCCACTGCGACGACGCGGGCCACGAGCTGGAAGGGGGCCACTGCGTCGCCACGATTCACGCCGAGGCGAACGCCATCCTCCAGGCCGCCAAGAACGGCGTGACGATCGACGGGGCCGAGATCTACACGACGGCGAGCCCCTGCTGGCAGTGCTTCAAGCTGATCGCGAACGCGGGCCTGCGCCGCATCTACTACGGCGAGTTCTATCGCGACGAGAAGAGCCTCCGCGTCGCCCGCCGGGTGGGCATCGAGCTGATCGATCTCGGACGGTCGGGCGGGGCGAGGCTCGCCCGGCGCGGCCGCGCCGGATGCGACTGGCAGGTCCCCGATGACTGACGGTCCGCGGGTGCTCGTCATCTCCGATGACGACGACATCGGCGAACCGCTCGCCGCGATCCTGCGCCGGGCGGGATACCGCGTGGGCGTGCGCGACGCCGCCCGGGGGCTGGAGGATCTGAAGGGCGCCCCGCCCGAAGCCCTCATCCTGGATCGCGACATGCCCCCGTCGCAGTACGCCGCGATCCTCGAGCACCTCGAGCCCCATCAGGGAGCCGCGTCCTTCCCGCTGCTGATCCTCGGCGGCGGCGATGCGCCGGCCCTGCCTCCCCGCTGGCACGAGGACGCCGTCCGTTCGATCGGACGCCCGCCGGAGCCCGGCGAGGTCCTCGCGACCCTGGCGGCGCTGCGCCGGCTCGCCTTCTACCGGACCTATCGGGACCTGGTGCATTCCCTCAGCCAGCCGGTGATGACGATCCACGCATTGAGCCGCACGATCGCCGGAGCGAAGCTCGAGCAGGACGCGGATCGGCAGGCGGTCGAACGGCTGGCGCACGAGGCCGAGCGCCTCATGACGCTGATGGAGGACTTTCAACGCACGCGGCGGGGAGGCTCCTGACGGGGGCCCCACTCCCGCCGCGATGCCCCGGGAGGCATCATGGCCTACCAACCGATCGAGAACTACGGCATCGTGGGCGATCTGCACAGCGTCGCTCTGGTCGGCATGGACGGTTCGATCGACATGATGTCGTTCCCCCACTTCGATTCCCCGACGATCTTCGCCGCGCTCCTGGACGATCAGAAGGGCGGGCGCTTCCAGATCGCCCCGACGCTGAAGGACGGCCGCAACCGCCAGCTCTACCTGCCCGACACGAACGTGCTGCTGACGCGGTTCCTTTCGCAGGGCGGCGTGTCGGAGGTGTCCGACTTCATGCCCGTCGAGCGGGGCGAGACGGCGCACGACCTGATCCGAAGGGCCAAGACGGTGCGCGGCGAGGTCGCCTATCGGATGATCTGCGATCCCCGGTTCGACTACGGCCGCGCCGGGCACACCGTGGAGCAGAAGCCGGGCGAGATCCTGTTCTCCTCCCGCGGCCCCGATCGCATGGCGCTGCGGCTCCGCACCTCGGTGCCGACGCGCGTCGTGAACGGCGCTGCGGTGGCGGAGTTCACGCTGCGCGCCGGGGAGACCGCGGCGTTCGTCCTGGAGCAGGTGTGCGAGGGCGTCGAATCCCCTTCGGCGGCCCGCGATTACGTCCCCGAGGCCTTCAAGCGCACGGTGAACTACTGGCGGCGCTGGCTCGGGTGCTGCGCCTACCGCGGCCGCTGGCGGGAGGTCGTCAACCGCTCCGCTCTGACCCTGAAGCTGCTGACCTCTCTGCGCTACGGCTCCATCGTGGCCGCTCCGACCTTAGGCCTCCCCGAGGAGATCGGCGGCGAGCGCAACTGGGACTATCGTTACACCTGGATCCGGGACGCGTCGTTCACCCTGTACGGCCTCATCCGGCTCGGCTACACGGAGGAGGCGGCGGCCTTCATGCGCTGGATCGAGGCCCGTTGCGGCGAGCTCAATCCGGACGGATCGCTGCAGATCATGTACGGCATCGACGGCCGGCATGACCTGTCGGAGGAGGAGCTGAGCCATCTCGAGGGCTACCGCGGATCCTCGCCGGTGCGCATCGGCAACGGCGCGTACAACCAGCTGCAGCTCGACATCTACGGGGAGCTGATGGACTCCGTGTATCTGTACAACAAGCACGGAGCACCGATCTCGTTCGATCTGTGGAAGAACCTGGTGCGCCTGATCGACTGGGTGTGCGCCAACTGGCGCCGCAAGGACGAGGGGATCTGGGAGGTCCGGGGCGGCCAGCAGGAGTTCCTCTACTCGCGCCTGATGTGCTGGGTGGCGATCGACCGCGGCGTGCGGCTCGCCCTGAAGCGATCCTTCCCCGCCCCGCTGGATCGCTGGCTCAGGGAGCGCGACGAGATCTACATGAACATCTTCAAGGAGTTCTGGAGCGCCGACCGCGGGGCGTTCGTGCAGCACCGGGGCGCCACGACCCTCGACGCCGCCAACCTGCTCATGCCGCTGGTGAAGTTCGTCGGCCCCACCGATCCGCGCTGGCTCTCGACCCTGACCGCGATCGAGAAGGAGCTGGTCGACGACTCCCTGGTCTACCGGTACCGCGTGGGGGACGCCGCGTCCGACGGACTCCGCGGCGCGGAGGGGACCTTCTGCATGTGCAGCTTCTGGTACGTCGAGTGTCTGTCCCGCGCCGGCGACCTGGAGAAAGCGCGCTTCTTCTTCGAGAAGATGCTCGGCTACGCCAACCACCTGGGGCTGTATTCGGAGGAGCTGGGCCCCAGCGGCGAGCACCTCGGCAACTTCCCGCAGGCGTTCACCCACCTCGCGCTCATCAGCGCCGCCGTCAACCTGGATCGGGCGCTGACGCACCCGCACACCGGGTCCTGAGCGGCCCGCCCCCGCGCGGGCGCCGGGCCCCGGTCCTAACGGGGCGGCGCGGCGTCGGCCGGGGGAGCTGCCCCTCCCGTCTTCTCGGCCAGAGCCACGAGCGTCTCCTCCGGGATCGATCCGGTCAGCGTGATGCTGGTCCCCTCCTGATCGATCCTGACGCGCTCCAGGAACTGAGCCCACTCGCTCGACGAGGCCTCGCCCGCCCCCAGCCGTCCGAACGCGACGATGCCCCGCAGGGTCTCGGAGAGCAGCCTGGCGCTCTCGGCGTCGTCCGTCTCGCCGAAGAGATCGAACTCCAGATCGCGTCCGAATCGTCCCTGGAACGCCAGAGAGTGCAGCGTGCTCGACAGCGGGGTGTCCGGGATCGGCGATCGATCCAAAAGCCCGACGCCCGTCTTCCGGGCCAGGTCCGTCATTGCGCGGCAGTCGATCGCGCCCCAGATCTGCGAGGTCGCCCGGACGCCCTCCAGCATGCCGAGGAGCGCCTCGTTGCGGTCGAGCCCGCGGCCGCCGGCGGCGGCGTTCTCGCGGATCGTCTCCAGAGCGGCGCGCGAGCCGAGAGCGAGGTGGCCCCCCTCGATCATGGTGACCCCTAACTCCGGTGCGCCCTCCATTCCCTCCAGCATAGCGATCTCCTCCCCGCCCAGACCACGCCGGAGGGCCTCCGGATCGAACTCGCCCTCCATCAGGAGCGCCCAGCCGAGGCGGTCATCCGCCATGGGAACGACGACGAGCCCCATGCGGTTCAGCTTCTTCACCGCCTCCAGCCCGAAACGGTCCCTGATCTCCGTCAGGGGTCCGCCCCGCTCCGCCGCCGCGGCCATCTCCTTCATCCAGCTCGACACGGCCTTCGTCCGGCCGAGCGAATTGACCTCGACGACGAGGAGTCCGACGCTCTCCTGCGGCAGCGCCGCCAGGGCGCTCGAGCGCACCACCGAGGCGCCGGTTCGCTCGCGCGCGCAGCCCAGAAGCCCCGCCGCGGAGAGCAGAATCACCGCGAGGCCGATTCTCCATCTCTTCATCGCCATCTCCCCTTGCGGAACGAGGCCCGCATCATCCCGATCTCTTCAGAAATCCTTGCGGCTGAAGTAGAGCGTGGCCGCCGCCAGGGCCACCGCGCCCGACAGCGCCGAGTTCAGGAGCGGCGCCCAGATCGGCGCCTCCGTCCCCATGGTCAGCGCCCCCGCCATGCGCGCGAAATCGTATGTCCTCGGCAGGGCGTGGTACAGGACCTCCACGAGGGTCCGCACCGACCCGCGCCACAACGGCGTCGACAGAACCTGGACCCATCTCATGTCCTGATGCGCCCCGTGCATCGCCAGGCTGACGATGAAGATCAGCGCCGTGACCATCACTCCGATCGACGTCGATCGGAGCAGCACGCCGACGAGCACGAGGAACCCGAGCAGCGATCCGAAGTAGATCGACACCATGAGGCCGGAGAGCAGAAACCCGCCGTTCCAGATGCCGGTCTTCAGGCCCAGGATCATCCCGATCCCCAGGGCCAGGTAGAGCAGGTGCGCCGAGGCGACGAGAAAGGCTCCCAGCGTGCGGCTGGCGAACAGGACCGGCCGGGAGACCGGCTTGGACAGGAGCAGGTCGATCGAACCCTTCTCGAGCATGCGGGGCACCAGGCTCGCCGTGGCGAACACCGCCAGGAGAATCCCGAGTGGATAGAGGACGAAGGCGATTCCGGCCTGGAGGCCGCTGACGAACCGATCCACCGGAATCGGAGTCCCGGTGCTTCCCTGCATCCCCATCACCCTCAGCGACGCGATCGTGCCCTCGGCCACGTCGGTGTGCAGCGCCAGCAGGAAGAACAGGTGGGTCAGCGTGATGATCCCGAAGAAGATCGGAAGCGTCTTCCTGTGCATCAGTTCCCTGAAAGTATCGAGGATGATGGCGGCGACCTTCACGGATCTTCCTCCCCGATCACCTTCACGAACACATCCTCGAGGCTCTCCCCGCACGGCACCACCGAGGCGATCGCCACGCCGCGCTGACGGAGCGCGTCGATGAGCCGGTTCAGGCCGTCCTCGTCGGCCGCCGCCTCGATCCGATTGTCCACGACGCCGAGATCGGGAACGATCGCGCGCAGGGCCGGGACGACCTCAGGCTTCAAAGCGCGCACCGCGATGCGGTAGGCGCTGCGCGGGCGGGTCAGATCCTCGATCCGGCCCTCGCGCACCATGTGCCCGTCCTTGAGGATCGCCACGCGGTCGCAGACCCGCTCGATCTCGGAGAGCAGGTGCGAGTTCAGGAATACGGTCGCTCCCCGCTCACGCTGCTCGAGGAGGAGGTCCCGTATCTCGCGCCGGCCGATCGGGTCCACGCCGTCCGTCGGCTCGTCCAGGATGAGCAGGTCCGGCTCGTTGAGAATCGCCTGCGCCATGCCGAGCCTCTGCATCATCCCCTTGGAGTAGCGGCTCACGCGCACGCGTCGCCACTCGTCCATGCGCACGCGGCGCAGCAGGTCTTCGACACGCCTCGTCCTCGCGGTCCCGTCCAGGCCGGACAGGCGGCCGAAGTAGTGGAGCACCTGCTCCCCGGAGAGATGCGACGGATAGCGGTGGTTCTCGGGCAGGTAGCCGATGCGCCCCTTGGCGCCCACGTCGCCGGGCGGGCGCCCCAGGACGGTCGCGCGGCCCCGCGTCGGCGCGGCGATGCCCAGGAGCAGTTTCGCGAGCGTCGTCTTGCCCGCTCCGTTCGGCCCCAGCAGGCCGAACACGCGGCCGCGCTCCACGCGCAGATCGACGTCCTCCAGGGCGCGTACGGGACGCCGCCAGGGGCCGACCCGGTAGGTCTTGGAGAGTCCTTCGGTTGTCAGGCAGAGGGCGTCGACCGTCTACATCCCCATGACGTGGTAGCCGTTGTCCACGAACAGGACCTCGCCCGTGATCCCGCGCGCCAGGTCGGAGCAGAGAAAGAGGGCGGCGTCGCCGACCTCGGCCGGATCCGTGTTCCTGGCCAGGGGCGCCTTCTCGCGCACGTGCTGCAGCATCCGGGTGAAGCCGGGGATGCCGCGCGCCGCGAGGGTGCTGATCGGGCCGGCGGAGATGCCGTTCACGCGGATGTTCTTGCCGCCGAGGTCGTAGGCCAGGTAGCGGATGCTGGACTCGAGCGCCGCCTTCGCCACGCCCATGACGTTGTACTGCGGCACGACCCGTTCGGAGCCGAGGTAGGTGAGCGCGACAATGCTTCCCCCTTTCGCCATCAGAGGCGCGGCCCCGCGGGCGAGCGCCGTCAGCGAGTAGGCGCTGACGTCGAGCGCCGTCCGGAACCCCTCGCGCGAGGTGGTGACGAACCCGGCTTCGAGATCCTCGCGGTTGGCGAAGGCCACGCAGTGCACGAGCGCGTCGAGGCCTCCGAATTCGCGCTCGATCCCCTTGAACAGGGCGCCGACCTCGTCGTCCTTCGTCACGTCGCACGGATGGACGAACGAGCCGGACAGATTACCCGCGAGCGACCTCACGTTCTCCTCCAGGCGCTCCCCCTGGTAGTTGAACGCCAGCCGCGCGCCCTCGCGGTGGAGCGCCTCGGCGATGGACCAGGCGATGCTCCGTTTGTTGGCGACTCCGACGATCAGAACCTTTCTGCCCTCGAGGAGCATGCTCGACACCTCCAGCCTAGGGACCTGCGGTCCGCGCGGACGGGATCACGCCGTCTCCTGCGCGCCAGGACGCGGCGCGGGGGAGGGCTGCTGGGCCCGGACGTCCTTCGCCGGAGGCTGCAGCGCCCGCGATGCCTCCAGGATGGTCGCCTCCAGAACGTCCAGCCCCTCGGCCAGCTGCTCGTCCGTGATCACCAGGGGCATGAGCGTGCGGATCACGTTCCCGTAGGTGCCGGCGCTGAGGACGATCAGGCCGCGCTCGTAACACATCCTGGTGATCGTCGCGACCAGCTCCTTGGCCGGCTCCTTGGTCGTCCGGTCCCGCACGAACTCGATGGCTCGCATCGCTCCCGCTCCGCGCACGTTGCCCACATGCGGGCACTCCTTGCGCAGGCCCTCGAACCGGTTCCGGATCACGGCGCTGATCGCCTCGGCCCGCTCCACGAGCTTTCCCTTCTGCAGCAGCTCGATCGAGGCGAGCGCCGCGGCGCAGGCCACCGGGTTCCCCCCGAAGGTGCCCCCGAGGCTTCCCGGCGAGGGGGCGTCCATGATCTCCGCCCGGCCCGTCACCGCGGCGAGGGGCATCCCGGCGGCGATCGACTTCGAGGTCACGATGATGTCCGGCTCGATCCCCCAGTGCTCGCAGGCGAACATCCGGCCCGTGCGGCCGAATCCGGTCTGAACCTCGTCGGCGATGACGAGGATCCCGTACTTGCGGCACAGGCTCGTCAGGATCGGGTAGTACTCCTGCGGCGGCATGATGAAGCCGCCCTCCCCCAGGATCGGCTCGACGATGAGGGCCGCGATGGTCGTCGGATCCACGTAGCGCTTGAAGAAGTCTTCCAAAAAGGTGGCGCACTCGATGTTGCAGCCCGGATACTTCTTGCCCCAGGGGCAGCGGTAGCAGTAGGCGTAGGGCATGCGGTGGATCTCGGGCGCGTACGGGCCGAAGTGGTCCTTGTACGGGCTCACCTTGCTGGTGAGCGACATCGCCAGGAGCGTCCGGCCGTGGAAGGCGTCCTCATAACAGATGATGCCGCTGCGCCCCGTGTGCCGCCGGGCCACCTTGACGGCGTTCTCCACGCCCTCCGCGCCGGTGTTCACGAAGAAGGTCTTCTTCGCGTAGGTCCCGGGAGTGATCCCGTTGATCACCTCGGCCAGCCGGATGTAGGGCTCGTTCATCGTCACGTGGAAGCACGAGTGCGTGAAGCGCTCCGCCTGCTGCTGGATGGCCTTCACGACCTCCTTCGGCGCGTGCCCGACGTTCAGCACGCCGATGCCGGAGGCGAAGTCGATGTACCGGTTGCCGTCGACGTCCTCGAGCATCGCGCCGTCGCCGCGCGCCATGACGATCGGCGTGAGGTTCAATGGCCCCCGGGGGATCGCCGCCTGGCGCGAGCGCATCAGATCCTGGGATTTCGGTCCGGGGATCGGGGTCTTGATGACGATGTGCTTCTTCATCCCTTCATCCTTTCTTCTTTTTCATCGCCTTCTTCTTGCCGTCGGTCGGCCACGCGTACGGATACCAGTAGGGCTTGCGCTCGATGCGGTAGTCCATGTGCACGTGCTTCGGCTCACGGAAGGCGTCGAGGCCCTCGATCCCGAGCTCGCGTCCGATGCCCGACTTCCGCATGCCGCCGAACGGCCCGGCGTCGTTGTCCGTCAGCGGGTCGTTGATCCAGAACGAGCCCGCGTGGACGTTCTCCATGGCGTACATGGCGTATTCGAGGTTGTTCGTGTAGATGTTGGCTCCCAGGCCGTACTCCGAGTCGTCGGCGAACCGGACGGCCTCCTCGATGTCCTTCACGGGCACGAGGGGCGCGATCGGACCGAACGTCTCCGAATGCATCAGAGGCATGTCCTGGGTGACGTTCACCAGCACCGTCGGCTCGAAATAGTATCCCTTCCTCAAATGCGGCGGGCGCCGGCCTCCGCAGGCGACCCGGGCCCCCGCGGCCACGGCCTCCTCCACGCGCCGCTCGATCTGCGTCCGGTGCGCCTCGCGGATCAGGGGGCCGCAGTCGATGCCGGGACCCATCGGGTTCCCGATGCGGAGCCTCTTCGTATGGGCGATGAACTTCTTCACGAACTCGTCGTAGATGCTCTCGAAGATATAGAAGCGCTCCCCGCTGGTGCAGACCTGTCCCATGTTCAGGAACGCGGCCCACACGGCCCCCCGGGCGGCGACGTCGACGTCGACGCCGTCGCAGACGATGAAGGGGTCGTTGCCCCCGAGCTCCAGATTGAGCTTCTTCAGGTGGGGCGCCGCCTGCTCCATGATCAGCGTCCCGGTCGCGACGCTGCCCGTGAACGCGATGAGCGCGGTGCCCGGATGGACCACGAGCGGCTCCCCCACTTCCGGGCCGAATCCCGTCACGATGTTGACCACGCCCTTGCCGAACAGATCGAGGTCCTCGGCCAGCATCAGCGTGGACAGCGGCGTCTCCTGGGACGGCTTGATCACGACCGTGTTGCCGGCCGCGAGGGCCGGGACCAGCTTCCACCCCAGCAGCAGGAGCGGGTAGTTCCACGGAACGATGGTCGCGACGACGCCGTAGGGCTCCTTGCGGACGAAGTTGACCTGATGCTCGAAGACGGGAGCGATCACCTTCCCCGCCTCGCCGCGGGCCAGCTCTCCGTAGAAATCGAACAGGGCCGCGACCCACTCCACCTCGTCCATGTTCTCGAGCAGAGGCTTGCCCCCCTCGAGGGTGAGCTGGCGGGCGATCGCCTTCTGCTTCGCGCGCATGCGGGCGGCCATCCGGTGCATGAGCGCCGCGCGCTCGATCCCGGGAACCCGCCGCCAGGCGCGGAACGCGCCGGCCGCCGCCTCCACGGCGAGGTCGACGTCCCTGGAGTCGGCGCGCGGGACCTCCCCGAGGAGGGCTTCGGTGGCGGGATTGTCGACCGGGAAGGTTCTCTTCGAAGCGCTCGGCGCCCACTTGCCGTTGATCCACAGCTTCTGCACGCGCAACTCCTGGAGCGAGACTCCCGACGGCCGGACCCGGGCCCGGACGATTATACCCGCTGGGCGGGCGGCGATCTGCGGGGGCACGCATTCTGGAACAGCGCGCGCGCCAAGTCAATGCGCCGTTCTGGGACCCGTCGGGGATATGATACCGCCCCGTCGCGACCAGCAGCGTCTTCAGCGGGGGAAGGAGGAGGCTCGATGCACAGGAACGGCATCCGATCGATCATGGGCGCGGCGGCGGCGTTGGCGCTCGTCCCCTGGGCGGGCGCCGGAGCCCTGGCCGCCGACTCGCTCGGCGATGCCCTCACAGGGGGCAAGGTGCTCTTCAATCTGCGCTACCGCTACGAGTTCGTCGACCAGGCGGGGTTCTCGAGGGACGCCCGGGCCTCCACCGCGCGGCTCCGCCTCGGTTACGAGACGGGTCTCTATCACGGCCTCTCCGCGCTCGCGGAGCTGGAGAACGTGACGGCCGTCGGCGCCGAGAAATACGACAGCACGGCCAACGGCCTCACGTCCTATCCCATCGTCCTCGATCCGGAGGACTCCGAGCTCAACCAGGCGTACCTCTCCTACGCGGGGGTGCCGCACACGACGTTCCGCTTCGGCCGGCAGCGCATCACTCTCGACAACCTGCGCTTCATCGGCAACGTCGGCTGGAGACAGAACGAGCAGACGTACGATGCCCACTCGGCGCGCTTCACGCCGGTCGAGGCGTTCAGCCTCTTCTACGCCCACATGAACAACGTCAACACGGTGTCCGGCGAGCACCACCCGGATCCCTCGAAGGCCGACCGGAACGTATTCGCCGACCTCCTGAACGTCTCCTACCGATTCCCCATCGGGACGCTGACCGGGTACGCGTATCTGCTCGAGTTCGAGGACGAGCCCGCGATCTCCCATCGGAACCTGGGCGTGCGGTTCTCCGGCTCGCACGAGTTCTCCGACGCGGTGCGGCTCCTGTACACGGCCGAGTACGCCGATCAGTCGGACTACAAGGATGCGCCGGCCACCGTCGATGCCGGCTATCTCTTCGCCCAGGCGGGGGTCGGTCTCAAGTGGTTCACGGTCAAGGCGGGATACGAGGTTCTCGAGGGGGACGGTGTCTACGCGTTCCAGACGCCCCTGGCCACGCTGCACGCCCACAACGGCTGGGCCGACAAGTTCCTCGTCACCCCCGCCGACGGACTCGAGGACGCCACGCTCTCCCTCGAGGCGTCCCTCGCGGGGATGCGCCTCGTCGCCGTGCTGCATGACTTCGGGGCCGACGCGGGGGGAGCGGACTACGGCAGCGAGATCGATCTGCTCATCTCCAGGACGTTCCAGAAGAAGTACACGGCCGCCCTGAAGTACGCGACCTACGACGCCGACACGTTCGCGACGGACACCGACAAGCTCTGGGCGACCCTCGAGCTCAGGTTCTGAAAAACGGGACGGTCAGGCCGCCAGGTCCGCGAGCGAGGCGTCGAGCGCCTCGACGAGACGGTCGAGATACGCCTCGGGGATGTTGAGGGACGGCTCGATCCGGATCACCTCGGGCTTGTTGAGCGCATTGGCGACGAGCACGCTCGCCTCGTAGAGCCGCGCGGCCAGCTTCGCCCCCAGGGCCTCGCTGTGCATCTCGATGCCGATGAGCAGCCCTTTCCCCCGCACTTCGCGGACGGCCTTCGGATGGCTCTTCTGAAGGCCCCGCAGCCGCTCCAGCAGGCCCGCCCCGAGCCGGGCGGCGCGCTCCGGAAGCCGGTCGCGCACGGTGATCTCGATGGCCTTCGCCGCCGCCGTCGCGGCGAGCGGATTGTTGCCGAACGTGGAGGAGTGGAACATCGGATTGGGATGAAAGCTCGCGAAGATCTCGTCGGTCGTCGTGAAGGACGCGCACGGAATGACGCCTCCTGACAGCGCCTTCGCGAGGCAGAGGATGTCGGGCACGACCTTCCAGTGATTGACGCCGAACAGGGCCCCCGTGCGTCCCAGCCCGGTCTGCACCTCGTCGGCGATCAGCAGGACCTTGCGCTCCGTGCAGACCTCGCGCACCCTCGGCAGGAAATCATCGGGCGGGATGACCACGCCCCCCTCGCCCTGCACCGGCTCCAGGATGACGGCCGCCGTCCTGCCGTCGATCGCCTTCTCGACCGCCGCGGCGTCCCCGAACGGCACGTGCACGACGTCCTGCAGCAGGGGCTGGAACGGCTCGCGGGACACGGGCCGGCCGGTCACGGAGAGGCTGCCGAGCGACTTGCCGTGGAACGCGTCGTGCGCGGCGATGAATCCCGGCTTGCCCGTGTACAACCGGGCCAGCTTCAACGCGCCTTCCACCGACTCGGTGCCGCTGTTGCAGAAAAAGGTCCTTCGGAGGATGCCGCCGCCGGGCGTCACCTCGGCCAGGCGCCGGCCGGCCTCCGCGGTGATCGGATTGATCAGGTACTGGCTGTGCAGGGGCATCCGGTCCAACTGCGACTTCACCGCCTCGATCACTTCCGGATGGCGGTGACCCAGGTTGAAGATGCCGTAGCCCCCGAGGCAGTCGATGTACTCCTCGCCGTAGATGTTCTTGATGAGGGCGCCCTCCCCGCTCCACTCCACGAGCCTGCGGTCGCGGTCGCGATCCTTCGCCTGGGGAAAGCGGCGCAGATAGGTGTTCCAGTTGTCGATCCCCGTGGCGGCGATCGAATCCTGCTCCTCGCGGCTCAGCGGGTGATCGATCGGGAGCTTCACGTCAGGTCGTCCAGCGTGTCTTCCAGCCGGTTGAGCACCTCGTCGATCTCCTTCGGCGTGATGAACAGGGCCGGCTCGATACGGATCGTCTTGGCGTTGATGAGCGTCCCGGCCACCAGCACGCCCCGGCGGAAGAGCCCCGCCGCGACGTCGTAGCCGAACTCCGTGTCGTTGAACTCGACTCCGATCAGGAGACCCTTCCCGCGCACGTCGGCCACGACGTCGGTGTGACGGGTCTGGATGTCGTGCAGTCCCGCGAGGAAGCGCTCGCCCGCGACGGCCGCCTGGCCGGGCAGGTCCTCCTCCAGCGTCACGTTGATGGCGGCGATGCCGGCCGCGCAGGCGAGGGGATTGCCGCCGAAGGTGGAGGAGTGCAGGAAGGGATTGGCCTCGAGCACCTTCCAGATCTCCGGTGTGGAGACGAAGGCCGACAGCGGCATCACGCCTCCCCCGATCGCCTTCCCCAGGCACATGATGTCGGGCACGACGTCCCAGTGGTTGACGCCGAACAGCGCGCCCGTGCGTCCCATGCCGGTCTGCACCTCGTCGGCGATCAGCAGGACGTCGTACTCGTCGCAGATCTCCCGCAGGCGCGGCCAGTAGTCGTCCGGCGGCACGATCGCCCCCGCCTCGCCCTGGATCGGCTCGGCGACCACGGCGGCGACGTCCAGCCCCACGTCGCGCGCCTTCTTGAGCTGCCACTCGACCTCGTCGGCGTCGCCGAACTCGACGAAGTAGACGTCCTGCAGGAGCGGCTCGAACGCGACCCGGAACTCGGCCTTGCCCATGAGCGAGAGCGAGCCGTACGACTTGCCGTGAAACCCGCGGATGGTCGAGATGAAGCCCGACTTCTGCGTGTAGAGGCGCGCCAGCTTCATGGCGCCCTCGATCGCGTCGGTCCCGTTGTTGATGAAGAAGCTCTTCTGCAGGTCCCCGGGCGCGATCTCGCCGAGCAGCTCGGCGAGGGCCCCGCGCAGCGGATCCAGGAGCTCCTGGCTGGACAGCGGCATCTGCGCCAGCTGATCGCGCACCGCCGCGATGATCTTGGGATGGCGGATCCCCGCGCAGTAGATGCCGAAGCCGCCCAGGCAGTCGATATACCTGTTGCCGAGAACGTCCTCGATGGTGGTCCCCTCCCCCGTCCACTCCACCGAGGCGATCTGGTTGGTCTCCGCCACCGATTTCCGGTAGGTGAGGAAGCCGGAGTTGAAGTAGGTGTCGAAGGACTTGACCGTGTCCCGGACGATCCGCTTGCGCTGCTTGGCGGTCAGGCGGTCGGGCTTCGCGATGATGTTCAGCCAGCGCTGCGACTCCTTGATCACCTTGTCGACCGGCATCCGCCGGACCCCGCGGCGCGCGCGGGCCTTGGCGGCCGCCTTCAGGCTGCGGCGCACGCCGGGACGGCGCGGCTGGGCCGGGACCGGCAGGACGCCGCCGCCGGATCGGGCCGCGGCCCTCACGCCGCCGTTGCCGTTGGGCCGGCCCGGGCCGTTGTACCCGACGGGCGACAGGGCGACGACCCGATTGCCGCGATGGCCCGTCCGTCCTAGATGTCTCGAATGGCTCTTCATGATGATGACCTCGAACTCCTAAAATTATGGAACGGATCACCCCCCAGGCGACTCGACGAACACCACGGGGGCGATGAGCGCTGGTGTCGCCGTCGGCCCGGGAGCCTAAAGGTCGTACAGGCTTGGGGGTGTCTTGCGCAGAAAACCGAGGTGCCCGCAGGTGAGTACCCTGCGCGCCTGAGTCTCTGGAGTGGCCTGAATCACGGAAGAACCTCGATGGTGGAGTCGATCTTAACAACCGGCCCCGACGGCGGTCAAGCCTGAACGGACGGTTCCGGCCGGTTTCGCCTGCGGCGAAAAACCAATAAGTGTTTATAATATAATGAGTTACGAATCTGTCTCGGTCCGGGTCACCGAACTTCGCGAGTCCGGGAGCCCGGCCGGGGCCCCCCGGGGCCCCTCAGCGGGACTCCTCGAGGCCGGTCAGGCCCCGGCTGATGGCGTAGCGGGTCAGGCCCGCAATGTTGTGGATCCCGAGCTTGTGCATGATCCGGGCCCGGTGGGCCTCGACCGTCTTCACGGAGATGCCCAGAAGCCCGGCGATCTCCTTGTTCGTGTGGGCTTCTGCGATCAGCCTGAGGACCTGCGTCTCGCGGGCGGTCAGGCCGTCCTGCCTCCCCTTGCGGGCGCGGGGGTGGGGGCGCTTCAGATACTCCCCCACGACTTTGGACGAGATCCGGGGGTGCAGGTAGACGCCCCCGGTGCGCACGGCGCGAATTGCGTGGACCAGGTCCGCGGAGGCCGATTCCTTCAGGAGGAATCCCCGCGCACCGGCCTTGAGGAGGGAATAGACGTGCTCCTCGCTGTCGTGCATCGTCAGGGCGAGGATCTTCACGTCCGGGTGCCGCTCAATCAGACGCACGGTCGTCTCGAGGCCGCTCAATCCCGGCATGCTGAGATCCAGCACCACGATGTCCGGCTTCAGTTCGGCGGTCCTTCGGATCGCCTGCTCGCCGTCGGCCGCCTCCCCGGCCACCTCCATGTCCGGCTGGATCTCCAGCAGGGCGCGCAGCCCCTGCCGGACGATCATGTGATCGTCGACGATCAGGACGCGCGTGCGGACGTCCCGCTCCCCGGCTGTGGACCGGGAGCGGCCGACCCTCGAATCGGATCGCTCCGCCATGTGCGGCGGCCATCCTTCCTTGTTTCCCGGGCTGAAACGCAAGAAGAGTAGCGCTGCGGATCATTCTCCGCCCGGGGGGGCGGGTCTGTCAATCGGCCCGCACCTCTCCAGGACCCTCACGATCCGCCCCGCGGCACGCCCGTCCCAGAGCGGGATGCGGGGCTTGCGCCGGCGAGTCCCGGCCAGCGCTCGCGAAGCCTCACGCACGATGCTGACCGTGTCCGTGCCGACAAGACGGTTTGTTCCTTGGGTCAGGGTGATGGGTCGTTCCGTGTTGTTCCGGAGGGTGAGACACGGGACGCCGAGAATCGTCGTCTCCTCCTGGATGCCGCCGGAATCGGTCAGCACCAGGCGGGCCCGCGACTGCAGGTGCAGGAAGTCGAGGTAGCTGAGCGGCTCGATCAGGCGCAGCCGGCCGCGCGAATCATCGAAGTAGCGCTTGAGCGCCGTCGACTCCAGCATCCTCAGGGTGCGCGGATGGGCCGGGAAGAGGATCGGGAGCCGCTTCGCGATCGCGCGCAGCGCGTCCACGATCCGGCGCAGCGCGGCGGCGTCGTCGACGTTGGCGGGGCGGTGCAGCGTCAGCAGCGCGTACGGCTCCTCGATCGCGAGTCGCCGCTTCACGTCCGAGCGATCGGCCCTCTTCCGGAACCGCCGCAGCGTGTCGATCATGACGTTCCCCACGCGGTGGATGCGGCTCCTGGGCACCCCCTCGCGGATCAGGTTGCGGTCGGCGTCGGCGCTCGTCGTGAACAGCAGGTCGGAGAGGGCGTCGGTGACGATCCGATTGATCTCCTCCGGCATGGTCAGGTCGCGCGAGCGCAGCCCCGCCTCGACGTGCGCCACGGGGACGGGCGGGCTCATCTTCGCCGCCACCACCGAGCAGGCCAGGGTGGAGTTGACGTCCCCGACCACGACCACGCGGTCGGTCACATTCTCCGCCAGGACGGCCTCGAACGCCTCCATGATGCGCGCCGTCTGGGCGGCGTGGGTTCCGGAGCCGGCGCCCAGATGGATGTCCGGCCGGGGGATCTCCAGCTCGTCGAAGAAGACCTCCGACATCAGGGAATCGTAGTGCTGGCCCGTGTGCACGAGGCGCGCCTCGAAGCGCGCGGGCCGCGCGCGCAGCTCGCGCAGCAGCGGGGCGATCTTCATGAAGTTGGGTCGCGCGCCCGCGACGAGGAGGACCCGCTGGCGCCGGCGGGCGCGGGCCGCACGCCCGGGAGTCGTCCGGCGTCCCGGAGCGGCGCGCCCCGGAGTCATCCGGCGCCCACGGCGGCGAGAAGGGCGTCGCAGACGAGGTCCACCTGCCCGTCGGACAGGCCGGGATGAACCGGCAGCGACAGCACCTCCCGGGCGGCCCGCTCGGCCTCGGGGAAGGAGCCCGCCCCGGCGGCCGGCCCCGCCAGCGCGGGCTGCAGGTGCAGCGGGATCGGATAGTGCACCTGCGCCGCGACGCCGCGAGCCTCGAGCGCCGCCCGCACCTCGTCCCTGCGGCGCACGCGGACGGTGAACTGATGGAAGACGTGCCGCGCCCAGGGACGCTCGACCGGGAGGACGACGCCGCTCCCGCCGAGGCGCTCGCGGTAACGCTGCGCGATGGAGCGCCTGCGCTCGTTCCACGCGGACAGCCGCTTCAGCTTGACCCTCAGGATCGCGGCCTGCAGCGCGTCGAGGCGCGCGTTGTATCCCGACTCCACGTGGCGGTACTTTCCCTCCTGTCCGTGGTCCCTGAGGCGCCGGACGCGCCCGGCGAGATCGCGATCCCCCGTGGTCACCATCCCGCCCTCGCCGCAGCCGCCGAGGTTCTTCGTCGGATAGAAGGAGAACGCCCCCGCCGTCGCCAGAGAGCCGGCCGGCTTTCCTTTGTAGAGGGCGCCGTGCGCCTGGCAGGCGTCCTCGACGATCACGAGGCCCCGGCGCGCGGCCAGATCCCGGATCGGATCGAGATCGGCCGGGTGGCCGTAGAGATGCACCGGGATGATCGCCCTCGTTCGCTTTGTCAGGGCGCGCTCGACCCGGCGCGGGTCGAGCGTGAGGGTGTCGGGATCGATGTCGGCGAAGACCGTCGCGGCGCCGACCTGGCCGATCGCCTCGACCGAGGCGAAGAACGAGAAGGGGCTCGTGATCACCTCGGGGGGCCCGGCGCCGTCCTTCGGGGTGCCCCGCGGGATTGCGCTCGCCGCTTCGCCGGCCTCCGCGGCCAGGAGCGCCAGCCGGAGGGCATCGGTGCCGCTTCCGACCGCCACGGCGTGAGGCACGCCGCACGCGCGGGCGAACTCCTCCTCGAGTGCCTCGACCTCGGGGCCGCCGATGTAGCGGCCGGAGGACAGCACGCGGAAGACAGCCTCGTCGATCTCGGCCTTCAGAGCCGCGTACTCGCCCGCCGGATCGGCTGCCGGAATCAACGTACCGTCCCTCCCCGCCGGCGGCCTCGCGCCCTCCGCTTCCGCGCCGGCGACGCGATAGTCTAGCAGGGTTCCCGCTCACGCCCGTCGGCGTTCCCCGACCATGCCCCGCGGGCCGTAATCTTCTTGACTCGCTCCGTCACCGGCCGTACGATGCCGGTCAGTCCCGCACCGCGCCAACTTCAGGGGAGGTGTCCATGCGCGCTCCCGCTTCGCGTTTCCTGCTCGTTCTCGCGCTCGCGATCCTGTCCTGGTCGATGGCCCCCGCCGCCGAAACGGATGGCCTCGTCTGCGATCCCGACCCGTCCTGCGAAGACCGCTGCCGGGCCCGCTCGGAGGAGCTGTTCCGCGCCTGCGTGAGCGCGGGAGGCGCCCCGGAGGCCTGCGCCGAGCGGGCGAAAGCCGCGCTCGCGGCCTGCGTGGAGGCGAACTGCCGCCCCGATCCGACCTGCGAGGACCGCTGCCGGACGAAGGCCGAGACGACGCTTCGCCTCTGCCTCGAGGCGGGTCATCCGCGTGAGGCCTGCGTGAACCGCGCGCGGGCGGTCCTCGAGGTCTGCATCGAGGAGAACTGCCGTCCCGAGCCGACCTGCGAGGACCTCTGCCGCGCGAGGGCCGAACGTCTCTACCGGGAGTGCGTCGCGGCGGGGAACGATCCGGAGGCCTGCGCGGTTCGCGCCCGCGCCGCTCTCGCCGCCTGCATCGAGGGGGCCTGCACCCCCGAGCCGGGCTGCGAGGACCGCTGCCGTGCCCGGGCCGAGGAGTTCTTCCGGCTCTGCGTGGAGGCCGGACACGATCGCGAGGCCTGCGCCGAGCGGGCCCGGATGGTCCTGGACGTCTGCATCGAGGAGCACTGCGTCCCCGAGCCGACCTGCAAGGACCGCTGCCGCGCGCACTCCGAGGAGGTGTACAGGGCGTGTCTGGCCGCCGGCGGCGACCCGACGCGCTGCGCGGAGCGCGCCCGGACGGCCTTCGAGACCTGCGTCGCCGAGCACTGCGAGCCGTGCCTCTGTCCCGACGTGTTCGATCCGGTGTGCGGCGCCGACGGCAACACCTATCCGAACGCCTGCGTGGCTCGCTGCGCCGGCGTCGAGATCCTGCATCCAGGAGAATGCCGGATCCCGTGCCGCTGCAACGCCGACTGCCCGACGGGCGACGTCTGCCGGGATGGTGTCTGTCAGGCCCCGTGCGTCATCAATTGCCTGGTCCCGGACCCCGTGTGCGGCTCCGACGGACGCACCTACATCTGCGGCGTCGAGGACGCCGCCTGCCACGGCGTCCCGGTCCTGCACGGCGGCGAGTGCCGGCCGGTCTGCGCGCGGGACGCCGACTGCGCCGCCGGCAGCAACTGCCAGCCAGCGTTCAATTGCCCCGACCCATGCGGCTGCGCGAGCTTCTGCGCCCCGTGCGTCTGCCCTCAGATCTACGACCCGGTGTGCGGTGTGGACGGCCAGACCTACGGGAACGCCTGCGAGGCGCGCTGCGCTCGCGTGGAGATCGCCTACAGGGGAGCCTGCCGGCAGCGCAGCAGGATCTACCGCCTGATGCCTCTGTGAGACTCGCGGGCTCGACGCGCGGGGTTCAGGGACCGCCGTCGAGGACCTGAGCCCTCTCCCGGAGCAGCGCGAGCGCCTCCTCGAGCCGGTCCTCGGGGACGTGGATCGTGGCCCTGAGGGCTCCCCCGCGGTTCGTCCCCCCGGCGAACGGGCCGACCGGCAGGAGGTTCAGGGTCTGCTCACCCTGAACGACGAAGGGAATGCCGACCGACTCCAGCAGGGACTTGACCATCGGCAGGAAGGCGACGTCGGTCGTGGAGACGAGCGGCACGAGCGGGCAGGCCAAGGGTTCCTCCGGCGGCCCTCCGGGGGCGTCGATCCCCGCCGGCCCGAACGCCCGGGCCGCGGTGACGATCACCGGAGGTCAGCCGGTGAATTTATACCCCATTCCGTGCACGGTGACGATGTATCTCGGCTCGGCCGGCGAGTCCTCGATCTTCTTCCGCAGCTTGGCGACGTGCATGTCGACGGTCCGGGTCACGGGTGCGCTGTCATAGTCCCAGACCGCGTCCAGCAGTTTTTCGCGGGCTATCACCTTCCCCCGGTTGTCGATCAGGTACTGCAGCAGGCGGATCTCGCGGGGCGACATCTCGAGCAGATTCCCCTTCTTGCGCACCTCGCCCCTCTCGAAGTCGGCCGTGACGTCGCCGAACCTGTAGCTTTCGAGCGGCGCCGCGCGGCCCGAGGCCCGGCGCAGGACCGCCTCGACCCGCGCCATCAGCTCCAGGAACCCGAACGGCTTGGTGACGTAGTCGTCGGCGCCCAGCTTCAGTCCCAGCACCTTGTCGATCTCCTGCCCGCGGGCCGTCAGCATGATGATCGGCACCGGGTTGCCGGACTTGCGGATCTCGCGGCACACGTCGAGACCGTTCATCTTCGGGAGCATGACGTCCAGGATGATGATGTCGGGCTTCGAGTCCTGCGCCATCCGCAGTCCCTCGGCGCCGTCCCGGACGAGGGACGCCTCGTACCCCTCGTACCGAAAGCCGTCGGTCAGGGCCGTGGCCATCGAATCATCGTCCTCGACGATCAACACCTTCGGCATGGTTGACTCCTCTCCCCCTCCTCAATCTCCGTCATGTCAGGACCCCAGGCCGGCCTCGAGATCGGCCGCCCGCTCCGCCGCAGCGACGCCCTGCGACTCCTCCGCGGGATGCCTCGTGTCGAACGGCAGGCGGATCGAGAAGGTGCTCCCCTTCCCCGGCTCGCTCTCGACGGTGATCTGCCCCCGGTGCACCTTGACGATGTGCTGCACGATCGACAGCCCGAGACCGCTCCCCTTCACGTCGTGCACCAGACCGGTGCTGACGCGGTGGAACCGGTCGAAGATCTTCTCCTGCTCGTCCCGGGCGATCCCGATGCCGTGGTCGCGCACCGACACCACGACGGCGTCGCTCTCGCGCTTCAGGAACACCTCGATCCGGCGCGAATCGCCCGAGTACTTCACCGCGTTATCCAGCAGGTTGTGGAGCGCCTGCGAGATGGCGTCCGGATCGACGGCGACCCGCGGGAGGGGCTCGCCGCCCATCTCGAAGGCGATCCGGAACCCGCCGTGCTTGAGATGGACGTCGAAGGTCTTCAGCGTGGACTCGACGACTTCCTTCAGATCGGTGAGCACGAACCGGTAGGTCTTGCGGCCCGTCTCGATGCGCGAGAAATCCAGGATGTTCTCGATCAG
>JBFGDZ010000005.1:0-43106 GCA_041580375.1 Candidatus Polarisedimenticolia bacterium
CATCCGTCCGGGGATCGCACCGAGGTCCTCGGGTAGATAATCGGGTCGCGGATCGCCGGCGACCGATTCCGCTCCCCCCGCTCCCTCGAGATCGTCCAGGAGCGCCGCGACCTCCTGGTCGCCCGGATAGTGACGCAGGATCGACCGGTAGGTCTCGATGGCGCCGGGATGATCGCCCAGCCGGCGCTGCACCTCCGCCAGAAGCTTGCCGGCGAGGTGATTCTCGGGAGCCAGCTCCAGCACCTCCGCGAGCGAACGGCGGGCGTTCTCCAGATCACCGGCCTCGAGGTACGTGCGCCCCAGCGAGATGCGCGCCGTGTGGTAGGTCGGATGGCGTGCGAGACCCTCCTGACAGACGCGCACCGCCTCCTCGAACTGCCCCGACTTGCGATACTCCTCGGCCAGTTGCAGGAAGGCCCGTGAGAGCGGATCCCGCGCCATTCTCTGCTTGAGCGCCTCGATCGAGGCGCCGCGTTGTGCAGTCGGTTTCGCCATGGACCTTAAATGATTGACACAAATAGATTAGCGCCG
Organism: Candidatus Polarisedimenticolia bacterium; assembly: GCA_041580375.1. Taxonomy (GTDB): domain Bacteria; phylum Acidobacteriota; class Polarisedimenticolia; order Gp22-AA2; family Gp22-AA2; genus JAPUIN01. The sequence goes on from JBFGDZ010000005.1 coordinate 532, forward strand.
CGGCCGAGAAGCGGCAACGCGGCGATTATATGGTCGCCCGAATCGCTTGTCAAAAGGGAAAGCCCCCGGGGATTCCGGGGGCTCGATCCGGTGCGTCGATCAACTCAGGCCGCGAAGATGATCGCCAGGTCGGCCGTGAACGAGACCGGATTGCCGAGCAGATCGTGTCCGTTGACCTGAAGGCGTCCGAGCAGCGCCTGGCCCGCCATGAAGCCGGCCTTGTCGGCCGCGGGGAGCACGGTGAGGAACAGCGAGCCGGTGCTGCCCACGGGGATGAAGCCCGTGCTGATGACGCCGGGCGGCGGGTTCGGGACGACGCCGAAGTACTCGACCGTGTAGTCGGTGAACGTCACCTCGTTGAAGAAGGTGTTCGCGTTGCCGTTGCGATCCTCGATCTTCACGGTCAGATTCGCGACGACGTCCGTCGTCGGATCGCTCACGCTGACGCCGTTGTACGTGATCGCCGAGACGACCGGCACGCCCTCGGCGGTCTCGGGATCATCGTGGCGGTTGCAGGAGCCCGCGGCCAGCACGAGGGCGACGGCCGCCAGGACCGTGAAGATGGTCTCGACTCGATGGGTCCTCATGCCTTGTCCTCCTGCCCCGGCGACTTCGTGGAGATTCTCGGCGTAATGAAGATCAGAAGCTCCGTGTTCTTGCGATTGATCGACTTGTTCTTGAACAACCATCCGATCCCGGGAATCTTCGAGAGGCCCGGGACCCCCGCCCGCGTGATCGAGGCGTTCAGCTTGAAAATTCCGCCGATGACGGCGGTTCCGCCGTCGGGCACGAGGATCTGGGTCTCGGCGCGCTCCGTGATGATGGGCGGCACGTCTCCGACCCGGTTGACGAAGTCGGGAGACGAGTTGTCCACCATGACGTCCATGATCACCGTCTTCTCCTTGGTGATCTGGGGCGTCACCTCGAGCTTCAGCGAGGCGGAGATGAACTCGACGTTGATCTGCGTCGCCGTGGTGCTGACGACCGGAATCTGAACGCCCTGCTCGATGATCGCCTTCTGGTTGTTCTGCGTGGTGATGCGCGGCGACGAGAGCACCTTGACGTCACCGTTCAGCTCGAAGGCGTCCAGCTGCACATCCAGGTTCACGGAGTCCAGCACATTGCCGAAGGTGAGCCCGAGTGTGCCGGCGGACGCGGCCGCGGGCAGGCTGACGTCGTAATCCAGCGTGCCCGTGTGCGGGAAGTCCAGGTTCGTCTGAGTGCCCTTGGCGGTCGAGGCCTCGCCGTGAACGCCCCAGACGATCCCGAAGTCGCGGTTGAACTCCCGGTCCGTCTCGACGATCCGCGCCTCGATCACGACCTGCGGCGTCTGCTCGTCGAGGGCGTCGATCAGACGGTTGATCGGCTCCTGCCGGTCCCGGAGATCCGTGATGATCAGGGTGTTCGTGCGATCGTCCATGATCACGTCGCCACGCTTCGACATGATCTTCTTGATGATCGGCGTCACCGAGCCCGCCTTCGCGTAGGACAGGCTCCGGGTGAACGTGATCGGCTCCTCCTCCAGTTCCTGGGCCTCCAGCAGCGCCTTTCGGGCGGCGGCCTCGGCGGCCAGCTTCTGGGTCGTGGCGATCCGGATGACGTTGTTCTCGAAGATCTTGTCCAGGCCGTTGTTCTTCAGGATGATGTCGAGCGCCTGGTCCTCCGGAACGTTTTCGAGCACGATCGTGAGGTTTCCCGAGACGGCCGGGTCCAGGACGATGTTGTAGCCCGTGATCTCGTGGAAGAGCCTGAATACGTCCTTCAGATCGGCGTCCTTGAAGTTCAGGGAGATCGGCTTGCCTGTGTACTTCGGGCCGGTGTCGGAGATCGCCCGGCTCGAGAATCGCGAGGGACCGAACAGGATGCGCTGGTCGCGCTTGCTCCCGGGGTCCGAGCGGAACGCCACCTCGCGCGGCTTCGCGTCGACCCTCACCTCTCCCTGGGCCAGGAGCGGATTGGAGGACTTCGGCAGGAGCGGCTCGGGGACGGGCGCCTCGACGTCCGGCTCGTCCTCGTCGGGCCCGCCCATCGCCATCGGCCCCGGAACGCCCGGGGTCTCCGCGGCCAGGGGCTGTGCGATCGGCTCCTGAACGACGGGGCCGCGCTGCACGGCATGCTGGACGGCCTCGTCCGAGAAGTCGATGACCAGCCCATCGCCGACCGGCTGAATCGCGTACGGCTTCGGGCCGCTCATGTCCAGGACGACGCGGGCGATCGGCCGCGGCCGGCTGGCAAACTGGGCCACTCGCACGCGGGAGAGCACGTTCGACGCGACCGCCACGGTGCGGGTGTCGGTGCCGACCACCACGCCGGGCAGGTCCACAACCAGCCGCGGCGGATTCTGAAGCTCGAAGTGCTCGGCGGACAGCGTGCCGTCCGCCTTGAGGACGACGACCGGCGCCGATCCCGACGAATCGGCCCGTACACCCAGCAGCGTCTTCGCCGGCGGTCCCTGCGCAGCGGACACCTGGACGGCCGGCACCCGGCCGGTCTGCGAGGCCGTCGCTCCGGGCGCCGGCTTCGGCGCGGGCGTCGCGCCCGATCCGTCCGCCACGCCCTGGGAAGCCGGCAGCGGCGTCAACTCGGGCAGCGGCGAGTCGTCCTCCTCCTCGAGCGGCAACGGCTCGAGCTCCCCTTGCGACGGACCTCGACCGGGATCCTCCCCGATCGGCTCGAGCAGTTCGTCGAGACCGGGAGGCACGCCCTCTCCCTCATCGGGTTCCGGACCGATCGGCTCCTCGAGCGGAAGGGGCTCGAACTCGGCGTCGTCCGCGGCGGCGTCGGGCGGCGCGGTCAGAAGCTCGTACTCGCCCTCTTCGTTGAGAAGAAGCTCCGTGTCGGCATCGGACCCCTCGTCCGGTTCGACTCCCCGGGCCATCATCGGCGGCTCCGGCGTATTCTCCGAGTCGCTCAACGACGGGAACTCCACCACCAGATCGTTCCCGTCCAGGTGTATGGAATGCTGGGAGGCGAAGACGTTCTGAAATTCGAACTTGGCGATCATCCCGCCGTCGACGCTCTCGACGGCGGACACGCGGACGGTTTCCACCTGAGGAGTCCGGATCGGCACGACCGAACTGATGCCCTGGATCTGGACGTCCAGCAGCTCGAGGACCAGCGTCGTCGGATCGGGCTGATACGAGGTGTAGCTGAACGGGTAATTGCCGTGCAGAACGACCTCGGTCCCGGTCGGCGTGGCCGAGTGATCGATCTTTGAAATGACCACCGCGGCCGGCACGTCGAGCGCCGCCAGACCCGGATCGCTGACGGGCGGATTGCCCGAGCAACGCAGGGCGGCCGCGGCGAGTACGACAAGAATCGCGACCTTCCCGAACCTCATAACGTGTCCTCCTCCGCTGTCGTCAACCTCTTCGTCACGTCACGGTATGGTTTGATGCTCCTGGGATCGTTGACCTCCTGCCGGAACACGACGATTCCCTGATTGCGATTGATTCGCGTGATCTTTCCGTCATAGAGGGTATCCCCCACCTTGAGGAAATAGCCCTTGTTGTCGCTGCCGTTGAAGAACGCCATCGCCTCCCTTCCCTTCTGGACGATGCCGACCAGATCGACCTCCGAGATGAGCATCCCCTGGATGCCCCGGGGCCGCTCGCCCGGCTTGCCCACGGTGAGGGAGTCGACGAGCGAGCGGAAGGGATCCCTTCGGCCTGCGGGGTCGTACGTGAACCCCCGCCCCTCCAGCATCGCCTCGTTGTCCTGCATGATCCGATTGATGGTCTCGGCGACGTTCTGCGGCGCCTTCTCCTCCGCGACCTCGGCCGGGGCGCTCTCCTCCTGTGCCTGCGCGCGCGGCGCCCCGGCGGCGATGGCCGCCAGCAGGAGGATGATGGTCGTCCGGACGATGGGAGGATGGCTCATGGCTGCTGCTCTCCCTGTCTCTTCTCGTCGTAGACGAACGTCGTCGCCGTGAATGTCGAGCCGATCGAGTGGCCCGCCTTCCGGCTCGCACTGATGTTCACTCCGCTGACGTTGATGATCCGCGAGTACTTGCTGATCCGATCGAAGAACACTCCGAGATCGTGATAATCGCCCTCGATCTCCATCATGATCGGGAATTCGTGGTAGAACTCGCGCGCGCGGAGCGAGCCGGGATTGAACTGCTTCAGATCCAGGTTGGATTGATCGGTGAGGTTCTTCACCCACTTCAGGAGCTCCCCGGTTTCGGGCGTCGTGGGGAGAATGGTCAGCAGATCGTTGAGCTTGAACTGGAGGTTTTCGATCTCCTTCTCGAACTCCGGCAGCTTCGCCTCGATCGCCTGCCCCCTGCGGATCTCCGTCTGCAGGTTTTCGAGGTTGGCGCGCGCCGCCAGGTTCTTCTTCTTCATCTCGCCGAAGTTGGGGTACGCGAAATACGCCACGCAGACGAGCACCACCGCCATGGCGGCGACGACGCCGAACTGTCCCCAGAATGGCAGCTTCTTCAGATCGAACATCTTCGTCCTCTACTGAACCGCCCCCGCGCCTGCGGCCCCCGGCGCAACCTCGCCGGGAAGCGGCTGCGGCAGGAATTGACAGGTCAGCGAGAAATTCACTCCCGCGTCGACGGACGAGATCGGCCCCATGACCACGTTCTGGAAGTACCTCGATCCCGTGAGGTTGTTGTAGAAGTTGGACACGGCGTTGTAGGTCGTCGCCTTGCCGCGGATCTGGATGTTGAACCCGCTCTCGGTCATCGACTCGAGCCAGAGAAAGTCGGGCAGCTGCTTGCTCACCTCGTCCAGAAGATGCACCGGGCCGCTCTGATTCCTCTTCAGCTGGGTGATCAGCTCGATCTTCCGCTGGAGGAGCTCCTTCTTGGCCTTGTACTCCTCGCCTTTCCGGATGATCTCCTGAAGACGCTGGCGCTCGGCCTCGGCCCTGGCCGTCTCCTCGGCGAGGGCCCTCCGCTCGCTGTCCAGGCTGTACCAGCGCCATCCGATGAAGAGGACGGCCAGGATGACGATGCCCGCCATGAGGGCGTTCTGGCCCAGGGTGCCCACGCCCTCGAATTTTGGCAGGCTGACGGACCGCTCGCGGGTCTGTTGCGCGGTGGCGAGCAGATTGATCTTGATCATCGGTTGTCCCCGATCCGCCGGCTCGCGAGACCCACGGCGATGCTCACGCTGGCGCTCATCTCGTCGACCTCCTCGGGCGAGATCCCCTTGCCCACGTGAACCCGGTTGAACGGGTTCAGGTGCTCGACCGGGACGCCGAAGCGCTCCGCCAGGGCCTCCTGGAGATGAGGCACGCGGGAGGATCCGCCGGCCAGAACCAGCTTCTCGATGTTCTCGCCCGGCGTCGTGTTCTTGAAGAAGTCGACGGTCTTCTGGATCTCGGTGCCGACGTAGTCGTTCACGGACGCGAGGATCGGCGTGACGTTCTCGACCGGGATGCCGTCGACCTCCTCGCCCCGCTTCAGGGATTCCGCCTGCTCGAAGCTCAGATTGAGCTCCTTGCGGATCGCGTCGTTGTAGTGGCTGCCCCCGACCGAGATGTCGCGCCAGAAGATCGAGGTGGTGCCCTTCAGGATGGCGACGTTCGTGGTGTTGGCTCCGATGTTCACCAGCGCCGTGCCCCCCTCGCTCTCCGCGTCATAGTTCATCTCGAAGCAGTTCTGAAGGGCGAACACGTCCACGTCCACCAGGACCGGATTGCGCCCCGCCTGGCTGACGACCGAGGTGTAGTCGTTGATCTTGTCCTTCTTGGCCGCGACGAGGAGGACGTCCATGTTCCCCTCGCTGCCGGAGACACTCTTGAGAACCTGATAGGCCAGGTTGACGTCCTCGACGTCGAACGGGATGTACTGTTCCGCCTCCCAGGGTATGACCTCCGCCAGCTCCTCCTCCGAAGTCGCCGGAATGGAGATCTTCTTGATGATCACGCTGTGCCCGGAGAGCGCGATCGCCACGTCGGCGCCCTTGATCTTGCGGGACGCCAGCGCCTTCTGGATGGTCTCGATCACCAGCCCGGAGTCCATGATGGCGCCATCGACGATCGCCTCCGGGGAGAGCGGCTCGACCGCCATGCTCAGGAGCTGATAGCCCTTCCCCTTACCCAGCTCCTTGAGCTCGACGGCCTTCACGGCGCTCGATCCGATGTCGAGCCCGATCAGGTTCCTGCTCCTGGAGAAGAACACCGGCGATCTCCCTCGTCCTCGTTCCGTTGAATCCCGTACCACTCCCCCTGGAGTGACGGCCTTTTTTCACGAAAATTCAATATATCCCGCGACTCCAATATTGCAAGGCGGCCTGTCAAAATCATTATCATGCAGTCCTAATTTTGCATATACAGATTAGCTTGAATTACATATACGTCATCTGCGGCGCCGGACTGACCACGAAATCGCCGCCAATCGTCCCGTCGTCCCGAGATGGGAGGACGCTGAACGTGAAGGGGGGGCTGGGGCCGGGCCCGTTGATCGGGCCTTCGGGGGTGTGGTAGAGTGCGCCCTCACCCGCTCAGACGGGCCGGCGCGGCTCCGCCGCCGGGTCTCAGGGGAGGTTTTCGGGAATGGCGCGATCGTGCGAGATCTGCGGGAAGCGTGCGGTGCACGGGCACCGGATCAGCCACGCGAACAACGTCTCCTCGCGCGTCTGGTACCCGAACGTTCAGCGGGTGCGGGTGATCGTCGGAAAAACCCGTCGCCGCATGAAGGTCTGCACGCGCTGTCTCAAGTCCGGGAACGTCGTCAAGGCGGCGTCCTGACTCCCGGCCCCCGGCCCGCGGGGCCTCCCGGCGGGCTCCGGCCTCCTCAGCCGATCGCGATCGCGTCGATCTCGATCCGCGCGCCCAGGGGCAGCCCGGCCACCTGCACGGTGGCCCGCGCCGGACGGGTCGATCCGAAGTAGCGCTCGTACACGCGATTCACGGCCTGGAAGTCCGACAGGTCGGCGAGATACACGGTCGTCCTGACGACGCGATCGAAGCCGCTGCCTCCCGCCTCGAGCACCGCCTTCAGATTCTCCAGCGCCCGGGTCGTCTGCTCCTCGATCGATCCGCGCACCATCTCGCCGGTCGCCGGATCCAGCGGGATCTGTCCCGACAGGAAGATGAATCCTCCCGCTGCAACCGCCTGCGAGTACGGTCCGATGGCCTTCGGCGCCTTCAAGGTGGTGATCCTCGTGCCGCTCTCCATGAATCGATCCTCCCTCGCTCCCGTACCGGCCCGCGCGCCCCCCCGCGATCTGTGGCGCAGGATCGACCCGGCGGACCCTCAGGCGACGCGTCGTTCGACGTGGTAGACCCCGTCGATGCCCTTCACCTTATCGAGTATGGCCTGGAGATGATCCAGGTCCTGGATGTCCAGCACCAGCGTGATCTCGCCACGGCGATCCTCGAACGTGCGCGCCTCGACGTTCTTGATGTTCGACTTGGCGTTGGCGATGGCCGAGGTGATCTTCGCCAGCATACCGGGCCTGTCCTCCGACAGGACCGTGATGCGCACTTCGAAGCGGGTCTCGTCGGCGCTCTCCCATGCCACCTCGATCCGCCGCTCGGGATCGTACAGCAGCTTCTCCAGATTGGGGCAGCGCTCGGAGTGCACGGTGACGCCGCGACCGCGGGTGATGTAGCCGACGATCGGCTCGCCCCGGATCGGATTGCAGCAGCGGGCCAGGGCGATGAGCGCGTCGTCGAGCCCCCGCACCGTGACCTTCTTGCCGCCGAGCCCGAGCGCCTTCTTGACCACGCCGGCGATGCCGCCCTCGGTGCGCTCGCGCGCTCGCGCCCCGGGCTCCAGCTTCTCGATGAGCGCCCGAGGGGCGATCTTTCCGTATCCGACCGCGACGTAGAGGTCATCCAGGCTCGCGCACCCGAGCGCCTGCAGCTGCTCCTTCAGCCGGTCGCCATCGCCGAGATAGGATTTCAGGCTGAATCGGTAGCGCTTGAACTCCCTGTCGCACATGGCCTTTCCCAGCTCGATGCTGCGGCTGCGGCGATCCACGTTCAGCCACTGGCGGATCTTCGCGCGGGCGCGCGGGGTTCGCACGAAAGAGAGCCAATCCTGGCTGGGATGCTGGTTGGGCCCGGTGAGGATCTCGACGATGTCACCGTTCTTCAACTCGGACCGGAGCGGCTGCAGCGTCCCGTTCACGCGGGCCCCGATGCAGCGATGCCCGATCTCCGTATGCACGGAGTAGGCGAAGTCCACCGGCGTGGCGCCGCGGGGAAACGACTTGACCTGTCCCTGGGGAGTGAAGCAGTAGACCTCTTCGGGATAGAGATCGACCTTCACCATGCTGAGGAACTCGCGCGGGTCCTTCAGCTCCTGCTGCCACTCCATGATCTGCCGGAGCCACTGGACATTGGCGTCCTTGTCGGCCGCCGATCGATTCTCCTTGTACTTCCAGTGCGCCGCGATCCCCTCCTGGGCGATCCGGTGCATGTCGTGGGTCCGGATCTGCACTTCGAACGGCTGGCCCTGCCCGGTCATGACCGACGTGTGCAGGGATTGATACATGTTGGGCTTGGGGATCGCGATGAAATCCTTGATCCGCCCGGGGACGGGACGCCAGAGACCGTGGATGATGCCCAGGGCGCCGTAGCAGTCCTTGATGCTGTGCGTGAGAATGCGAAAGGCCAGATAATCGTAGACCTGCGTGAGGTCGATGCGCTGGCGCCTCATCTTCTTATAAATGCTGTAGAGATGCTTGCGGCGCCCGTAGATCTCGCACACGATGCCCGCCCGATCCATCTCGGATCGGAGAGTGGCCTGGATGCCCCGGATGAACTCGTCCGTCATCTTCCGCTTCTCATCGAGCGCCTGCTCGAGCGCCGCGTAACCCTGGACGTCCAGGTGGCGGAAGGACAGATCCTCGAGCTCGTTCTTGACCCTGGCCATGCCGAGGCGGTTGGCGATGGGAGCGTAGATCTCCAAGGTCTCGCGGGCGATGCGCTCCCTCTGGCGCTCCGAGAGGTGCTCCAGCGTCCGCATATTGTGCAGCCGGTCGGCGAGCTTCACGAGGATGACCCGGATGTCGTCGACCATCGCCAGCATCATCTTGCGGAAGCTCTCCGCCTGCTGCTGCTCCTTGGAGTTGAAGCTGATGCGCGAGATCTTCGTCAGGCCCTCGACGAGGTGCGCGATGTCCTTGCCGAAATGGGCCTCGAGCGCCTCCCGCGTGGTCAGCGTGTCCTCCAGGACGTCGTGCAGCAGGCCCGCCACGATGCAGGTCATGTCGAGCTTGAGATCGGCCAGGATCGCGGCCACCGAGAGCGGGTGGATCAGGTAGGGCTCGCCCGAGGACCGGGTCTGTCCCTTGTGCTCCTTGGCCGAGAAAACGTAGGCCCTGCGGAGCAGCTCCAGGTCCACCCCGGGCATGTAGGCTTCGACCTTTTCCTGGATGTTCTCGAAACGAATCATCGCCTGGCGATCCATGACGTCCGCGCTCGCGCGGCGGCGCCCGGAATCGCTGGAGCGGACTTCCTGACCGGGAGGGAATGCGGGCGTCTCATCGATGTGAACGGAAGTATAGCACCCCGATCCGCGGCGCAGCAACCGGCAACGATCGGGCTGCCGGCCCGTCAGGCCTTGACGTGCCTGGCTCCGAGGTACCGGTGGGCCAGAACGAGGACGGTGGCGGACACCGCGACGGTGGAATAGGCTCCGACGACCACCCCGATCATCATGCAGAAGGAGAGAGGGTTCAGCTTGTCGCCGCCGTACAGGAAGAGGGCCGTCACGGCGACGAACAGCGTGAAGGAGGTCAGGACGCTCCGGCTCAGCGTCTGATTGATCGAGGCATTGACGACCTCCTCGAAATCATGATCACGGAACAACCGCATGTTCTCCCGGATGCGATCGAAGATCACGATGGTGTCGTTGATCGAATATCCCAGGATGGTCAGCAGCGCGGCGACGACCGGCAGCGAGAACTCCTTGCCGGTGATCGACATCGCACCGGCGGAGATCGCGACGTCGTGCACGAGGGCCAGGATGGCGGCCAATCCCCAGATCGCCCGGTGGAAGCGGAACCAGACGTACACGAGAATCCCGATCACGGAGAGTGAGATCGCCCAGGCCGTGTTGCGGATCAACTCCTTGCCGGCCGTCGGCCCGACGAATTCCACGCCGCGCAGCACGAACGGGGCCAGCCGCGCCCCCTCCCGGACTCGCGCCGCGACGGCGGGCTCGATGCCCGGAATCGCGTCCACCTCCGACAGGTCATGGAAGAGGCCGCCCCTCTCCGTCCGAGCGCGGACGATGGCCGCGGCCGCCGATTCCGCGGCCTCCGCGGCGGATCCATCGCCGGCCAGCCTCTCCTCGAGCCAGCGTTGCAGATCGGTCTGGGTCGCGAGGTTGAGATCCACGATGCCCTCCGGCGTGATCTCGTCGTCGGGCGATCGAAGGGTCGACAGAATCTCCTGACTGATCTCGCCGCCCTCGCTCTTTCCGTCGCCGCCCTTCACCCGCTGCTGCTCCACGCGTATCAGAACCTCGTTGTCCTCCCGTTCGCCGATCCTCTGAATGTTGATGTCCCCGAGGTTGGCCGCCTCGAGCCGGCTCCGGAGATCCTCGATGCGCGGCGCTTCACGGAACCGGATCTGCACCGCCGTCCCGCCCGCGAAGTCGATACCGAGATTGAAGCCGTTGACCACCATCGACCCGAGTGCCAACGTCAACGCCGCGGCGGAGATCGTCAGGAAGACGTACTTCGTGCCCCACATGAGTCTGAAATTGGCGTTGTGGAAGACCTGGATCATGATCGCATCAGATGCTCAGTCGCCGGGCTCGGGGGATCACGGTGAGGACGGCATCGAAGATCGTCCTCGACACGAACACAGCGGTGAGCAGGTTGGCCAGGATCCCGACGTTCAACGTGACCGCGAACCCCTTGACGGGGCCGGTCCCGTAACCGTACAGGCATATCCCGGCGATGAGGGTCGTCAGGTTGCTGTCCATGATGGTGCTGAAGGCCTTGTCGAATCCCGCGGCGACGGCCGCCTTGACCGATCGACCGACGCGGAGCTCCTCCCGGATGCGTTCGAACACGAGCACGTTCGCGTCCACCGCCATGCCGATGGTGAGCGCGATGCCCGCGATGCCGGGGAGCGTCAGCGTGGAGCGGAAATAGGCCATCGCCCCGAGCAGGATCAGCATGTTCAGGAAGAGGGCCAGCGTGGCGTTGACGCCCGAGAGCCTGTAGTAGGTCACCATGAACAGCACGACGATCGCGGATCCGATGATCGATGCCACGATCCCCATGCGGACCGAATCGGCTCCCAGGGAGGGCCCGACCGTGCGCTCCTCGAGTATCTCCATGCTCGCCGGCAGCGCTCCCGAGCGCAGCTTCAACGCGAGATCCTCGGCGCTCTCGATCGTGAAGTTGCCGCCTTCGATGATCCCCTGATCGGCGATGACGGCGTTGATGCGCGGCGCCGAGACGATCTTGCGGTCCAGGACGATCGCCAGGAGCTGGCCCTGGTTCTCGCGCGTCAGGGTCTGAAAGCGGCGCCCGGCCTCCGCCGTGAGCGAGAAATTGACGGCCGGAGACCCGAAACGATCCATGTCCCGGCGCGCATTCTTGAGATCGTTGCCCGTGAGGGGCGAGGAGCGGGTGACGGGCCAGTAGACGGCGAACGGCTCGCCATCGTCTCCGGTCACCTCCTGGGGCAGAACCTCGACGTCGTCGGGAAGGCCGTTCGGAAACTGCGAGGCCACGGCCTCGGGGGACGGCGCGGGGCGGTATTGATCCGCCGTGATGCCGGGAGGCACCCGCACGAGCTTCCATTCGAGAAACGCGGGCGAACCGATCAGATCCTTCACGCGCTCGGGATCCTCCACGCCCGGAAGCTGAATCAGAATCCGATCCGCGTCCTGACCGATCCCCTGTCTCTGGATGATCGGTTCCGCGACTCCGAACTTGTCGACCCGCGTGCGGATGGTCTCCAGGGCCTGGCGCACCGCCGAGTCCCGCGTGGCCATGGCCTGCTGGGCCGTGAGCTCGAGACGGAGACGCCCCCCGCCGCGATCCTGACCGCGGAACTGGGGAAACTGTTGCCGGATCAAATCGCGCGCATTTCCGACCCGGGCGGGATCGAGACCCGCGATCATCATCGCGTCGATGCCGTCGGCCTTGATCTCTCCCGGAGTGAAGCCCTCTTCGACGAGGGTCGCGCGGATCCGGTCCATCGACAGATCGACCTCGGCCTTGACGGCGTCATCGGTGTTCACGCGCATGACGAGATGGATGCCGCCCTTCAGATCGAGCCCGAGGTTGATCGTCTCGCTCGGCGGAAACGCGAGAAGGACGCACACGACGACGACGGCCACGATGATCAGAAGCCGGAAGCGGATGTCCAGGGCGTTCATCGGGTCTCACCGGGCTTTCGAAGCGTGGACGGCGCGGTGCGCGTCCCCGGGACGGCAGGCTTGATCAGGACGGGGCCTCCTGATCCTCTCGGCCGACGATGGACGTTCGGGTCACATCGACCTTGACGTTGTCCGCGATACGGAGCTTGACGTTGTCCTTATCGACCCTGACCACGGTGCCCTTCAGGCCCCCTGAGGTCACGACGCGCGCGCCGTCCTCGAGGGATTCCTGCATGCGCTGCAGGGCCTTCTGACGCTTGTGGGCGGGGCGGATCAGAATGAAGTACATGATCGCGAAGAAACCCAGCAGGACCAGGGGCTGCAGCCAGAGGCTCCCCGAAGCCCCTCCGGGACCGGCGGCCAGCGGTATCGGTCCGGACAACACGACCTCCAGAATCGCGCCGCGGGGCGCGGTCGACCTCCGCGGCGCACGGATGAACGAATGATGACGGCGTTTCCCCGGGCCCGCCGCCCTTCCGACGCCCGGCGGCGTCGTATCTCGCTCGAGCGGTGCGATAGATTGCCCCAATGACCCGCCCTTGTCAAGCCGACGAGGCTCGCCTAGACTCGGGTTCGTGAGCGCACCGTCCACGCCACGCGGTCCAGCCGTCGCCGGCCGCGGGGCGGCCCGCCGGCTGATGTCGCCGCTCCTTTCCTCCGTGCCGGACCTGATGCACGCCTTCACCGTGCGCGGATCCGACCCCCTGGCCGTTCTCCGGGACGGCGCGGGCCGCCCGCTCCAAGTCCACTCGGTGCGGCAGGTGCACGGTTCGTCCGTTCACGAGGTGACGCGGCCGACCCCGCCCCGGGAACATGACCGGCCGGAGGGGGACGCCCTGATCACCCGGGTCCGGGGGATCGCCCTGAGGATCAGCGTGGCGGATTGCGTTCCGATCCTCATCTGCCACGAGCGGGCGGGAGCGATCGCGGCGGTGCATGCGGGATGGCGCGGCACCCTGGCCGGGGTCCTCCCGGCCGCCATCCGCGCTCTCCTGGATCGGTTCGATGCCGATGCCGCGGCTCTGCGCGTCGCGCTCGGCCCCGCCATCGGTCCGTGCTGCTTCGAGGTGGGCGAGGAGGTCGCCGACGCCTTCCGCCGCGCCGATCCGGGGACGCGATCCTGCGTTCTCGAAGAAGACGGGCGTCCGCGCATCGATCTGATCGCCGTCAACCGCATGCAGGCGGCCGCCGCCGGTGTGCCGGAGTCGGCCCTTCACTCGATCGATCTCTGCACGATGTGCCGCGCGGACCTGCTCGAATCGCACCGCCGCGATCGGGGGCGCGCCGGCCGGATGGCCGCCATCATCGCCTGGCGCGCATGAGCGCGCGCGACGGCGGGCGTGCACTATAATGCGCCGGCCTCCGGCCGCGGCGGCCGGGGGGGAGGATCGAGGATGCCTGCCCGCCAATCGGCCCGATCCGCCTCGCGCACCGGCGGCCGAGACCGGATCGGCGACCTGTTCCGCTCGCACATCCGGATCGCGGACGCGTTCCTGCGCGGTTCCGCTCCCGTGGTGGCGGAGGTGGCGGAGACCCTCGCCGAGGCGCTTCGCGCGCGGCGCATTCTGTTCTTCTTTGGAAACGGGGGCAGCGCGGCTGACGCGCAGCACCTGGCGGCGGAGTTCGTCAATCGCTTCACCATCGATCGTCCGGCCCTCCCGTCCATCGCCCTGACGACGGACACGTCCGTCCTGACGAGCATCGGCAACGACGTTCACTTCGACCGGGTGTTCGCCCGGCAGATCGAAGCCCTCGGTCACGCCGGGGACGTCGCCGTGGGCATCTCCACCTCGGGCCGATCCCCCAATGTTCTCGAAGGGCTCCGCGAGGCGCGCGCCCGCGGTCTGGTCACGGTGGGGCTGACCGGGGGCGAGGCGGGTCCGATGCAGGGGCTCTGCGGGCATATCATCCGGGTCCCTTCCGCCGAGACCGCCCGGATCCAGGAGATCCACATCCTGGTGGGACACGTGCTCTGCCAGCTCGTCGACGAGGCTCTGTTCGGAGACATGAAAAAGCCCCGCAAACGCCGCTCCGGCGTCCCGCGGGGTCTTCGTCGCTCACGATCGCGGTGACGGCCCTCAAGACCGTTCCGCGGCACCCGCCGCCCGGCGGCACGGCGCTCCGAGCCCGGCCCGGTGCGATGTTCGTCCGGTCCCCTAGCCCTTCAGCAGCGCGATGTTGCTCCGGATCTCTCCGGCGTCCGGCGCGCCGGGCTTCAGCTTGAGATACTCCTCGAAGTGCTTCACGGCGCCGTTGAAGTCCTGGATCCCCATGAGCGCGCGCGCCAGCTCACGGTGCGCTTCCGCGTAGGTGGCGTCGATCTGGACGGCTTTGCGGAATGCCTGGGCGGCCTCCTTGCTCCGGTTGTCGTTCCAGGCCTTGACCCCAAGGTTGTAGAACGAGATCGCCGCGTTGCGCGGATCGATGCCGACCACTTTCTGGTACATCTCTTCCGCCTTCGCGAGGTTCGTCTGGCGCGCCGCGCTGTCGGCGCCCGCATTCTCGGCCCGCTTTTCGTAGATCGTGGCCATCTGGAGGAAGGTGGCGGACTCCATGGGGTTCAGGAGGGCCGCCTGCTCGAACGATTCGAGCGCCTTGCCATCCTGCCCGCTCTCGGCGTAGGCCAGTCCGAGGTAGAAATGGGCCGCGTCGGACTCCGGAGAGATGTCGCGCTCCTTCTGAAGGGCGGCGATCGCCTCGGGATGGCGCTCCATGCGGATGTAGATCCGGCCCAGGTAGAAGTTCGCCCGCTTCATGGAGGGGTCCAGATCGAGGCCCTTCTTGAACGCCTGCTCGGCGCTGATGTCGTCGCCGCTCTCGAAGAGGCTCTTCCCGAGGTAGTAGTAGACGGGGGGCAGGCCCTCGGGATCCTTCACCAGGTACTCGCGATAGATCGGGATCGCCTGGTCGTGACGGCCGGCGTCGGTGTGGGATTTGGCCAGCTCCAGGGCCTTGCGGCTCGCGGGGGCAGGGCCCGGGGGGGTCTTGGGGGCCGCCGGCGCCGCGGGCGCGTCCGCAGCGGCCTTTTCGACCTCATCCGTCCCCCCTTCCCGTTTCCTCTTCTCGGCCTGCAGGGCGGCCACGTACTCGGAATCCTTCGCCAGGACGAGATCGACCACGTTCCGGCCCGTGTCGCCGATCGGGACGAAGGAGAGCTCGGGCAATTTCTGGTCCGCGCCGACCAGGTTGTCTCCGCGGCCGCGGTCCTCACCGGTCGAGTCGACGATCTCGAAGCTGACCTTGACCACCTTGTACCCACTCTTCTCGGGGACGATGATCCACTTCTTGGCCACCGAGATGTCGAGCGCCGAGAACACGTAGGTGCCCTTCTTGCTCGTCCTGACGGGCCCCACGCGCTTCTTCACGTCGGTCGCCTCGAAGTAGAGCGGGACCTTCGCCAGGGGGTTGCCTTTCTGATCCACAACCCGGCCGTTGACGCGCGTGATTCCCTCGGCGGCCTCGAGCCTGCCAGGGCCCGCGATCGCCGCCGTCACGATCAGAGCCGTCAGCGTGAACGCGGCCCGGCCTGCACTCGTTCGTCTTGCCGTCATGATCGCCTCCAGCCCGGTCCGGCCGGTCAGCCGCCCCTGCACGACCGGGCTCTTGATCTTAAACCACGCTTCACGGCCCAATCAAGGCGCAGCAGCAACAAACCGGACGAACGCGGGAGCGTACGCACCGCCGCCGCGCCGTTCTGCAGCGCCCTGCGGATGATCCGCGACGTGACCAGGTGGGCCAGGAACACGGCCGTGAAGAGCAGCCCCGTCACGATGTGGACCCACGCCAGCCACCGCCGCGGCCCCGGGTCGGTCAGGATCTGCATCAGATAGCCCGAGACGATCATCGGCGCGGCCAGAAGCGTCGTCAGGATGCCCGAGGCCCGGCCCCTCCGCATCCGATCGTCGCGCAGCCATCCCAGGATGTGATCCCGCATGATCAGGCCCAGCGAGAAGATCAGCAGGGGCGCGACGAGCAGGTGCAGCGCCAGCATATGAGGCTGCCAGGGATGATTGATGACGGAGAAGGGATCGTCGCTCGTCATGCCGTACTTCATGACGAGAAAGGCGATGCCCGTCACGGCCGTCAGCCAGGTCGAGACCTGAAGGAGGACCCGCTCGAGAACGCTCACGGCCGATTCGCCTCCCGGGCATCCCCGCCGGCCCCGGCGCCGGGAGGGCCGACGAACAGGGCGTGCACGGCGAGGATCCGCCGCGCCGCCGCCATGACCGCGCGCGCCGACAGCGTGGCCCCCGTCAGGGCGTGGATCCGGCCGCCCGGGCGCAGCGAGTCGGACTCTCCGGCGCCGTCGAACTGCCGCATCCAGCGCGCCCCGGGCAGGTAGTCCTCCGGCTCATCGAAGGCCACGATCTCGATGCGGCGGATGAGGCCCTCGGACGTCAGGAGCACGAGGACCGTCTCCGGCAGGGTCCGGACGAGGTGCGTGTCGAAGTACGCGTAGCCGGCGGGCCGGTCTCCCTCGAGACCGGCGTAATAGGGGATCACGCGTGCCTCCACCGGCGCCCCCGCGCGCTCCCCGGCCCGCCGCGCCTGCTCGTCGTCGAGGTAGAGCACGCGTCTTTCGACACGCAGGGGCGGCGGAAAGGCCTGCCGGAGCGCCTCCTCCTGGGTGACGTAGACGCGGGCGGACGCCGGCGCCGCCAGCAGCGGCAGCGCCAGCAGTCCGGTGAGCAGCCGCGCGCGCGACCGCATCAGAACAGGTATCCGAGGGCGAGATTCCATTGATCGACGGCCGTGCCGGCGCCGTTGAGGCGGTTCTGGAGATCCAGCTTCACCGCGACGTTGGGGATCGGCCGGTAGGTGATCCCGTAGACGCGCACGCGGCGATCGTTGGCCGGATCCGCGATCAGCCCCGCCGGCACCTCCTCCTGCGTGTTGAGATCCTCGTAGCGGAAGAAGGGGCTCAGTTCCTGCTCCGTGCCGCCCGCGCGCGCGAGGACGTTCCATGCGATCTCCCCGTACCAGCCCTGCTGCCGCTCCCCGATGACCGTGGTGCCGGGCGCGACCATTTTGATCGCGTCGATGGCGCTCCCGACCTCCCGCGCGCCGGACAGAATCCCGCGGGCGAACAGCCCCCGCACGTGCAGGCCCCGCCAGTTCCATTCCGCGTGGAGGTCCCACAACGTGAGTCGTGATCCACCGATCCCCGCAACGCCCTGGCCGACTCCCCCGGAGAAGGCGGACGCGCCGACGAGCAGTCCCGGCGTCGGCGTGTAGTCGACCCGGGCCGTCACCGCCAGGTCCTCCGCGATCGCCTTCGAACCGCTCTGGCGCCCGCCTCGGATGCCGCCGTCCCCGGAGAACCCGATCCCCTCGAGACCGGTGGTCACGTAGGCGCGGTAGGCGATCGGCCCCGCGTCCCCGTACACGCCGGCGCCGTTCTCCCGCCACGTGGCCGGGATGATGAATCGCTCCACGTCCGGACGGTTCGCGCCGTGGAAGATCGGCGGCTCGTGCAGCTCGTTGATGAAGCCGAGCGGGACGAGCAGCAGACCTCCGCGGGCGCCGAATCGATCGGTCGCCTTGTAATCGACGTACGCGAACTCCACCGCCACCTCCCCTCCCTTGCCTTCTCCCGCCTGGGCGTGCTCGAACTCGATCTCGGAGTTGAACAGGAGGCGATCGTTGAACTTGTAACCGAAGTAAAAGACCGCCCGGAGGAAATCGGCCTCGTCGATGCTTCCCGACGGGGCCCCGGCATCATTCTCGTCGTCGAAATTCCGATAGAGCAGCTCGCCATAGCCGCCGATCGCCACGCCCTTCCCGGTGGCGTAGACCTTCGAGGCCGCGGGACCGAAGCCGTGCACCGACTCGCCGGCCGCCGGCGCGGCCGCCTCCCCGATGCGGAGCCTCTCGATCTCGAGCGTCAGCGCCCGGATCCTCTTCTCCAGATCGGCCAGGTCGGCCGATCCGACCTCCCGCCCCTCCGCACGCAGCCGCGCGATCCGGGCTTCCAGCTCCGCCAGGCGGGCCTCCAGCTCCCGCACGCGGCGCTCGAGCGCGGCGCGGCTCTCCTCCCGCTTCTCCTCGTCGGCGGTCTTCGTCTCGGCCGACCGGAGGCCCGGCGCCGCGGCACCCGCGACGATGAGGAGGATCAGCAGCAGACCGGTCTTCAGCAGATGGGACGGACGGCGCGTTGCGGTTCGGTGACTGCCTGATTGCGACGACATGACTCGCTCCTTCCCCCCGACGATGTGCTGGATCAATCCGCGTTGAAGAGTCTTCCGCGCGCGGCCGTCCCTGCCGCCCGCGCCGGATCCATCGTGTTCTCCATCCAGATCGTCTGTTGGGGGAACGCCCGCGTCACCCGGAGGCGCAGCCGCCCCGTGCTCTCCCGCTCGAGAAAGAGGGCGGCGATGCCCCGCTCCTCCGCCCAGGCGATCCCCGTGTCCGGCCCCATGACGAAGAGCGCCGTCGACAGCGCGTCCGCCGTCGTCGCGTCCTCCGCGACCACGCTGACCGTTCCGCGGAACGCGGCGGGGGCGCCGCTCTCGGGATCGAGAATATGGCCCGCCGCATCGCCTCCGCCCGCGCCGGCGACGGCCGCGTTGCCGGACGTCGCCACCGATCCGGACGCGAGCGCGAGCCGCCCGATCGGCGCGACGCGATCGGCGGGGTCGGCGATTCCGATCGTCCAGGCGCGTCCCGGCTCGGGACCTCCCCGCGCCAGAACCTGCCCGCCGAAATCGAGCAGAAACGCGTCCACGCCGCCCCGCCGGAGCACCCGGGCGGCGGCATCGAGCGCGATCCCCTTGCCGATCCCACCCAGGTCGATCCCCACTCCGGCCGCATCGAAGCGCACGGTCCGTCGGTGCGGATCGAGCGTGACGTGCCGGAATCCCACCGGTGCGGCCGCCCCGGGACCGCCGGGCGCGGGCCCGGCGCCCCCCAGCGCCGGAGCCGCGTCCGGCACGCCCGGTCTCCACACGAGCGGCTCGACGGTCGGATCGAATGCGCCGGCCGTCGACCGGGCCCATTCCATCGATGTCTCGATCGCCCCGAACAGCTCGACCGAGCAGGCGACCGCCCGCCCGGCCGCGCTCCGGTTGAGCCGGGACAGCTCGCTGTCCCGATCCCAGTTGCTGAGCAGCCCCTCGAGCCGGGCGACCTCGTCGAAGGCCTCGCCCGCGATCGACCCGTCCCCCTCCGCCGGAAGGTGGATCGTGAGCGTCGTCCCCATGAGGGCCCGGGCCCGGGTGATCGGGGGCCTCCCGGGGACGCGCGCCTCCACAACGCCGTCGGCCGGGTCCGCCGCCGCCTGGCAGCCGGCGGTGCCGGGCAGGAAGGCGACGACGAGCGCCGCGATCCAATTGTGACTGCGACTCAGTCTCATCGAGATTCCGCGTCCGATCCGGGGCGGCGCCGTGAGCGCCCCCTCACTCCTCAGGGCCCGTTGCGTTTGACGTAGATCTCGTCCGCGATCGCCCGATCGAGCGCCAGTGTCGTGGCGCCGACCTCGACGACGACCGAGGGTCGTTTCTGCACCAGCCGGAGCGTGCTGCCCGGCAACACGCCGAGCCCGCTCAGCCTCGACAGCCGGCCCCGCGCGCCCGGCGCCATGAACACGATCGACCCCTCCTCCCCCAGCCGGAGATCGGCGAGCCGGCGCACGAGGGGCTCCATCTCGAGCCGGAACGTGCCGCAGCACTCGCCGCGGGGAATCGCCTTGCCGTGGGGGCAGGCCGGCGGGTGGCCCAGATAGGTGCAGACCGACGTCGTCACGTGGGACGACAGGATGTGCTCGAAGGCGCAGGCCGTCTTTTCGGCCTCCTCCTCGCCCAGATCGAACAGCAGCGCGAAGAGGGTCTCGGCGAGCCGGTGCCGGCGGACGATCTCGAGGGCCAGATGCTGCCCGCCGCCCGTCAGGCGGACCTCGTCCCCGCGTACGTCGACCAGCCCGTCCCGCTCCATGTCCCGCAGCGTCTCGCCCACCGACTGGATCTGGGAGCGGGCCTCCAGATCCTTGAGGCCATGGAGCCCCTCCTCCGCGAGGGTCCAGATTTCCTCGGCCAGATCCTCGATCCGGTGCCGGCGGATGTCCTCCCGGAGCAGCTCACCCATGATCCCCTCCGCTCCTCCGGCCGATCGCGCGGCGCAGCCATCCCGCGATGCGGCGCGTCCCGTCGATGACGCTGGATCGCTCGACGAACGTATAGCCGCAGTTCGGACAGCAGAGGGTGTGGCAGTAGTCCGTCATGGGGCAGATGGAGCAGTGCTGCTCCTGCGCGAAGGTGCCTCCGCACAGCGGACACCGGTGCCGCGCGGCCTGCGCTCCCCGCGCGACCGGCACCGGCGCCGCGCTCACAGCGACACCCTCAGAGTGCGCAGGATCAGGTTGATGGCGCCGCCGACGAGAATGGCGAACGGGAAGACGAACCCCGCGATCAGGAAGGCCGTCCTCCAGGACTTCTCCTTGACGATCATGAAGAAATTGGCGATGCACGGAATGAACAGCGTGATCGTGACGAGCGACACCACGACGTGAATCGGGTCGAGCTCGCCCGCGTCGGCCATCTGGAACAGGCCGGCCGCCCCGAAGTCCCGGCGCAGGAACCCCAGAATGAAGACACCCGCCGCCGACTCGGGGAGCCCCAGGACCCCGCGGATGAGGGGGGATACGGCCCGCTCCACGAGGACCAGGAGGCCGATGGCGTCCGCGACGTAGAGGATCAGGGTGCCCAGAATGAACAGCGGCACCGCTTCCTTCAGGTACCACTCGACGCGGGCGACCGTCTTGGTCGCGATATTGGCCAGCGTGGGGATCCTCAGCGGGGGGATCTCCAGGATGAAGTCGGACCCGCGTCCAGGAATGATGCGCGAGGAGAGAAACCCGACGATCAGGATCGAGCCGAGCACGACCGACAGCCAGATCGCCGTGGCGCCCCAGGATCGATCCGCCAGCATCGCCAGGGTGACGGTCAGCTGCGCCGAGCAGGGGACGCCCAGGGCGAGGAGAAGGATGGCGATGGTGCGCTCCTTGCGCGTCTCGAGGATGCGCGTGGTCAGCGTCGCCATCGTGTCGCACCCGAGGCCGAGCACCATCGGCAGCACCGCCTTGCCGTTGAGGCCGATCACCTTGAAGGCACGGTTCATGAGGATCGCGAGCCGCGGCAGGTATCCCGAATCCTCCAGAATGCCGAAGGCCAGGAAGAACGTCGTGACGATCGGGAAGATCAGGGCGATCGCGTAGGTGCACGCCATGGTGATGAGACCGTAGCGACCCACGAAGAGGTCGCGGAGCCACGCCCACGGCAGGAGCCGGTCGGCCGCGGTGGTCACCCATGGATTCACGTACTGCTCGAAGACGGTCCCTTCCAGGAAATCGACGGCGGTGCCGGCGCCGAACACGCCGACGAACAGATACATGAGATAGAGCACCGCCGCCAGCACCGGAACGCCGAGCAGCGGGTGTAGCGTGACCCGATCGAGCAGCCGGCCGAGCGCGCGCGGGGGGCGCAGATCTCCATGGCTCACCAGGGCCGCGAGACGGTCCGCCTCGCGCTGACGTTGCTGGTTGATGACCACGGCGGGCGGCAGCCCGCGGCCGCGCTCCATGTCCCTGCGCAGAATCTCGATTTGATCCAGGGCGGTTTCCGGGACCCGGGCCCGGAGCCACGGTCCGAGCGAATCGTCCCCCGCCAGGATCATCAGCGCGATCGAGCGCTTGGAGATCGGCGCCTCCGGCAGAAGCGCGGCAATCTCCTCCACCCTCCGCTCGATGTCCGGGTCGTAGCGCATGCGCCATTCCGACGACCGGGGGTTCTCCAGCGCCGCGAGGAGCGGGCCGATCCCCTCGCGCCTCACGGCCACAGTCGGGATCACGTCCACGCCGATCATCCCGGAGAGGCGATCGCAATCGACCCGCATCCCGCGCCGGCTGGCCTCGTCGCGCATATTGAGGCACAGGACGAACGGGAGGCCCATCTCGGCGATCTGGAGCGTCATGAGGAGAGCGCGGCCCAGATTCTTGGTGTCTCCGACCTGCAGAACGACCCGGTGCCTCTCCGACAGGACGATGTCCCGCGTCACCCGCTCGTCCTCGGACATCGGCAGAAGGGTGTTCACGCCCGGGGTGTCGACGACCGTGTGCCTCCGGCCCGCGATGGCCAGCGAGCCCCGGCTGACCTCGACGGTCGTCCCGGGATAGTTGGAGACGGTGACGTACTTCCCGGTCAGGAGCGAGAACAGCACGCTCTTGCCCACGTTCGGATTGCCGAGCAGCACGACATTGTCCGCCGGCCGGATCGGGATGGCCGGCGTTTCGCGCAAGGCGGGCGCGGTGCTCATCGGCGGGCTCGGGACGGATCGGTCGTCAATGGCATCTGCGGCAGTACCCCAGAATCTGGTGCGTGTGGCGGATCGGCTTGAAGCGATGCTCGTCGCAGATCTCGTCCTGCAGCGACTCGATCTCGTCGGAGGTGAACTCGATCACGGCTCCGCACGCGATGCAGACCATGTGCTCGTGATGGCTGCGGACCAGCGTGTTCTCGTAAAAGGAAGTCTTGTGCTCGTCGTCCAGGCTGGTCTTGCGGACGAGGCCGCCCTTGATCAGGTGATCGAGCGTGCGGTAGATGGTGGCGCGTGACACGCGCTTCCCCTTGCGGCGCAGGCGGCTCTGCAGCGCCTCGGGGTCGAAGTGCTCGTGGATCGCCAGAACCTCACGGGTGATCACCTTGCGCTCCGGTGTGTTCTTCAACCCGTGCCGCTGGAGGTAGCGGTCGAACTGGGAGAGCTTCTCGGCCTGCTTCGCCATGGCGGCGTCCCGCCCCGGTTCCGCCGGGTGTCCGGCCTAATTGCTACTGCGACTCAGTCTCAATTAGGATCTCAGTGTACGCCCCGACCGGTCCTTTGTCAAGCCCTCCCGACGATTGCCCGGATGGAGGTCCCGGCTCATATTAATCCCCGGACCGCCCTGACAGGAGCCGCCTTGCGCCGTCCGCCACCCCAGCTCGAGATCCTGCGTTCCGACGGCCCGGCCCGGGCCACCCCCCTCGATCGCAGTCCGTTCGTCATCGGGTCGGATCGCGGATGCTCCCTGACCCTCGACGTGCCCGGGCTCCCCCCCCGCCTCGCTCAGATCGTCCTGCTGGGAGGAGTGCACACGCTCCTCCCCCTCGATTCCACCCGGCCCATCCGGGTGGACGGCGCGCCCGTGGGCCCGGAGGGCGTGGCGCTGCGTCCCGGCTCCGTCATTGATCTGACGGGCGCGCACGCCGCCCTCCGACTGCGCTTTCGCGCCGCCGGTGGCGAAGGAACCCCCGAGGAGGACCGGCTCGTGACGCTGATGGAGGTGGCGCGCACGATCACCTCGACGCTCAACCTCGACGAGGTGCTCTCGAGGGTGCTGGACGGGGCAGTGCGCTTCTCGGGAGCCGGGCGCGGCTATCTGTTCCTCAGGGACCAAGACCGTTTGATCCCCTGGACGGGCGGCACGGCGTCACCCCCGGAGATCGAGTTCAGCCAGTCGATCGCCGAGGAGGTGGCACGGACCGGCCGTCCCGTCTATCGCGATCGCATCCAGGATCGGGGCGGCCGCTCGGTCACCGAGAGCATCGTCCGGCTGCGGCTGCAGGCCGTCCTGTGCATCCCGCTCGCGGTGCGCGACGACGTCATCGGCGTGGTCTACCTCGACAGCCGGAAGCCGCTGCCCCATCACCGCCCCGACCTGCCGCTTCTCGAGGCCCTGGCCGGCCTCGCGGCCGTGGCGATCCAGAACAGCCGTCTCGTGAACGAGCGCGTGCGCGCCGAGCGCACCCTGGCCATCGGCCAGATGGCGCGCGCCATCGTGCACGACCTTCGAAGCCCCCTCGCCTCGCTCCGCGGATTCGCGGAGATCTTGCTGGAACGGGAGGGCACGCGGGAATCTCCGCGCCCGTATCTGGAGACCATGATCTCCGAGATCGATCGACTCACGCGGCTGACCGGTGATCTGCTGCAGTTCTCCCGTGAGTCCGGACCGCCCCGAACGCTGGAGGTCGGGATGGCCGACCTCGTGCGGCAGACCCTGGAGCCGTTGTGGGCGCGCCTCAAAGAGGCGGGCATACGGGTCGTGCTCGCACTCGACGAGGAGGCGCGCGTGCGCGCCGACCCGGCCGGCATCGTTCGGGCGCTGCACAATCTGCTCGCCAACTCCCTGGACGCGATGCCGGAGGGCGGCCGCATCGAGGTGCGCTGCGGCCGCGGCGCCGCGGTCTGCTCGATCGTGCTTCAGGACAGCGGGCCCGGGATCCCCGAGGAGATCCGCGAGTGCCTGTTCGAGCCGTTCGTCACCCATGGCAAGAAGCACGGGACCGGATTGGGGCTGGCGATCGTCCGCAAGATCGTCGAGGAGCACGGTGGTTCGATCCGGTTCGAGGCGCCCCGGGACGGCGGAACCCGCGTCCTGCTGGAACTCCCCGCGGCCGCATGACGGCCCGGCGCGTCAGGTCGCGCTGACCTCGTAGTCGTCGCTTCCCAGATCGCCGTCGCCCTCCACGCTCACCCGCTCGGCGCCGGACAGGCCGAGATCGCGGGACAGGGCTTCGCGCTCCCCCTCCAGATAGGCCGCCATGCGAGGGTGGGCCCGCACGCGCACGGCCGCGGCGGCGGCGAAGGCGAGCGCGTCCCGCGCCTCCCTGAGGATCTCGAAGTAGATCGTGCGGGGCGATTTCAGGCGTCCCGAGCCGCCGCAGGAAGGGCACGGGTGGCAGAGCAGCCTCTCGAGGCTGGGCTTCGTGCGCTGGCGCGTGATCTCGACCAGCCCGAATTCGCTGATCTGAAGCACGCGGCTGCGCGCCCGGTCCCTGCGCAACTCGCGCTGCAGCGCGTCCAGAACGCGCGTCCGGCTCTCCCGCTCTCCCATGTCGATGAAATCGATGACGATGATCCCGGCCAGGTCCCGCAGCCGAACCTGTCTGACGACCTCCTCCACGGCCTCGAGATTCGTCTTGAGGATGGTCTCCTCCAGGCGGCGCTTGCCGACGTATTTGCCCGTGTTCACGTCGATCGCCACGAGAGCCTCGGTCTGATTGATGACGATGGAGCCTCCCGACTTCAGCCACACTCTCGGCTTCAGCGCGCGGTTCAATTGCTTCTGAATGCCGCGCTCCCGGAAGAGAGAGGTCCTGCCCTCGTGCAGGTGCATGCGCGCGACGAGATCCTCCTGCATCCGGCCCATGGTCGCGATCGCCTCATGGTAGACCCGGGGCCCGTCGACGGTGACCCGATCGATGTCGGAGCGGAAGATGTCACGCAGCACGCGCGCCACGGCGTCCGGCTCCCGGTAGAGAAGCGCGGGAGCGGGCTGCGTCTCCGCCCCTCGCTCGATCTCGGCCCAGAGCGATGCGAGGTCGCTGGCGTCGGACCGGAACCCGTCCTCCGACTGCCCTTCGCCAGCCGTCCGGACGATGCAGCCGCCCGTCAGTCCGAGATCGTGGATGACTTCCGTGACGAGGGATCGGAGCCGCTCGCGCTCCGGCTCGTCCTCGATGCGGCGCGACACCCCTACGTGCGCCACCGAGGGCAGGTAGACGAGGAAGCGGCCGGCCAGTGCCGCCTGCGTGGTGATGCGCGCTCCTTTCTGCGCGATCGGGTCCCTGGCCACCTGCACGATCAGCTCCTGGCCGACCTCGAGCAGGCTCTCGATGGCGGCGCGCGGCGCGCGGGAGGGCGGCGCCACGATGCCGCCGGCGCCGGAGTCGTCCTCAGGGACGGCGGTCGGCGACGTGAGGTCCTCCACGTACAGGAAGGCATGGCGCTCCAGCCCGATGTCGACGAAAGCCGACTCGATGCCGGGGAGCACGTTGCTGACGCGGCCCTTGTAGATGTCGCCGGTCATCCGGCGGGAGTCCGGCCGCTCGATGTAGGCCTCGGTGACGTGGCCGTCCTCGAGCAGCACCACGCGGATTTCGCCGCCGACGCTCTCGATCAGGATCTCGTTGCGCAAGGACCCCTCCCCGCTCGCGGATCGGGCTCTCCCTGCCGCGGGGACGGTGCCGTCCGGGAGCGGTCCGGCCTGCGGCGGCCCCCGCTCAGTTGACCAGCCGCCTCTTCCAGACGTTCAGAACGAGGCCGAATCCGATCAGGGTGCTGACGAGCGAGGAACCGCCGTAGCTCATGAGCGGCAGAGGAACCCCGGTCGTCGGCAGCAGCCCGACGACCACGCCGATGTTCATCATCGCCTGCCCTCCGACCAGGAACACGACCCCCATCACCAGAAAGACGCCGAGTCGATCGCGGGCCGCGCGTGCGATGGCGATGCAGCGGTACAGAATCAGAAAGTAGAGCGCGAGCACCGCGAACGAGCCGACGAAGCCGCGCTCCTCCGCGAGCACCGCGAAGACGAAATCCGTGTGCTGCTCCGGCAGAAACTGCAGTTGCCCCTGGGTGCCCGCGAGAAAGCCCTTGCCGAGGATGCCGCCGGACCCGACGGCGATGAGCGACTGGATGAGCTGATAGCCCGCTCCCTTGGGATCCCGCGTCGGCTCCACGAAGGTCTTGACCCTCTCCTTCTGATACGGCTTCAGCTGCCCCCACACGATCGGGAGGGCGAGCGCCACGATCAGCGTCAGCACGATGAGCGTCCTCAGCCGGATCCCGGCGAGGAAGACCGTGCCCGCCAGAAGCGGAGCGAACGTGGCGGCCGTCCCGAGATCGGGCTGCCTGATGATCAACAGCACCGGGACGAGGACGATCGCGGAGATCGCCGCGAAATTGACGAAGCCGAGGCCCTTCACCCGGTCGCGCCCCAGGTAGGCCGCGAGCATGAGAACGGTCGCCACCTTCGCGATTTCCGACGGCTGAAACTGGAACCGTCCGATCCCGAGCCAGGCCTGGCTGGCATGGACCGACCGTCCGACCAGGAGCGTGAGGATGAGGAGGATGAGGGCCAGGCCGTAGAGGAACGGGGCGAACTCCGCCAGCGTATGGTAGTCGATCATCAGGACCAGGCAGAGGCCGATGAGCCCCAGCAGGAGCCACAGGCTCTGGCGCAGGAACGGTCCCGAGACCGCGGCCCCCGAGGTCGCCGAGTAGATCACGCCGAGTCCGGCGGCCGCGACGGCCAGGACCGAGAAGAAGAGAATGCCGTCGAAGTTATCGAGATACCGACGCGCGAGCAAGGCTCGCCTCCTCCGCGCGCGCGTCCTCTTTGGCGAAGAAGCGCTCGAGCACGGCGCGCGCGATCGGCGCGGCCGTCGTGCCTCCGTGTCCTCCGTTCTGGACGAACACCGCCCACGCGATCCGGGGGCGCTCGCGCGGGGCGAACCCGACGAACCAGGCGTGGTCGCGCAGGTCCTTGCGCATCTCGTCCGCGTCGATGTCGCGCGAGGCACGGGAGAGCTGGGCCGTCCCGGTCTTGGCGCAGACGTCCCGCCCCTCGATCCGGGCTCGCCCGCCGGTCCCCTGCTCGTTGACGACGCCCCACATGGCGTCCTTCACGAGGCGCAGGGTCCGCGGGGCGATTTCCACCCGGCCGGCCTGGTAATCGGCCTCCACCGGTTCCTCCACGCCTTCGCGGGTCTCCCGGGCCAGCACCAGGTGCGGCCGGTAGAGCGTACCCCCGTTGCCGATGGCCGCGGCGAAGACAGCCATCTGGAGCGGCGTGACCTCCAGCGGTCCGCCGCCGATCGACACGGCGATCGTCTCTCCCGGATGCCAGATCGGATCGGAGGGATAGACGCGCGCCTTCCACGCCGTATCCGGTATGGTGCCCGCCTCCTCGTGCGGCAGATCGATCCCGGTGGGGCGGCCGAACCCGAAGGCGCGTGCCCAGCGCGCGATCCGCTCGATCCCCATCTCGTGTCCCAACCTGTAGAAATAGACGTTGCACGAGTGGATGATCGCGTCGCGCATGTCGACGGTCCCGTGCCCTCCCTTGCTCAGCGACCAGCACCGGAATTGCTTGTTGCCGAGGCGCCACGCCCCGGTGCAGGTCTCGGACCTGAACGGACCCGCGAGACCGTCCTCGAGCGCGGCGATCGCCATGATGATCTTGAACACGGAGCCGGGCGCGAACTTCGACACCGAGGCGCGGTCCTGGAGCGGGTGGCGCGGGTCGGCCACCAGGCCCTCCCAGGTCTCCTGCGAGAAACGGCTCGCGAAGACGTTCGGGTCGAAGGCGGGCCGGGAAGCCATGGCCAGCACCTCGCCGGATTCGGGATCGAGGAAGACGGCCGAACCCGCTTCCTGCCCGAAGGCCTTTTCGAGCGTGCGCTGCAGATCCATGTCGATGGTCAGCCGGAGCGCATGTCCGGGCGCCGGCCGGCGGCCCACCCCGACCTCACGGATCTCACGGCCGAGGCTGTTCACGACGACCTGCTTGAATCCCTTCCGGCCCCTCAGGACGGCGTCGTAGGTCCGCTCGATCCCGATCTGTCCGATGATCTCCCCCATGTCGATCTCGCCGTTCTCGGCGCCGCGAATCTGCTCGTCGGTCGCCTCGCCGACGTGCCCGAGCAGGTGTGCGGCGAGCGTGCCGTTCTGGTAGAGCCGACGCGCCTCCACCTCCACCGAGAGCATCGGCAACTCGAGCCGGCGCGATTCGATGTAGGCCGCCTCCGCCAGGTCGACGTCCTCCTTGAGCACCACGGGCAGAAAGGCCGGGCGCTTCTTATATCGGGCAAGCCGTTCCCGGAGCGTCTCCTCCCGCGTCTCCAGAATGCGGGAGAGATCGGGAAGAAACGCCTCCATGTCCGGGACCGCCTCCCGATCGAGCCGGATGTTGAACGCGATCCGGTTGCTGGCCAGCACGCGTCGGTCGCGCTCGGTGATCTGCCCCCGCATCGGCCGCAGCGTGACCCGGCGAAGCCGGTTGTTGTCGGAGAGCCTGAGGTAATAATCGGCCTTCACGACCTGCAGGTACCAGAAGGCCATGACGTAGAGAACGAGGACGACCGCGAACAGCCCCTGGACGACCCGGATCCGGGTGTTCAGGCGACGTTCCTCGTAGAAATCCTGCCGGTCCTTGCTCGGCGGGATGGAAGAGAACGCGCTCATGGCAGTCTCGAGGCGACCCAGAACACCAGGAGGCCGACGATCCCGTTCCCGAGGCCCCGCTGCAGCAGATCCCATGGGCCGGGGAACAGATATCCTTGGCCGAGGGCCACCGACAATCCCAGCTCGGTCAGGGGGTCGAGGATGGTCGCGGCCACCAGAATGCCGAAGCGCGGGATCGCCTGATTGAGCATGAACAGGGAGCCGAGCGAGCCGATCAGGTACGCCATCAGGGTCTTCTTGAATCCCCCGAGCCCGAGGATCGTCCCGAGGAGCGAATCCTGGACGAGCCCGGCTCCCGTTCCCATGAGCATCGCTCCCGGCTGCGGCCGGGTCAGCCCGTAGTACACCACGAGAATGATGAACGGATCGCAGCGCCGCGCCACCGCGGGCAGGTAGGTCGCCAGCGCCACCTGTCCGAGCGCCGCGGCGGCGATCGCGAGGAGCGCCCGCACGGAGGCCCGCATCATGAGCCCGCCTCCCCCGGACCGTCCCGCGGGTGCAGCACCAGGACCTCCTCCAGACGCCGGATGTCGACCTCGGGCCTCACGCCGACGTGGCGCGTCAGGCCCTCCCCCTCGTCCAGCTCCGTCACCACCCCGATGATCTGCCCCTTGGGATAGATGCGCTCGAGCCCCGACGTGATGACGACGTCTCCGATCTCGATGTCCGAGAGCTCCATCACGTAGTCCATGCGGCACCCGGAGTCGCCGTCGCCCACGACCAGTCCCTGCACGCGCGTGCGCTGGATGAGCGCGGCGACTCCCGAATTGGGGTCGGTCAGGGTCTGGACCTTGCCGATGCCCGGACCGACCTCGATGATCCGTCCGACCAGGCCGCGGGCGGTGATCACCGGATCTCCCCGTCGCAGGCCGTGGCGCTCGCCGCGATCCAGGAGGAGCGTGCGCGCGCCCTCGCCCGTACCGTGGGCGATCACGCGCGCCCCGGTGGACGGAACCTCGACCCGGTCGCGCAGGTCCAGGAGCGTCCTGAGCCGTTCCACCTCGCCCTGCATCTCGCGCAGATCGTGCACCTTCGATCGCAGCAGGTCGACCTCACGGCGGAGATCACGATTGACCTGCTCCACGCCGATCAGATCGACGTAGCCGTGCCAGAAGGCGGACGCGCTTCGTCCGATCGCGGAGCCGACCTTGATGAACGGCGACGAGGCGGCCAGGATCGTCCGGCCCAGCAGGGAACCCTCGCCGTCACCGCGGACGCTGGACGACATCAGCACGAGGTTGAAGGCCAGGAGGCCCAGCAGAAGCAGGAAGGGTCTGCGCTCGGTGAGAAGTCCGCGCATCTGCTCAGAACCGATCCACCCTGCGGCGGAGCGAGGGACGAATGAAGGCGCGGTCAGTCGAGCGCGATCTTGCGGAGGAGGTTGAAGTCATCCAGCATCTTCCCCGTGCCGAGCACGACCGATGCCTGAGGGTCGTCCGCCATCGAGACGGGAAGGCCGGTCTCCTCCCGAAGCCGCTTGTCCAGATTCTTGAGCTGCGAGCCGCCGCCGGTGAGCACGATCCCCTTGTCGACGATGTCCGCCGAGAGCTCCGGGGGCGTCTGCTCGAGGGCCACCCGCACCGCCTCGATGATGTTGGAGACGGTTTCGGACAGCGCCTCGCGAATCTCCTCATCCGAGATCACGAGCGTCTTGGGGATCCCCTCGACGAGATCGCGCCCCTTGATCTCGATGGTGAGCTCCTCCTCCAGCGGAAAGGCGGACCCAATGTTGATCTTGATCTCCTCCGCCGTGCGCTCTCCGACCAGCAGGTTGTACTTGCGCTTGATGTACTGAATGATGTCTTCGTCCATGCGGTTTCCCGCGATCCGGACGCTGCGCGAATAGACGATGCCGGCCATGGAGATCACCGCCACGTCGGTCGTGCCGCCGCCGATGTCGACAATCATGTTGCCGGTCGGCTCCGTCACCGGCAGGCCCGCACCGATCGCGGCGGCCATCGCCTCCTCCACGAGGTACACCTCGGACGCCTTGGCCCGGTACGCGGAATCCTTGACGGCCCGCTTCTCGACCTGCGTGATGTCCGCCGGCACGCAGATCACGATGCGCGGGCGCACGCCGAGCGACCGGTTGTGCGCCTTCTTGATGAAGTAATCGAGCATCTTCTCCGTATGCTCGAAGTCCGCGATGACGCCGTCCTTCATCGGCCGGATGGCGATGATGTTGGCGGGCGTCCGGCCCAGCATCTCCTTCGCCTCCTTGCCGACCGCCTCGACGCGCCCGTTGCGCTGGTTCACGGCGATGATCGACGGCTCGCACAGGACGATCCCCTTCCCCTTCGCGTACACGAGAGTGGTCGCCGTGCCGAGATCGATGGCGAGATCGTTGGAGAACAGGCTCAGAACCGAGCGGGGCGTCCAGGCCAGCGAGGTACCCAAGGATTCCTCCAGCGCACGCGGTGCCGTGGCCGCCGCCGGCGATCCACTCCGGTCCGGCCAGGCGGGGAGCGGCGGATGAACGGTCAGACGACCGCCTCCCGGTCCGTAATATTAGGGCCGCCCCGTGTCAAAGTCAATTTCTTGGCTCGGGCGCCGATCCTTCTGAGATCACGGGCACTTCCGGGATCAGAGGGCGGTCGGCACGAACGCGGGCAGGGGGCTCTCCGCCTCGGCCAGCGCGACGCCGTTCTTGCCGCGTCCCTTCACGGCGTACATCGCCTGGTCGGCGCGTGCGATCAGATCGTCCTTGCTGCGACCATGGTCGGGGAAGGATGCGATCCCGACGCTCGCCGTGATGCGGACCGCCAGGCCGCTCGATTCCAGGAAGACCGTCTCCTCGATGCGCCTGCGGATGCGTTCCGCGATGATGTGCGCTCCCTCGGGCCCGGTCTGCGGGAGGATGACTGTGAACTCGTCTCCTCCGAAGCGGCACACAACGTCGATGGCCCGCACGGTCTCCCGGATGACCGCGCCGACCTCCACCAGGGTGCGGCTCCCGTACAGGTGACCGTGCCGATCGTTGACGTTCTTGAATCCGTCCAGGTCCAGGAAGATGAGCGAGACGGGCGTCCGGTAGCGCTTCCCTCTTTCGACCTCACTGCGCAATGTGGAGTTCAGGTACCGCGAATTGTTCAGCCGCGTGAGGTCGTCCGTGATCGACAGCTCCTCCGACTTCTTCAGGAGCAGCGCATTATCGATGGCGCCGGCCGCCGGCTCCAGGAACAGCGACAGGAGCCGCGCGTCCGCGGGGCGCAGGGGCCGGCGCGTGGCCGTGTCCACGGCCTCCACCACACCGATGACGCGCCCGCGGCTGAGGAGCGGCACGGCGATGACCGAACGCGGATTCAGCGACTGGGGCAGCTCCGGCGCGATCGCCGCAGGCCCCCGAAGCCCCACCTCCTCGACGAGCACCGGTTGCCGTCTCTGCGCGGCCCTGCCCGCCAGCCCCTCGCCCAGCGCCACTTTCCGACCCTTGAGCAGACCCAGACCATCGCCGGACACCTGCTCGACGGTCAGGATGCCGAGATCCGGATCGGCACGGAGGAAGAGCCAGGCGCGCGGTTTGAGGAAGCGGAGCACCTCGCCCATCGCCAGATCCACGATCCGCCGGGGGTCCAGCTCGCGGCCCGTGGCCCTCACGATGGCCGCGAACGCGCGCAGCATTTCGTCCCGCTCCCGCCCGCGCGCGACGGCCCTCCGCAGGCGACGCTGGGCATCGTTGAACCCGCGCTCGCGCGCCACGACGGCCTCCACGAGCGCGGGAGTCAGGGGAGCGGTCAGCGTGTTTCGCGTGTGTTCCGTTCCCTCGCCCCGGCGCGAGGCCCGATCGGCGCGGTACGGAAGGAGGATTGCGCCCGGCGCGAGACGCCTCAGCCGGGCCAGCCGCCCGGGCTTTGCGGATGCACCTTCATGAACCGGGTGGAGGATCGCCTCGATCCGACCGAGCCGGTCGATCTCGCGGCGGAGGTTCTCCCACCGCACGACGGCGAAGAAACGGGAAACCGCCTTCCCGGGCCCGAGCACCGCGCGGTGCGACCGGCCTTTTTCGAGGATGACCAGAATCGTCCGTGTGCGCGGCGACATCGGACCCTTGTTAAAACGATTCCACGTAGACCCTCTTGCGGGCCCGGCTGATGTTGCCGGCCGGATCCTGCGCCACGATGTTCAGGTCGTTATAGCCCTCGCTCGTCAAACGCACGACGGCGGTGAATGATCCATCGTCGTACACATCGACCTTCTGACCGTCGACGGTGATGAGCGCGCCCGGCTCGGTGCGCCCGTTGATGATCACCAAGTGCCCGGTGGGCAGGAAATCGACGACGTCGAGCGGCGGCGGCGTGGTGTCCTCGGCGCCGCCGGACGAGGTGCTCGTCACCTTGAACTTGCGGATCTCCGAATACGCGCTCTGCACGCCCTCCGCGTCGATGGCGGCCACCCGCCAGTAGTACGTGGCCTCCCGCAGGCCGGTGATCTTGACCCGGGACGCACTCAGGTCCCGGCGATCGAGCCGGATGTCCCCGAACAAGGACGAGTTCGAGATCTGCAGCCGGTAGAGCACCGCGCCCTCCACGCCGGACCAGCGCAGCGTGGTCGTCGCCTTCTTGGGCACTCGATGCACGAAGACACGCTGGTCATTCGGATCGAGGAGGGAGGGAGCGGTCAGCACCCGGTGACGACGGATCACCCTCTCCTGCTCCAGCTCGAGGCGCTCGCGCGGCTTGAGCGTGACCGAGGAGCCCTTCGTCGTCACCTCGGCCTGGCCGTTGTCGACCTGGGTTTCGGTCCGCTTCGTCTCCGCGTCGTAGGCGACGGCGAACTGCGCCTTGCTCTCCGCCCGGGTCGTGACCGACTCGGTGGCGACCTCGTGGAACGACCCCTTGGCGTTGCCTCCGGTCATGGTGGCGGAGACGCCTCCGAAGTTGAGCTTCTCGCGCACACGGCGCACGCGAGTGTTCGGATCCTCCGAAAGCTCGCGGATCTCCAGGAGGGACCCGGGACGGATGGTCGTGATGGTGCCGTCGAAGTAGATGATCTGGGCCGAGCCGTTGCTGGCCGTCTTGATCTGATCGCCCACTCGCAGAGTGGTGTTCGCATTCACCCCGTCCCAGACGAACTGCCGCGCGCGTTTGACCTTGACGTCCCCCTCGTACCGGTAGATCTGGGCCGTGAACGCCTCGCCGGGCGATCCTCGCAGGACACGCTGCGCGAAGGATTGGGACTGGAGGGCCGCCGCCCGCGCCTCCTCGAATTCGTGCCGATCGAACGATTCGCGCGCGGCGGCGAGAAGCGATTCGGAGCGGGCGACCACCTTCTGCATCGACGCATCGTCGCCGGCCGTCGCCCGGGCGTCCCTGCACATGCGCTCGGACC
Organism: Candidatus Polarisedimenticolia bacterium; assembly: GCA_041580375.1. GTDB lineage: Bacteria > Acidobacteriota > Polarisedimenticolia > Gp22-AA2 > Gp22-AA2 > JAPUIN01. The sequence goes on from JBFGDZ010000005.1 coordinate 35,162, forward strand.
GCCCGATCTCCTTCAGGGCGCGATCCTCGGGGCTCGCGCGCCGGGCGGCGCTCAGGTAGAAGAACAGACCGCCCAGGCCCACGATGAGGACCAGATAGACGATGCCCCGCATGAGGCTCTTGTAGGAGATGGTCGCCCAGTCCAGAAGGATCTGGGGACTCTTCTTCCGCGACATCGGCCTCCCATCCGGACCGGGCCTCGACCCGGCCGGCCCACGCTAATCGACTGGGGCATAACGGCTTACCCGTCATCCCGGCGGCCGGGAGCGGGGGCGCGCCCCGAAGGTCGGATCAAATATAGGAGCGTCGCAGGCCGAAGCAAGAAAGGCCGCTTGCACGGCCCCCCCGGCGCCGGTACACTTCCGTGTTTCCCGGTTCCATGCGGCGCCGATAGGCGCCGTCCGAGGCTCTTCGATGCTGCAGCAGATGCGAGAGTTGTTCCGTTATCTCAAGTGGATCCTCCTGGTCATCGTCGTGATGTTCCTGTGGTGGGTCTTCGTTCCGGGAGGCAGCGCCCCGCCCACCGGAACCGATGCGGGGTGGGCGGCGCGCGTCAACGGCGAGCCGATCAGCGTCGGCGCCTTCCAGGCGTACGCCCGGCAACTCGACGCCACCTACCGGTCCCTGCTCGGCGAGCAGTATGAGCAGCAGCGTGCCGTGATCCGGGTCGGACAGCAGGCCATCAACTCGCTCATCGAGGAGGAGCTCGTCTACCAGGAGGCGGTCGAGCAGGGAATCCGTGTGACCGAGCGCGAGGTCGCCGACGCGATCACACGCGACCCCTCGCTCCAGGAGAATGGTCGGTTCATCGGCCTGGAGCGCTACCGGCGCCTGTTCCGCGGCGGCTCGGTCGGTCTGGCGGCGTTCGAGGCCGGTGTCCGCCGCGATCTCATGATCGACAAGTTCAGGAGCCTCGTGCAGGACGGCGTCGAGGTCCACGACGACGAGGTGGAGCGGGAGTTCCTCCAGCGCAACGAGCGGCTCACGGTGGACTATCTCGTGGTCGATCGAACCGCCGTGGCGGGGGGCGCGGAGCCCGACGACGTCGAGGTGGCCGCCTATTACGACGCGCATCCGGATCGTTACAGCCGCGGCGACGGCCGGACCGGCCTGTACGTCCTGTTCAGCGCGCGGACCCTGGCCGAAGCCCAGGAGGTGAGCGACGCCGAGGTGCGCGACGCCTACGACCGCGCCCGGGACTCGCGATTTACCCGACCCGAACAGCGTCGGGCTTCTCACATCCTGTTCCGCCTCGATCCCGGGGCGTCTCCGGCGGAGGTGGAACGCGTCGAGAAAAAAGCGCGGGCGGTCCTGCGACGGGCCCGCTCCGGGGAGGAGTTCGCCGTTCTGGCCCGCGAATTCTCCGAGGACAGCACGGCGGCGGCCGGCGGGGATCTCGACTTCTTCGGACGGGGCCGGATGGTGAAGGAGTTCGAGGATGCCGCCTTCTCGCTCGAGGTCGGCGGAATCGGCGATCTCGTCCGCACCGCGTTCGGCTTCCACATCATCAAGGTCACCGACGCCCGCGATGCACGCACGGTGCCCTTCGAGGAGGCCCGTGCCCAGATCCTCCAGGAGCTCAAGATGAACAGGGCGCGCTCGGAGGTCTTGAAGCAGAGCGCCGCGTTCGCGAAGGCGGCGGCCGGCGGCAAACTGGAGTCGGCCGCGAAGGCCCGGGGACTGACCGTCAACGAGACCGGGATCGTGCGTTCAGGGGACGCCCTTCCGGGCGTGGCCGCCTCCCAATCGGTGACGGCCCGCATGCTCGCCCTCGGCGAGGGCGAGGTGAGCGAGCCGATCCCCGTCCCCGCCGGCCAGGTCGTGGTGCAGGTCACGGGCTCGGCGCCGCCCGAGCCCCGGCCGCTGACGGAGATCCGGGCGCGCGTCGTGGAGGACATGCTGAGCGAGCGCGCCCTCGAGCGCGTGACGGCCGCGCTGGAGGCGGTGCGCTCCCGATCCGGCTCGATCCGCGATCTCGGCAAGCGCCTCGAGGCGGAGATCCGTACGGGCGAGGATCTGGCGCGCGGAGTTCTCCCGGCCGGATTGCCGGCCGATCCGGGGCTCCGGCGTCAGCTGCGGGATCTCCCGCCGGGTGCGCTGGGAGAACCCGTCGCCACGCCCTCGGGCCTGGTCGTTCTGAGCGTGCGCGAACGCCGGGTCGATCGAGACGAACTCGACGTGGAGCGCGATTCGATCCGCGACTCGCTGGCCCGCCAGCGGCGCGATCGCCTCTACCGGGCGCTCCTCCGCCGCCTGCGGATGGAGAGCCGGATCGAGCTCAACGAGCCGCTCGTCACCTCGCTCGATCAGGGATGAGTCCGCGCGCCCCGGCCCCGCCCACGATTTCGTGATCCCCGCAAAGCCGCATCCAATGGGCTTCTTCCGGGATCAGACACTTGCCACGCCGAACTGAAGCCCTATATTTGATCGAACGGAGGGCTCCCATGACAGAACGCGTGTCCGCGAGGACGTTCCGGAAGGGTCTCGAAGCCGTACGCCGAAAACGGTACCTGGAGGGGCTCGCCTATTTCGAGGCGGCCCTTCGTATCGAGGCGCGCGCCGGCGCCCGCGCGCCGATGCCGTACCTCTCCCACTACGGTCTCTGTCTCGCCTTCGCGTCCGGACGGGTCGCCGAGGCGCGGACGATCTGCGAACGCGCGGTCCTGACGGAGTTCTTCAATCCCGATCTGTACGTCAATCTGGGGTACGTCTGCCTGCACGCGGGCGATCGACGCGCCGCATTCTCGGCCTTCGTGAAGGGGCTGCAGCTCAACCCGCGACACACCGCGCTGAGTCGGGCCGTCCGGAGAATGGGGTTGCGCACGCGTCCCGTCCTCCGTTTTCTCGATCGGCGCCACCCCCTGAATCGTCTGCTCGGCCGCGTCCGCCGGACGGCCGGTCGATCGTTCGTCCCGCGCGGCGGGCGCCCCGCCGCGATCCGGCCGTAAGCCGGGCGGACGCGCCGAGCGGTCTCCTAGATGTCGGTGACGGGCCCGGAGTCCGATCCGCCTGCGGTGGAGACGACCGTCACGGTCCCGTCCGGCGGCCGGGGCGTGGGCTGGACGATCAGCCGGTAGACCTGCTTGTTGCTGACGTACTCCATCGTTCCGTAGTCGACCAGCGTCAGCGTGACGGAGCCGACAGGGTAATTGGTCGTGGCCTCCACGGTCAGCTTGTTGCTCGTGGATTGGTAGGTCGCCAGAGTGATCTGCACGACCTCCACGACGTCGTCGACGAGACCGTTGCAGTCGTCATCCACTCCGTTGAAGATCTCCACGGCGTCCGGGTTGACCTCGGGAACCGTATCGGCGCAGTCGCCTCCGCACGACGTGTAGCCGTCGGCGTCCAGGTCGAATCCATCGTCGATCGTCCCGTCGCAGTTGTCGTCGATGAAATTGCACGTCTCCGTTGTCGGCGCGCCGGGGACGGCGCCGCATTCCGTGCCGGCTCCGTCCGCGCTGCAGACCAGGGACCCGGTCCGCTCGCAGGCCCCGATCCCCGCGACGCACGCGTCCCCGACGGGGAAGCCCTCATCCACCGTTCCGTCGCAATTGTCGTCCTCCACGTTGCAGATCTCCGCGGCGCCCGGGAAGATGGACGGGTCGTCGTCACGACAGTCGACGTCGGCCGTGTAGCCGTCGGCGTCGTTGTCCTGGCAGACGTCGCCCTGGCCGTCGCGGTCGAGGTCGCGCTGATTGATGTTCGGCACGTCGGGGCAGTTGTCGCAGACGTCGCCGCGGCCCTCCCGGTCCAGATCGGCCTGGCTCGCGTTGGACGCGAGCGGGCAGTTGTCGACGAGATCCTGGACGAGATCGAGATCCGAATCGGCCCCCGGAGAGGTGCAGGGCACCGCGACCGGGCGCGCCTGACCGTCCGATCCGGGCAGGAGCGCCCCCTCCCCGCAGGCGTTCGCCGCCGCGATGACGTAGTAGAACACCGAATCGACAGGCGGGATGCCGGGATCCTCCAGCGTCGTTTCGGCGTACTCCGGCAGCAGGCAGACGGTGTCGAACGACCATCCCGCCGCGAGCGCCACCTCGCCCCGGTAGAGGTTGTACACCTGCGCTCCGGGCACCGGCTCCCAGATGACGCGGCCGTAGGTGGACGGAGAGAACTCCGTCGTCTGGGTGATGAGCCCGGGCTGACCCGTCATCCAGTAGACGAGGGGGGCGCAGTCCAGCGCGTCCGGGACGCCGTCGCCGTCGTCGTCGGGATCGAGGCAGTCGGGGATGCCGTCGGCGTCGGTGTCGGGGAAGCCTTCATCCACGACCGCGTCGCAGTTGTCGTCGATGCCGTTGCACGCCTCGACCTGTCCCGGGAAGACATCCGGATCGGAGTCGTCGCAGTCTCCGCCGCAGGCGGTGAACCCGTCGAGGTCTCCGTCGAACTCCTCGTCGATGAGCCCGTTGCAGTTGTCGTCGACGCCGTTGCACAGTTCCGGCCGGTTCGGGTGAATGGCGGGATCCGAGTCATCGCAGTCTCCGCCGCACCAGGTGAACCCGTCCCCGTCGAGATCGAAGCCCGGATCAACGACTCCATCGCAGTCATTGTCGATCGTGTCGCAAACCTCGGTGGCGTTGGGGTGGATGGCGGCGTTGAAGTCGTTGCAGTCGCCGGCGCACGACGTGAAGCCGTCGCCGTCGTTGTCGAATCCCTCGTCGACCAGGGTGTCGCAGTCGTCGTCCACGCCGTTGCAGACCTCGACGGCATCCGGATGGATCGCCGGATCGTTGTCGTTGCAGTCGGTCGTGGCCGGATGTCCGTCCATGTCCTGATCCAGCCCCGCTCCGCTGACGCCGATGCGCAGATCGTACGAACCGTAGATGCCGAAATCCGGCGCGTGTGCCGACCGGACGTAGAGGGTCTCGGGCGAGGCCGCGGTGTAGATGATCAAGGAGGAGGCGTCGAAGAGATCGCGATCGTTATTGGACGCCAGGACCGTCGTGCCGTCCGAGGCGATCAGGTCGAGCATGGTGTTGGCGTCGCCGAGGAGATTCAGCGTCTCGATGGTGTAGGTGGCCCCTCCGACCGCCTGAAACGCGAGAACATCGACGTCGGGCTCGCCCAGCAGATTGAGGTCCGTGTCCGCGAAGTAGGTGAGATGGTGGAGCGTCGGACCGGGGAACACCGGCGTGGCGTCGACGATCGTGTCGTTGGGCTCGAAATCGTCGGTGAAATACTCCACCTCGACCTCGCGGAAGATCGAGACCATCTCGGGGTGATTGCCGAAGGCGAAGCTCGGATGGAACCACCCGTCCCAGAAATCCTCCAGGCTGATGTTCGAGGCGGTCGGGATGTAGCCCGTCATCACGGACCAGTACTGGGCCGACAGGCCCTGCAGCAGATCCCACGGCTCGTCCACCCCCGGCGACTCGTCGGTCGTCGCCGGCCCGTCGAGCATGTCCCACAGCGCGGTGTAGACGACCGTCTCGCTGGCGCCCCCGGAGCAGACGAAGGGGAGCTGCGTCTCCGCGTCGAAGTAGAACTGGAGGTTGCCCGGCCCCGTCTGGCCCGTGGTTCTCACGTAGGTGCTGCTGTGGGGCAGATTGAAGTGCCGCCTCACCGACAGACCCCAGAACGACGCATGTCCCTCGTCGAACGCCAGCATGAGGTTCTGGCTGCAGTCGCTGAGCCGGTGGATGCCGCCGGGGCTGTGGCTGGCCGAAAAATTGTGAACGACATAGTGGCCCATCTCGTGCAGGAGGACGGTATCGTCGTAGCCGGCGTTGTTGGCCTGGACGATCGTGTCGTTGCTGAAGCTCGACAGGTTCGGGTTGCTGGCGTTGAAGACGATCAGCAGGAGGGGGCCCGGGCCCGGACCGCGCATCGTGTCCAGGTACTCGACCCCGAGCAGGGCATTGTCCAGCAGGTTGAACGCCTCCCCTCCGGCGCCCGGCACGGCGGCCAGGGTCCCGATGAAGAGATTCTGGTTCGGATCGTGTCCTGCGAACGTCTGCGTGCGGACGGACCAGATGGTCCCCGACTGGTTCCCCGATCGCACGTCGACCGGAATGCCCGTGCTCGTCTGGTGCCGCGCCAGGCTGCGCACGTAGATGTCCCGCACGCGATTGTCCAGAACCGTGAACAGGAAGTCGCCATTGCCGTCGGTGACGCCCGCGCCGATGATCTTCGAGCCGGCCACCACCTGGACGTCCGCGAACCGCACGGGACGCAGCGGTTCGACACCGGTGAAACCGGTCGCGTCGAACTCCCGGTCGACGTAGACGAATCGACCCCGGACCTCGTAGTCGGCGAGTGCCGGAGATGCGAGAAGGATCGACAGCGCGATCGCCGTGGCCAGTCGCTTCACGGCGAGGGCTCCTCGACCGGCACGCCCATGACCTCGTAGGCGCCCAGGCGATGGCGTCCCTCGCCGGGGTGACGGCCGGCGTGCAGTGTCCGCCCCTGCCGCGTCCGGTGCGAGGTGCCGTCGGTGAAGTCGACGATCGCCTCGACGCCGATCGAGTGGGCTCCGTCGGATTGAAGATTCAGCGGGATCACGTGCCGTCGCGGAACTCCGGCCGCGAGCGGCATGTTCAGCAGGTCGTTCATCCAGGGTCCGGGGCCCGCGCTGACCCCGTCGGGGAGCTGGAGCCTCATGGAGGCCTCCCGAACGCCCTCCCCCGCCTCGACCGTCAGGACGAGGAGGCCGTGCCATCCACGGGCCGTCCGCCGCAGGCCGTCGAACTGGATGTCGATGACGACCGGCGGCAGCGGCTCCACCGTCGCCGTGCGCGGAGGGCCCCCTTCCGCCGCGGGAGGAGCCGGGGGCTGTGCCGGTCGCGCCAGCAGGAGGCTCAGGGTGACCGAGATGATCAGGAACGGCGACGCGATTCGCATCGGGCGGCCCTCTCCCCGTCCGGCCTCAGGAATCGATCGGACCGGCCTGTCGCTATACGGCCACCTGTGCACAAAGTCAAGCAAAATTGGGGGTTAATGAGCCCCCGGGCGTTGACTGACCGGTTTTTCATCGTACACTGAAGGGGACGATGCGGGGGTGAGCGGTGGGATCGAAAAGCGGCGGCGGGCGGCGGGGCGATGCGGTCTCGATCACGGCCCGTGTCCGGGACCTCGAAGGGCTTCTCGCGACCCAGACCGGGAGATTGATGGGTCTGGAGGCCGACCGCCTGCGTCTCGCGGAAGCCCGTCTCCGGCTGCGCCGCCTGGCGCTTCGCGCGGCCGCCACGCGGCGCCGGCTGCGAGCCTGCCGCCTCCGGCTTCGCGCCGCGCGGGCCGGTCTGCGGCCCGTGGAAACCGGGCACTGATCCTCCCGCTCGGATCTCATGGAACGCATCTATCTGGACCATCTCACGACGACTCCGCCGGGCCCGGACGTGATCCGGGCGATGCTCCCGTACCTCGGCGAGCGGTTCGCCAACGCGGCGAGCCCCACACGGCGCGGGGCGGGGGCGCGCGCGGCCATTGATTCGGCGCGCGGGGCCGTCGCGCGGCTTGTGCACGCGCCGCCCGAGGAGATCGTGTTTACCTCCTCGGCCACCGAGGCGAACAACCTCGCTTTGAAGGGCATCGCCCTGGCTCCGCCCGCCCGGCGGGGGCGCATCCTCGCGGCCGCGACCGAGCACATCTCGGTCCTCCACCCGTCGCGATCGCTGGAACGGCACGGATTCGGACTCATTCTCCTCGACGTGGGGCGGGATGGCCGCGTCGATCCGGCGTCCCTCGATCGAGCGATGACGGAGGACACGATCCTCGTGAGCATCGCGCACGCGAGCGGAGAGATCGGGACGCTGCAGCCGATCGAGGATCTCGCCCGGATCGCGCGCGCGCGGGGAGTGCCGTTTCATTGCGACGCGTCCGTGACGGCGGGCCTCGTTCCGTGGCCCCGCTCCGGCGGGCCCGACCTCGTGACGATCTCCTCGCAGCGCCTCGGAGGGCCTCAGGGCGTCGCCGCGCTGCGCGTCCGCAAGGGACTCAGGCTCGCGCCC
>JBFGDZ010000006.1:0-41809 GCA_041580375.1 Candidatus Polarisedimenticolia bacterium
GTGAACATATAGCGACCTTGACCCATCGAAACAACTCCTTTGCTACCTTACCCCCTGGATGACGCCGGCATGCCCGCGAACGCGGTTGGAAGGCTTGAGACTACGGGACTTCCGGCCTCAAAGTCAACGGAATCTTACGGCGCCCTTGCCCAGGAGCCCCTCCAGGGCGAGGGTCAGATCCCGCCCCGGAGCCACCTTGAGGCGATCGGCCGTCCGCAGGGTCGCCCGGAACGCTCTGGGCCGCGTCACCTCGACGTAGACGGGGCAGGGCCCGGGGCGCTCGCTCAGGAGCCCCCTCACGCGATCGATCACGTCCGCCTCGAGACCCGGAGCGGCGAAGGAGATGATCACCTCCCGCGCCTTCTTCTCCTCGGCCTCGTCCAGTGGCAGCAGGGTCTCGGCGATGACCCGTCTCTGCTCATCGGTCACCTCCACGTTGCCGGTCACGAGAAGCGCGGCGTCCTCGACGATCAGGCTGCGATGCTTCGCGTAAGCATCCGGGAAGACCAGGATCTCGATGGCGCCCCGCAGATCCTCGAGCTGGAAGATCGCCATCATGTCCCCCTTGCGGGTCCGGCGGCGTTTCAGGGAGGCCACGATGCCGGCGAGCGAGACGGGCTGGGTCTGCTCCAGCTGCTTGAGCCTCTCCGTGTCGTGGCTCACCAGCTCCGCGATGCGGTCGGCGTAGTCGCTCAATGGATGCCCCGCGATGTAGAAGCCGAGCGTCTCCTTCTCGTACGCGAGGAGGTCGCGATCGGCCCACTCCTCGACGGTGTGCAGCCGCTCGGGGGCCGCCTCCGCGACGGCGCCGGCCGCGAACAGGCCCGCCTGGCCGCTCTCGCGATCGCGGATCGCCTGCTGGGCCGAGTCGATGGAGGCATCGAGGCTCGCGCAGAGCGTCGCCCGGTTCGGCCCCAGCCGATCGAACGCGCCGGCCTTGACGAGCGACTCCAGCACCCTCTTGTTCACCAGGCGCAGGTCCACCTCGCGGCAGAGCCCTGAGAGGGAGCCGATCCGGCCGAGCCGGCCGCGCGCGTCCAGAATCTGCTGCACCGCCCCCTGACCCACGTTCTTGACCGCGCTCAGGCCGAAGCGAATCCCCTCGTCCTCGACCGTGAAGTCGAGCCCGCTCGTGTTGATGTCGGGCGCCAGGACGGGGATGCCCATCTCGCGGGCCTCGCCGATGTATTTGGTCAGATTGTCGCTGTTCTCACGCTCGGCGGTGAGCAGCGCGGCCATGAAGTGGCGCGGATAGTGCGCCTTGAGCCAGGCCGTCCGATACGCGACCAGCGCATAGGCCGTGCTGTGGGCCTTGTTGAACCCGTAGCCCGCGAAGTGCTGCATCAGTTCGAAGATGCGCCGCGCCTCCTTCTCGGCGATTCTGTGGTCCCTGCATCCGCCGATGAACTTGTCCCGCTGGGCCGCCATGGCCTCCTTCTTCTTCTTGCCCATGGCGCGCCGCAGCAGATCCGCCTCGCCCAGCGAGAATCCGGCGAGCCGCGACGCGATCTGCATCACCTGCTCCTGGTAGACGATCACGCCGTACGTGACCCCGAGGATCTCCTGCAGCTGCGGAATGATGTATTCGATCTCCTTGCGACCGTGCCGCCGCTCGATGTAGTCATCGATCATCCCCGACCCGATCGGGCCGGGCCGGAACAGCGCGTTCAGGGCGATCAGATCGTCGAACCGGTCGGGCTTCAGCTTGCGCAGGATGTCCTGCATGCCCGATGACTCGAACTGGAACACCCCCGCCGTCCGCGCCGCCGCGAACAGCTCGTAGGTCCGTGCGTCGTCGAGCGGCAGAGCGTCGATCACGATCGTCTCGTCCTCCGAAGCGCGGATGCGCTGCACGCAGTCCTGGATCAGCGTCAGCGTCTTCAGACCCAGAAAGTCCATCTTCAGCAGCCCGATGGCGCCGATCTGATCCATGGCGTATTGCGTGACGATCTCGCCGTCGCGCGTGCGCCCGAGCGGCGAGAACTCCACGATCGGCTTCGGGGAGATGACCACCCCGGCGGCGTGGACGGACGCGTGGCGCGTGAGCCCCTCGAGCCGCCTGGACACGTCGAGCAGGGTGCGAATGCGCTCGTCCTTCTCGTGCATCTGGCGCAGGGCCGGGACGCCGGCCAGCGCCTTGTCGATCGTCATCTCGAGCTCGGCGGGGACCAGCTTGGCGATCCGGTCGCACTCGCCGTACGGGATGTCGAGACCGCGTCCCGCGTCGCGGATCACGGCCTTCGCCCCCATCGTCGCGAACGTGATGATCTGCGCGACGTTGTCCCGGCCGTACTTCTCACGGACGTAGTCGATCACCTGTCCCCGACCGCGGATGCAGAAGTCGATGTCGATGTCGGGCATCGTGATCCGCTCCGGATTCAGGAATCGCTCGAACAGGAGGTCGTACTGCAGCGGATCGATGTCCGTGATCCTGAGTCCGTAGGCCACGAGGGACCCCGCGGCCGAGCCGCGCCCGGGGCCGACCGGAATGCCGTGATCGCGTGCGTACTTGATGAAGTCCCAGACGATGAGGAAGTACCCGGGAAATCCCATCCGGACGATCATGTCGATCTCGAGATCGAGGCGGGCGCGGTACTCCTCCGGTGTGGCCACGCGTCCGCCGCGTCGCCTCTCCCCCGCGGAGTCCTCCCGCATCCGTTCCTCGAACCCCCTCAGGGCCACCTCACGGAAGTACTCGTCGGTCGAGTAACCCTCCGGGACCTGGAAGTGCGGCAGGAGGTTGCGACCCTGCTCGAAGAGCAGATTGCAGCGCTCCGCCACCCGGAGGGTGTTCTCGGCGGCCTCGGGCAGCTCCCGGAAGAGCTCCCACATCTCGGCCGGAGACTTGAAGTAGTGCTCCTGGCTGAATCGCATCCGGTCGGGGTCCTTCACGGTCCTGCCGGTCTGGATGCAGATCAGGACGTCGTGGGCGAAATGATCGTCGCGGCGCAGGAAATGACAGTCGTTCGTCCCGAGCAACGGGATCCCGAGCCTTCGCGCCATCGGGACGAGGACCCGGTTGACCGCGGCCTCCTCGGGGATCCCCTGGTCCTGGATTTCGAAGAAGAAGTCGTCCGGCCCGAAGATCTCCCTGTACAGCGAGGCCGCGCGCTCCGCCTCCTTCTCGCGGCCGCCGAGAATCAATTGCGGAATCTCGCCGCCCAGGCAGGTGGACGTCGCGATGAGGCCCTGCGCATGCTCGGCCAGGAGATCCCGGTCGATGCGGGGCCGGTAGTAGTACCCCTCGAGGTACCCCGCGGTGGACAGCTTCATGAGATTGCGGTAACCCTCCTGGTCCTTGACCAGAAGCAAAAGGTGATAGTAGGGCTTCTTCCCCGCACCGGACGGGCTCCGATCCGTGCGCTGCCCGGGCGCCAGGTACGTCTCGCAGCCCAGGATGGGCTTGACGCCCGCCGCCGCGGCCGCCTCGAAGAAAGGGATCGCACCGAACAGGTTGCCGTGATCCGTCACGGCGACGGCCGGCATCCCGAACTCCGCCGCCCGGCGGCACAACTCCTCGAGCCGCGACGCTCCGTCCAGGAGCGAGAACTGCGAATGATTGTGCAGGTGAACGAAGCTTTTCGTCTTCGGCACGGTCACTCCCATTCGATGGTCGAGGGAGGCTTGCTGCTGATGTCGTACACGACGCGATTGACGCCGCGGACGGTGTTGACGATGCGCGCGCTGACGGTCGCCAGAAACTCGTCCGGGAGCCGGGCCCAGTCGGCGGTCATGAAATCGTCCGTCGTCACGGCGCGGAGGGCCAGCACGTTCTCGTAGGTGCGGTCATCTCCCATGACCCCGACCGACTTCACGGGGAGGAGAACGGCGAATGCCTGCGCGATCTCCTCATACAGGCTCGGGGCGGTCCGCCCCGGAGTCCGCCTGAGCGCCGAGATGAAGATGTCGTCTGCCTGCCGCAGCAGATCCAGCCGTTCCCGGGTCACCTCGCCCAGGATCCGCACCGCGAGGCCCGGCCCCGGGAAGGGGTGGCGCATCACCATCGATTCGTGCAGCCCCAGCTCACGCCCGACCCGGCGCACCTCATCCTTGAACAGCTCCCGGAGCGGCTCGACGAGCTGCAGCTTCATGCCGGAGGGGAGTCCCCCGACGTTGTGGTGTGTCTTGATCACGGCGGACGGACCCTTGTGCGACGTCGATTCGATGAGGTCCGGATACAGGGTCCCCTGGGCCAGAAACTCGATGCGCCCCATCGTGCGCGCTTCCGCCTCGAAAACCTCGACGAAAACCCTGCCGATGACGCGCCGTTTCTCCTCGGGATCCTCCGTACCGGCCAGAGCCCCGAGGAAACGCTCCGTGGCGTCGACCGCGCGCACCGGCAGATGGTAGTCGCGCGTGAACGTCTCGATCACCTGCCGCGCCTCATCGAGGCGCAGCAGCCCGTTGTCGATGAAGAGACAGACGAGCCGATCCCCGATCGCCCGGTGAATGAGCAGGGCCGCGACGGCCGAATCGACGCCGCCGCTCAGTCCCGCCACGACGCGTCCGGGGCCGACCCGATCCCGCACGGCGCGCACGGCCTCCTCGATCACCGACTCGGTGCGCCAGGCCCCGCTGCAGCCGCAGATCCCGTACAGGAAATTCCTCAGAATGGCGCGTCCGTGCCGCGTGTGGGCGACCTCGGGATGAAACTGGATACCGTACAGTTTCCGCGCCTCGTCCGCGAACGCCGCGCTCCGGGCATGGGTGCTGCGCGCGAGGGGCCGGCACCCCTCCGGCGGTGCCAGGATCTCGTCGCCGTGGCTCATCCAGACCGGCTGATCGCGCGGCGTGTCCCGGAACAGCGTCCCGTCCTCGAGGACCTCGAGCCGCGAAGGGCCGTACTCCCGCTCGCGCCCCGGCTCGACGCGACCCTCGAGAACGTGTGCCATGAGTTGCGCTCCGTAGCAGATCCCGAGCACCGGGATGCCCAGACCGAGGATTCCGGGATCGATCCGCGGCGCCCCGGGGGCGTAGACCGAGTCCGGCCCGCCGGAGAGAATGATCCCCTTCGGCGCCCGCGCGCGGATCTCGCCGGGTCCCCTCGTGCAGGGGATCAGCTCGCTGTAGACCTGCAGCTCACGGACGCGCCGGGCGATCAGCTGGCTGTACTGCGAGCCGAAATCGAGGATCAGGATCGTCTCGCGATCCTGAGCGATCGGCCGCGCGCTCACGCCGGGGTCCCCGCGAGGCGCCCGACGCGGTGGATGAGCCGTTCCAGCGCGTGGGCAGGATTCCGTGATCCTCCGCCCTTGATCTCGCGGTCGGCCCGCAGGCAGAGTCGCAGCGCCTCGCGGAGCTGGGCGGGCGTGCTCGAGCCCACCTCGCGGTTGAAGCGCTCGATGCGGCCCGGATCGAGGCCGTAGAGCATCGTCGTCTCCCGCGGCGGCAGCCGGCGGCCGGCGGCGGATCGCGCCTTCAGGGCGGTGCGGACGTACCACGAGAACCCCCCCAGAAGGAGCAGGGGCTCCTCCCCGGCGCGCAGCAGGTCGCGCACCGCGCCGATGGCCGCGGCGCGCTCGCCCCGGATCATCTGCCGGGCCGCGGAGAACGCGTCGCCCAGGCGCGGGACGCCGGCCAGGATCTCGAGGTCCGCGGGCTCGATCGGGCGCGGCGCCCCGACGGAGCTCATCAGCTTCTCCAGCTCCCCGTCGAGCCGGGCGAGCCCCAGGCTCGCCGCGGCCGCTCCGATCGCCTCGGCCAGCTCGTCGCCGACGCCGTAGCCCCGCCCCCGCAGCCGCTCGACGATCCAGCGCGTCAGGCGCGCCTCGGACAGAGGCGTGCAGTCCACGCGGACGCATCCGGCCTGCAGCGCCTTCCAGAAGGATCGGCGCCGGTCGAGCCGCACGGCGCTGAACACGAGACAGGTCCTCGGATTGGGATCGGCGAGGTAGGCCTTCAGGTCGTCGGCCGATTCGCAGCGCAGCCCGTCCGCCTCGCGCACCACGATCAGGCGGCGCTCCCCGGCCATCGGGAAGGTCGCGGCGGCGTCGAGCACCCCCGCCAGCGACGCCTCCGGGCCGCGGAGCACGTCCCGGTCCACGCCGCCCGAACCTTCCGGCTGGACCGCGGCGGACAGGAGGCGGATCGCCTCCTCGTGAAAGAAGCTCTCGTCCCCCTCGAGCAGATAGACCGCGTCGATCCGCCCGCGGACCAGTGTCTTCTGGAACTGGGCGAACGAGAGCGCGGCCGGCATCGGCGATCAGAACCCCTCGAGGATGGAGCTGACGACGCTGCGGGCGAAGTCGGTCGCGACATCGTCGATGGCGAGGATCTCCTGGTCGACGAAGGCGCCCGGGCTCGAGGGGACGTCGTACTGTCCGCGGAAGAAGAAGTGATCGTCCTCCCACAGGAGACGGTCCGTCCGCGCCTCGCGCAGCACGACGCTCGCGGTGATCCGGATCTCGTAGCGCGACGCCCGGCCCAGCTCGCTCACGACGACCGGATTGGACGTGTAGCCCAGGATGACGCCCATGAGAACGGCGTCGGCCCCCTCCTCCCCGGGAAGGATGCGGATCCGCCCCCGCGTGCTGAACTCGTCGATGACGTGCTCCGTGATGCGCTGCTCCAGGTCGGGCCGGTTGGTGCGGTTCACGAAGATCGGAATGCCGATCGTCTGGACGCCCTGCGGCAGGGCCACCGACCTCCCCGAGAGCGTGTACCCGCAGCCGTGGAAACTGAACGAGGCCAGCAGGGCCGGCACGAGCCAGGAGATGGCCGCCGCGACCCCGCGCGGCGGCCGCCGGTCGGGCGCGATCCGATGTCGTCCGGACATACGAGGCATTATACCGTGGCGGTTCTCATCCCACGACGATGTTCAGCAGCCTGCCCGGCAGATAGATCGTCTTGCGGATGGTTCGTCCGCCGATGTGGGCCGCCACCCGTTCGTCGGCGCGCGCCAGCGCCAGGATCTCCTCCTCGGGGAGGGCGGGCGGCACGCGCAGATGGGCGCGCACGCGGCCGTTCACCTGGACCACGACCTCGACCTCCTCCTCCCGCAGCCAGTCCTCGTCCAACTCGGGCCAGGGCTGGTCGACGGCGAACCCCTCCCCTCCGAGAAGGCTCCACAGCTCCTCCGAGATGTGCGGAGCGAACGGCTGCAGGAGGAGCGCCATCGTCCGCCCGACCTCCTTGAGGAACGGCTCGTCGCCGGACTGCGGCTCCCTGACGAACTCCGCCGTCTCGTTGAGCAGCTCCATGATCGCCGCCACGGGCGTGTTCAGATGCAGCCTCTTGTCGATGTCGATGGTGACCCGCTGGATCGTCTGGTGGACCTTCCGCCTCAGAGCCGAGCGGCGCGGATCGTCGCGGCCGTCGGACGGGGCGGGCAGGTGGGCCCGGGCGAGCGCCTCAGCCCGCGGCACGAGGAGACGCCAGATCTTGTCCAGGAACCGGAAGCACCCCTCCACGCCCCGCTCGTCCCATTCCAGGTCCTTCACCGGCGGCGCGGCGAACAGCGTGAACAGCCGGGTGGTGTCCGCGCCGTAGCGCCGGATCATGTCGTCCGGATCGACGATGTTCCCCTTTGACTTGGACATGGCCGTGCCGCCTTTGAGCACCATGCCCTGGCACACCAGGTCGCGCACCGGCTCGCCCGCCCCGGTCAGTCCGAGATCGCGCATCACCTTGGAGAAGAACCGGCAGTAGATGAGGTGCATGGTGGCGTGCGTGATCCCTCCGATGTACAGGTCGATGGGAAACCACCCGTCGACGATCCCCGGATCGAACGGCCGGCTCGCATTGTGCGGATCGCAGTACCGGAAGAAATACCAGGAAGAATCGACGAACGTGTCCATCGTGTCGGTCTCGCGCCGGCCGGGCGCGCCGCAACGGGGGCAATCGGCCCGCACGAACGACTCGACCCTCTCCAGCGGACTCCCGCCGACCCCCGTCAGCGGCGCGTCGGCGGGAAGCAGCACCGGCAGGTCCTTCTCCGGAACCGGCACGGTTCCGCACGCGTCGCAGTAAATGATCGGGATCGGCGTTCCCCAGTAGCGCTGGCGCGAGATGCCCCAGTCCAGGATGCGGTAATTCACGCGGGCGCGCGCGAAGCCGCTCTTCTCTCCCTCCTCGCCCATCCTCCGGCGCGCCTCGTCGGATGTCAGACCGCTGAAGGCGCCGGAATCGACGAGAACGCCGTCCTCGACCATCGCCGATGCGGGGGGCGTCGCGGCCGGACCGTCGCCGCCCGGCCGGACGATGACGGGACGGATCGGCAGCCCGTACTTGCGGGCGAATTCGAGATCCCGCTCGTCGTGGGCCGGAACGGCCATGATCGCTCCGGTGCCGTACTCCATCAGCACGAAGTTGGAGACGAACACGCTGAGGGTCTCCCCGCTGTACGGGTTGCGCACCTTGAGGCCGGTGTCGATTCCCTCTTTCTCCTCCGTCGCCGCGTCCTGACGAGATCCCGCGCGCGCGCTCATCCTCTTGATGAACGCGTCGAGCGCGGCCCGAGGGGCCCCCCGGCGGGGTGCTTTGTCGAGGATCGGATGCCCCGCCGCCACGACGCAGAAGGTAGCCCCGAAAATCGTGTCGAGGCGCGTGGTGAAGACCTCCAGGCCATCCCCCGTCTCACGGCCCCGCTGGTCGAGCACCGGGAAGATAACGGTCGCCCCCTCGCTGCGGCCGATCCAGTTGCGCTGCATCGTCCGCACGCGATCGGGCCACCCCGTCAGGTTCTCCAGCTCCGCGTGCAGCTCCTCGGCGTAACGGGTGATGCGCAGGAACCACTGATCGAGCTCCTTGAGGACGACCTCGGACTCGCATCGCCAGCAGCGGCCCGCCTCCACCTGCTCATTGGCGAGGACGGTCCGGCACGAGGCGCACCAGTTCACCGAGCGGCGGCTCCGGTAGGCGAGATCGCGCTCCAGCATCTTGATGAAGAACCACTGATTCCAGCGGTAATAATCGGGGCGGTGCGCCGCGATCTCCCGGGTCCAGTCATACGAGAGGCCGAGGCGCTTCAATTGCTCCCGCATCGCGGCGATGTTGTCCTCGGTCCACCGGGCCGGCGGAGTGCCGTGCTTGATCGCGGCGTTCTCGGCGGGCAGGCCGAACGAATCCCAGCCCATCGGGTGAAGGACCTCGCGACCCCGCATGCGCTGGAACCGGGCCACGGCATCGCCGATCGAATAGTTGCGCACGTGGCCCATGTGCAGGCGGCCCGACGGATAGGGAAGCATCTCGAGGCAGTAGAACGGGCGCCGGCCCGGTCGGACGGGGGATGCGTAGGTCGAGTCCCCTTCCCAGCGGGCCTGCCACCGACGCTCGATCTCGTCGAAACGATCCCTGTAATCCCCGGACATCGACCCCTCAAGGCGGTCCGCGGCTCTGCGTCCCGCCGCGGAAGGCGCGTATTCTATCAGGGTTCCGCGCGCCTCCCCGTCCCCTGAGCGTCGTCGATCTCAACTTCGTAATCGCGTCCGAATCCCACCTGCCCGTTCTTGCGGTGATCTTCACGGAACATATATTCCCTGAGCCGAAGGGTCTGTTTTCGGAGGGAGATCGATGCATTCAATCCCGGAACCGCGGCCCCTGTCTGCGCCGACCGTCGATGGAGCCGCCGGACTTCCGCTGCCGGCCCTGCTCGCCGCGCCGCAGGCGCCGATCGATGCGATCCGCGGTTCCCTGCGCCGGCTCGAGCCCGCCGGAACGGCCGTTCTCCTCGAAACGCTCGCCCATCACCGAATCGACGGCCTGGCCCACCGATCGATCGCGCGACTGCCGCGAGGCGAGGTCCACCCCTGGCTCCGCGCGAGCCTGAGACGCCGGCACCAGCGGCAGGCCGCCGCCACGCTCGCGCAGGGTCTCGCGCTGGCCGACGTCCTCGACGCTCTCTGGCGAGCGCGCGTCCCCGTCATCGTCATGCGGGGACTGCGCACCATCGAGATGGTGTACCGCGATGCGGGCGCGCGCCCGTTCGAGGATCACGATCTGCTCGTGCTGCCGGGCGATCACCCGACGGCCCGGCGCCTCCTGGCACGCACCGGCTTCCGCGAGGAAACGATCGGGCTGCACCGGCGCGGCGGCGTCCTGATCGATCTGCACACCGATCCCCTCGGCGCCCGCCGGCGTCCGACCCGGGAGGCTCTGCTGCCGATCGACACCCCGGCCCTGTTCGATCGCTCGAGGCCGGGGTGGGTCGCCGGGTCCCCCTCCCTCCTTCTGGATACGGAGGACGAGCTTCTCCTGACGGCCGTCCATCTCGTGAAGCATTCCTTCGATCGCCTGATCCGCACCGCCGACCTGGCCCATCTGATCGCGACGCACGGATCGTCCCTCGATTGGGAGACCGTGCGACGGCGCACGCGTCCGGGAGCGCTGCGACGGGTGGTCGCCTGGGCGCTCGAGGCCGCCGCGCGGTTGGGCGCGCGGGTGCCGTCCGACCTGCTTCCCCGCGGACCGGCGGGCGCACTCGAGAGGCTGCTCAGGGACCGCGCTCTCGATCTCCGGCCGCTTCCGTACTGCGGCGATCTGCTTCTGGCGCTGGCGGCGCCCGGCTGGGCGGCGCGCGCCCGTTTTCTCATCGACGCATTCCTGCCGGCCGGCGAGGCCCCCCGCGAAGGATGGGAGCGCGTGGCCACCCTGCCCGGACGAACGCTGAATCTGATGAGGCAGGCCGCCTGGCAGATCTCATCGAGGAGAAAAGCACGATGAACCCTGAACGGGAGGAGAGACTCACGCTGCGTGCCTCGGACGACGTGGTCGCGCGCACCATCGCGGGGGAGCACCTGCTGGTTCCCGTACGCAACGGGACGGCCTCGATGGATTGCATCTACACGGCGAATGAGGCGGGAAGCCTGATCTTCCGTCTTCTCGACGGACGGCGGGACGAGGCGGCCATCGCGCGCATCGTCCACCGCGAGTTCGAGATTCCGATGGAGCAGGCCCTCGCGGACGTCCGCGAGTTCCTGCGGTGCCTGTGCGAGGCGGGTCTCGCCGTCGCGGCGAGCGAGGAGGTGGAGCCGTGAGTCCCGTCCGCGAGATCTCCTACGCCGAGTTCGGCACCCGTCTGAGCAGGACCTGCGCGCCGGGCCGCGTGCCGCTGAGCGGTTCGATGGAGATCACGTTTCGCTGCAATCTCCGATGCGTGCATTGCTACATCCCCGATTACTCGGGCCGCGGCGAGATGAGCGGAGCCGAGATCGGGCGGATCATCGACGAGGCCGTCGACGAGGGATGCCTTTACCTTCTGCTGACGGGAGGGGAGATCCTGTGCCGCCCGGATTTTCCCGAGATCTACGTGCACGCCAAACGGCGCGGGCTGCTCATCACCCTGTACTCGAACGGAGTCCTCGTGGACGATCGGATCGCCGACCTGCTGGCCGAGTACCCGCCCCACGGGATCGAGTTCACCCTGTACGGGCTCTCCGACGAGACCTATCTCAGGACCACGGGCTTTCCCGGCCGGTTCAGCCGCGTGCGGGAGGGGATCCATCGACTGCTCGCCCGCCGCGTCCCGCTCTCGCTCAAGGCCGTGGCCATGGAGCCTCTCGCCGGAGAGATCGAGGCGATGAAGTCGTACGCGGCGTCGCTCGGGGTGCCGTTCCGATATGACCCGATCATCCACGGCCGTTTGGACGGAAGTCTGGCACCGACCGGAGCGCGCTCGACGCCGCGCGTGGTGGCGGATCTCGATGCGCATGATCCCGAAAGGCTCGGGGAATGGCTCAAGTATTACAAGGCGCTCGTCCGGGACGCGCGCCCCTCCTCCCGGTTGCTCTCGTGCGGAGCGGGACTCAACTCGTTTCACGTCGATCCGAAAGGGACACTGCTGTCCTGCGAGGCCCTGCCTCTCAATGGATACGACCTGCGGCGCGGATCCTTCCGCGAGGGCTGGTACGGGATCGTGGGAGAGATTCGCGATCGCCAGGCGTCCGCGGTGAACGTCTGCGCGCCCTGCGAACTGAAGTCGATGTGCGATCGCTGTCCCGCGACCGCCACGCTCGAAACGGGCAGCCCGGACGGGTGGATCCCCTACTACTGCGAGGTGACCCACCGCAGGGCTGCGATCCTCGAGGAAGAGCTCGGCGACCACGAGAAAGCGGAGCGCTATCGCGCGCATGCCCTGAAGGTCGCGGCGGGATGGACGCCTCCGGGCGCCATCCTGCCGCGCTCCGGCGCAGCCGCCGGGCTCTCATGCTCGGGGGGAGGCTGCGCCGAAGGGGGGTGCGGCAAGCCCGCGGGCCCGATCCCCGTCCGCCCGCCCGCGCGCGCCTCACAGAATGAACGCACTCAATCCACCGTCGAGGAGGTGAACCGATGAGTACGCACAACGAGGACCGGCCGCAGTCCGTGACGCGCGGGCGCCGCGCGTACGAGCCGCCGCGGCTGACGCGGATCCATCTGGTGCCCGACGAGGCGGTGCTCGCGTCGTGCAAGAACAACGTCACCGCCGGACCCACCGGGATCGCCGGGAAGTGCGTCGGGTCCCCATCCACGTGCTTCCAGAATGCCTCCTGAGCGCGAGAGCAAGATCGTGCTCGAGGTGGCGCGCATCGGCCTTCAGGTTTGGGCCGACGATCCGGAGATCCGCGTCATCGCCGAGCCGTCGCACGTGCCCTTCCTGGCCGAGCGCGCGGGAGGGGACTGCGCGCGGGTCGTCCTGGGATCGTCCTCGGGCCGCGTCGTCGGACGCAACCGCGGACGGACGATCTTCGATACCGGCTCGGTCTGGAGGCTGGAGGAGTACGGCGAATCGCGGCTGCTCACCTTCCGATCGCCCCTGTTCGGCGCCGACCCCTATCTCGCCGTGGAGTTCGACCGCGATTACAAGTGGGGACGAGGCGAGACGCTCATGGGCGGGCCGCATCTGGCGCGAGGAGAGCTGCACCCGTTCGTGTATCCGTTCGACGAGGTGGTCTTCCTCGCCCGCCTGGCGCGCGGCCGCGGCGTCCTCGTGCACGGGTGCGGTCTCATTCACGAAGGCCGGGGACTGCTCTTTCTGGGGACCTCGGGCGCCGGCAAGACGACCACCGCCCGGATCTGGCGGGAGCATTCCGGCGTGACGATTCTCTCCGACGATCGAATCGTCATCCGCTCGGAGGGCGAGGGGTTCCGCATCTTCGGAACGCCCTGGCACGGCGAGGGAGGGTGGGAGGCACCCGCCTCGGCCCCTCTGCAGGCCGTCTTCCTCCTCGAGCAGGCGCCGCGCAACCGGCTCGAGGAGCTGACGCAGACGGCCGCGGTCGCCCAGATGATGGTGCGCGCATTCCCCGCCATGTGGGACCAGGACGGGCTCGATTACGCCGTGCGGCTGCTGGCCGACATCGCGCGTCGCCTTCCGGTCCGGCGGCTGCACTTCGTTCCCGATCCATCCGCCATCCGGTGCGTCCTGGATGCCCTGCGGCGGGACGACGCAGATGCGAGGAAGGCCGATCCCGCGTGCGCGGCGACCGGCACCGACGGCGGGGCGGAGGCGAGCTGATGACGCGTGCGGCCCTCAGGATCCGTCGGCCCGATGAGACTCATCACCGGGGCCCGAGGGCGGGGACCGGCCGGCCACTCCTCCTCGCCGAGCGCCAGGGCGTCGCATTCGTCGCCATGCCCCACGGGGCCGAGGCGGCGCCCTTCGCGCACAGGTCGTGGGCGATGGAGACCGGCGTCGTCGTCATCCCCGCCAGTGACGAGGAGATCCGCGCGTCGGAGATCGATCCCTCCGCCGAGGCGGGATTCTGGCAGGCGGTTCCGCAGCGGCCGGACCTGCTCGCTCCGGCTCTCGCGCGACTGTTGAGCGGCGATCACGGCGAGCTCGTCCTCCAGCCCGGGCGGGACGGTCTGCGAGCGATCCTGATGACCAGCGACGGCGAGGAGCAGCCCTTCCCCATCGCGCCGAAAGACGCTCTCGGATTCGCGGCGGCCGTCTTCGCGCACGCTCCGAGGGGCGTCGTGCGCACCGCGCCGGCCCAGAACGCACGGGTGATCGTCGACGTGAGACCGGGCCGGCGACGGCACGAATACCGACTGAGCGTCTCCGGACTGATCAAACGGCCGTCTCCCTCCTCGCTCTCGGACATCGGACTCTCATCCGCGATGCTCGAGCTCCTGCTCGATTCGCTGGATCGGCATGCCGCGGTCCTCCTCGTCTCGGGTGGCGCCACGTCGGGGCGCAGCACGACGCTGGCCCTCATGGCGAAGACGCTCGCGGCGCGGGGACGACGCGGGGGCTGGATCGGGCTCGAGCCGGAGGAGAGTCCCGAGGGGATCCTCTGGCTCGCGGAGGCAATCACCGACTGGCCTTTCCCGGACAGCCTGCACGCCATGGCGCCCGACTTCGTCGTCGTCGATCCCCTGCGGAGCCCGCGCGACCTGGCGCTGGCGGCCCGGCTGGCCTCCAGCGGACGCCTCATTCTGGCTGCGGCGCCCGCCGCGGATGCCGAGGCGCTCGTCCGCGCCGCACAGAAGGCGATGGAGAGGGGCGCCGCGCCGTCGGTGCCGACGCTGGTCCTGGGCCAGGCGCTGTCGCGCACCGTCTGTCCGCGCTGTCGCACCCGGGCCCGCCTTACCGCCGCGCAGACACGACGGCTGGGCTTTCACCGCAGGGACGTCGAGATGACGGAGCAGAGCGGCGGCATCATCGTGGCCAGGGGACGCGGCTGCAAGGCCTGCGCCGGCACGGGCGCCTCGGGGCTGACCGGCGTGTTCGAGTTCTTCAGCGACGAGGACGGGAGCGGCTCGCTGCCGCGGATGCGCGAGGAAGGCTGGCGCAAGGCTCTGCAGGGAACGCTCGTGCTGGAGGACGTGCTCACGCTGTCGGGAGCCCACCGGCCGATGCGCACGATGCGCGAGATCCAGGTGCACGCCGGACTTTCCTCGATGCCGGCCGACGCTCCGGCGGATCCGGCCCGGATCGACGCCCGTCCGGATGAGGTCCGCGGCAGCGGGCCGGGGCGAATTGCCCCCGCGAATCCGGACGCCGGGGCCGGATCCGGCGCCGCCTCGCGCGAGGCCGACGCCCTCGCCAATCTGTTCCGGGGGGTCCAGTCGGGCCGGCGCCAGGATCCGCGTATCCTCGAGGACCTGATCGGTTCGCTCTGCGCGCGCGCCGCGGGGAACGAGCGGCTCGGCAGCATGCTGGTCGCCTCGCGCGGCTTCCATTTGAGCCGGCACTCCGTGAACACGACCCTGATCGCTGTCCGTCTGGCGGGCGTCCTGGGAATCGAGGGCGATCCGGCGGAGACGGCGCGCCCCGCGCTGCTTCACGACATCGGTCTTCTCGATGCCAACGTCGAGCCGGAGAAGGAGCTGGTCTCTGCGGTCTCGGAGGAGGTCTTCGACTCCTCCGGCTGCCGTCTGAAGCCGGAGACCGCGTTGAAGAGGCTCGGTTGTGACCATCCGGGGCTCACGGCGACGATCATCGCGGTGCAGACCCTCCTGACGTTCCATCGCGAGCCGCAGGAGGCGAACGGCCGTCCCGATCACCGCGCCCAGGCGATCGCGATGGCCAGCCTTCTCGACCTGACGTTGCACGGCCCCCCGAGGCCGCAGCCCTTCGACGTCCACGACGCCGCATCGCTGATCATGGAACAGCATGGACGGCGCTTCGAACCGATGATCTTCCGCGCGCTGCTCCAGACCGTGCCCATCTTCCCCATCGGCTGCTGGGTGGAGCTGAGCAGCGGCGATCGGGCACGCGTGATCTCGCTCAATGCGGAGAATCACTTCCGCCCCCGGGTCGAGCTGCTGAACGGATCCTCGAAGGACGGCGCACCCGAGCGGCGGATCGTCGATCTGTCGCGTTCCCCTTTCCTCCACATCCGGCAGCGCGTTTCCGCACCCGCCGCCGCGGCCGGACAGCGATGAGCGGGAGGACGCCCTGATGGGCAGGCGCACCGGGACGGACGACGCCGCCGCGCGGGAGGCCGCTCCCGTGCTCGACGCGCTCCTCGGGATCGGAGGGCTGATCTCGGTCCCCGTGCGGGGGCCCAGCATGCAGCCGGCCCTGATGGACGGCGACGTGGTGATCGTGGCTCCGTTCCTCGGCCCGCCGCGGCCGGGCCAGATCGTTCTGGCGCGCCTGCGTCACGGCCTGGTGGTGCACCGCCTCGTACGGATCGAACTGGAGGCGGGACGGCGCCGGTACGGCCTGCAGGGGGACGCCAACGGGACCCCCGATCCGGGAATTCTGCGCGAGGATCTCCTCGGGCGCGCGGTCGCGCTGGTGCGGCAAGGGCGAAGGTTCGAGATCGACGACCGCCCCGCGACCCTGCGCCGCGCGATGCGGCGACTGGCCCTGCGGCGGCGCGCGCCGCGTCTGTTGCGCGGAGCGGCCGTGCTGCTGATGGCCGTCCTGTGCGCGATCGGCTGGACGAGCGCGTCGCAGGAGGCGACCCTGGCGCCCTCGCCCGAATACCGGTTCGGTCCGGGAGACGTCCTCAGCCTCAGGATCTGGAACGGCGAGAAACTGGAGGAGCTTCAGCTCACGGTCCAGAGCGACGGTGAGGCGTTCCTGCCGATCACCGGGATCGGAGCGATGCCGATCGGGGGCCGGTCGGTCCTGGAGGTGAAGGAGGATCTGAAGAGGCGGCTCGGCGCGATCTACAACGAGACCTACATCGAGCTGCTGCTGCTCAAATACGCGGGCCATCGCGTCCATCTGATGGGCGAGGTGCGCACGACGGCGCGTATCGACAGCGGTCCGGGCGAGTGGCCGCTGAAGGGCCCCACCCGCCTCGTCAGCTTCCTCTCCGATCACGGCGGGCCTTCCGCGGACGCCGACCTCATGCGGATCCACGTGATCCGGCGTGACGGCGAGCGGCACGTGGCGAACCTGTTCCGCGCCGTGTTTCAGGGCCTTCCCGAGGACGATCCCCTGCTCAAGAACGGCGACCTCGTCTATCTGCCCTCGCTCTCGATGGGAAACCGCAAGGTGTTCGTGCTCGGCGAGGTGCGCACGCCGGGGATCATCAACATCATCGACAAGATGGGGCTGGTGGAGGCGATCTCGCGTGCCGGCGGCTTCACCCAGAAGGGATACATGAAGGGGGTCGTCGTGCTGAAACCGAAGCCGGACGGTGAGCCCGACATGATGCTGGCCAACTTCAAGCAGATGTACAAGAAGGGGGACCTCAGCGCCGACGTGCCGCTTCAGCCAGGCGACATCGTGTTCGTCCCGCGGCGCAAGATCGCGACGCTGCAGGAAGTGTTCTCGGTGATCAACCCCGCGCTCGGCATCATCCAGTCGATTTACATCATCGACAACATCAGGAAAGACTGACGTGAGCGCTCAGTACGATCTCAATCTTCAGGACTACCTCCGCATTCTCCGACGGCGCTGGAGGGTGGTCGTCGGGTGCGCTCTCCTGCTCGGGGGCATCACGCTGGTGCTCACGCCCCGGGTCCAGTCGGTCTATGAGGCCAGGGCCCGGGTGAAGTGGACCCGCTCGGACACCATCGCGGGGCTGTTTCTCGAGGCCTTCACCTGGAGCCCGGGCGACGACCTCGCCACGCAGGCCCAGATCATCACGAGCAAGCCGGTCGCGCTGAAGGCGGCGCAGCGCCTCGGCCGCATCAGTCCGGAGGCGACGCTCGACGACGTCCTGATCGATCCGGAGCTCTCCGCCGCCCTCGACGCCGTGCTGCGGAGCTACGAGGCCACGCCGATCGAGAACACGAGCCTCATCGAGATCCGCTCCGCCTGCGCCACGAGCGACGAAGCCGTGCAGCTCGCCAACGCGGTCATGGAGGAGTACATCGTCCGCCATACCTACGAGAGGAACCGCCAGGCGATCGAAGCGCGCGAGTTCGTCGAGGAGCAGGTCGCCGAGGTGTCCGGGCGTCTCAAGGCGGCGGAGGAGAGGCTCACGCAGTTCAAGGAGGGCACGCTGGGCGCCGGGATGCCGGACGTCAAGGAGGTGCAGTTCCTCCAGGACCAGGCGGCGCGCACGGAGATCCGGTTGCGCGCCCTCGAGGGTCTCATGACGCTCCTGGTGGAGACGGGCGATCCGGGAACCTCACCCGAGCTGCTGCTCGTCGAGCTGGAGGAGGAAGCCCTCGCGTCACTCCGCCAGGAGCTCATGCGGCTGGAGGAGCGCAAGAGGCGCCTGCTCATCATTCAGAGGCCCGACGCCCCTGAGGTGGTCGACACGCTGAACAGGATCGACATCATCACCGAGCGCCTCCGGCGGGAGACCCGGACGGCGCTCGACCTCCAGCGCCGCCGCAAGGCGCAGATCGACCGGAAACTGGCGCAGTTCCCACGGGCGGAGCAGACGCTGCTGCAGCTGCAGCGCGAGGTGCGCGTGAACGCGGAAGCGTACGAGCTTCTCATGCGCAAGCACCAGGAGGCGCTCATCAAGGAGGCCGACAAGGTGCAGGAGCTGTCGGTCGTTGAGGAGGCGGCGCGGGCGACCCGCCAGCAGTCGCCCGGCCGGTTGCTTCGCTCGATCATCGGCCTTCTCGTGGGGCTTCTGCTCGGCCTGGTCACGGCCTTCCTGGTGGAGAGTCTCGACACCTCCATCGGCAGCATCGAGGACGTGGAGCAATACCTCGGGCTCTCGGTGATCGGAGTCGTGCCGCACATCGATCCCGCCGGCGTCCGCCGGCACATCGTGCAACACCATCCCTCCCTGGCGGCCGATCCCAACCTCGCCGGCCTGTCCACGCTGGTGACCCAGTTCGCTCCGCAATCACCCGTGGCCGAGGCGTTCCGATCGCTGCGCACGAACCTCGAGTTCTCCCGCATCGGCAAGGCGGGCCGCACCTTCCTGTTCACCTCGGCGTCCCCTTCCGAGGGGAAGTCGACGACCGTCGCCAACCTGGGCCTGGCGATGGCGCAGATGGGCAAAAAGGTCCTCATCTGGGACTGCGATCTCAGGAATCCCGCGATCAGCCGCATCTTCGGTCTCCCGCGGGAGCCCGGCTTCACTCACGTGGCGCTCGGCATGTCGCGGCTCGACGATGTCCTGCACCGATTCTCCGACGTGTTCCTCGGCCGCTCCGACGTCCGGTCGCTCCTCTCCTCCACCGGCCTGGAGAAGCTCCACATACTCACGGCCGGCGCCCTGCCACCCAATCCGTCCGAGCTGCTCGCCTCGACGCTGTTCAACGACTTCATCGTCGAGGTGGCCTCGCGGTTCGACGTCATCCTGATCGACGCCCCACCCGTTCTGCCCGTCACCGACGCCGTGATCCTCTCCACGAGGGTGGACGGCGTCGTGCTCGTCTACCAGCTGGGGCGCATCGGGCGGGCCGTCCTGAAACGCGCCAAGTCGCATCTCGATAACGTGCGGGCCGCCATCCGGGGGATCGTGTTGAACGACATCAAGGCGGAGGTGAGCTACTCGCCGGACATGCAGTATCTCCATTATCACTACAAGCGGGAGGGGGGCCGGGGCTCCGACCGGGACGCGTCCGATCCTCCGCCCATGGCCGCCGCGGGCGGACGGTGATGGTGCCGCATGCCCTCATCCTTCGATACCCCCGCCGTCCGCAAGGGGATCCAGGGGATCCTGACGCTGTCGGCGGCCGCGCTCCTCGCGTTCTGGATCGGTCGCGCTCCCATCCATGCCCCCCTGCTCGCCGTCCTCGCGGCGGGCCTGTTCCTCGCCACGCTTCTCCACGCTGAGGCTGGACTCGTCATCCTGATCGTCTCGATGCTGCTCTCCCCCGAGATCGCGATCGGAGGCGCCGGGGGAAGCGGACTCGAGGGCTCGCGCAACGTCATCCTGCGCACGGAGGACCTGATCCTCCTGCTGGTCGGGTTCGCCTGGTTCGCTCGCATGGCGATTCACAAGGATCTCGGCGCGATCCGGCGCACCCGCCTGAACGCCTTCATCGCCGCCTATGTGGCCAGCTGCCTGGTCTCGACGCTCCTGGGCATCGAGACCGGGCGCGTGCGGCCGACGGTCGGTCTCTGCTACGTCGCCAAGTACATCGAGTACTTCATCATCTTCTTCATCACGGTCAATTTCGTCCGCACGGAGCGACAGCTCAGGCAGCTCCTCGCGGCCGTCCTCATCACCGCCGCGGCGATTGCGCTCTATGCGTACTGGCAGATGCCCTCCGGCGTGCGGCCGTCTGCGCCGTTCGAGGGCGCGGACGGCGAGCCGAATACCCTGGGCGGATACCTGATGATGATGATCACGGTCGCGGCGGCCATCGCCCTCACCGTGGAGGAGAAGTGGTGGCGCCGCGGCTGCGCGCTCCTCGCCCTCGGATCGGTCCCCCCGCTTCTGGCCACCCTCTCCCGCACCAGCTGGCTGGCGCTCTGCGGCGCTCTCATCACGCTTCTGATCCTGTGTCCCGCGCGCCGCCGGCTCGCGAGCATCGTGATCGTCGCGGTCGCCCTGATCCTGCTCGTGCAGCCGGAGGGCGTCGCCGAGCGGGTCGCCTACACCTTCCAGGGTTCCGCGGACGACGTCGCCGTCGGATCGGTTCATTTCGATCCGTCCTCCTCGGCGCGCCTGTCCTCGTGGGCTTCCGCGCTCGAGGCGTTCACGCGGCACCCGCTGCTGGGCTGGGGCGTCACCGGCTATGGATTCCTGGACGCCCAGTACTTCCGAGTCCTGGTCGAGCTGGGGCTGGCCGGATTCGCCGCGTTCGCGGCCCTGCTGGCCGCGACGGCGCGAGCCTTCTACCTGGCGTTCAGGCGGCTCGACGAGCCCCTGTATCGCGGTCTCGCCCTCGGGATGACCGCGACCCTCGCCGGCCTGGCCGTGCACGCGCTGGGCGCCAACACCTTCATCCTGATCCGGATCATGGAGCCGTTCTGGCTGATCGCCGGCCTCGTGATGGCGTCTCAGTCGCTGACGGAGCCCTCCGGCGAGGTCTCGCGGACATGACGCGCGCGCCCGCGGACGGCGGGTCGTCCGGCTCCGACGGCGCCCGGGCCGTGCGCGGGGTCGCGTGGGGCGGCGTGGAATCGGCCGCCGGGGCGATCACGGGCCTCGTCGTCACGCCGCTGATCGTGCGCGCCTTCGGGATCGAGGGTCTGGGGCTCTGGGCCGCATGCTGGTCGCTGGCGCACTCCGCCGGTCTCCTCGACCTGGGCATCGGCGCTTCCTACGCCCGCTTCACCGCGCGCGCCATAGCCCGGGGCGACGCCGCGGAGCTGAACGGCACCGTCGCGGCGGGCGTCGGGCTGCATCTGCTCCTCGCCGCGGCGATCGGCGCCCTGGGAGCGGCCGCCGGCCCCCTCGTCGTGTCGGCCTTCGCTCCCTCCGACGCGCTGCGGGGAGAGGCCGCCCTTCTTCTGGGGGGCGCCCTGGCGGTCGTCGTCCTCCGGTTGATCCTGTCCGCCTACCGGGGCGTTCTCGCCGGCGCGCAGAGGATCGACATCCTGGGCAGGATCGGCGCGCTCGTCACTCTCGTCGAGGGGGCCGGAGCCGTGACGATCGTGCTGGCCCACGGGCCCCTCCGCCTCCTCGCACTCAACGCGCTCGCGGCTGCCGCGCTCGCCTCGGCCCTGGAGGGGCTGGCGGCGCATCGTGTCTGCCCGGAGCTCAGGGTGCGCCCGTGGCGCGCCCGCAACGAGCAGTGGCGGCCGCTGTTCGGTTTCGCCCTGAAGCTCCAGGCGGCCCGCACCGCCGAGGTCCTGGCCCACCACGGCCCGCGCGTCGTCCTCGCCGCCGGTCCCGGACTCGCCGCGGCCGGGGTCTACGATCTCGCGGCCCGGGTCGCCCGCGCCATGCAGGCGGTCGGCACGCTTCCGCTTCCGGTCGTGCAGCCTCTGGCCACCCGCCTTCAGGCGCTCGGCGAGGACCGGCGGCTCGCCCTTCTCCTCCAGCGGGCGACGCGATACGTCGGACTCCTCACGATCCCCTGCGCTGCCGTGCTGATCCTCGACGCCCCGGGCTTCCTGTTCGCCTGGACCGGGGACGCGGCGGCCGCCACTGCCGCGGCCGCGGCGACCCGCCTTCTCGTGGCCTCCGCCGCCATCACGCTGCTGGCTTCGCCGGCCCGCCTCGTGCTGCGCGGCCTCGGGCACGCGGGCCTGGAGGCATCCGCCGCGGGGGCCGGCGCCGCGCTTCACCTGACCCTGGCTGTCGTCCTCGCGGCGTCGCTCGGAGCCGAGGGCGTCGCTCTCGGCGCCCTCCTGGGAGCGGTTCTGGCCGCGTCCTGGCTCGGCCTCGGCGGCAGCCGGCTCCGCCGGGATCTGCTCGCTTTTCCGTTCCTCGCGAGCCTCGGCGGCGCGCTGGCGGCCGGCCTTCTGGCGTTCGCAGGCGGCTGGCTCGTCCGAAGCCTCGTCGTGCCCTCCGCCCTCCCGGCGATCGCGGGACGTGGGGCGGCGCTCGTGCATCTGGCGGCGGAGTCGGCGGGCGCGGGGCTGTTCTTCTTCGTTGCGGCGCTCGTCTCGGGAGGACTGCGGCGCGACGACCTGGCCCTGCTGCGGGCCGCGCGGGGCACGGCATGACGATCCTCTTCTCGGGCGCGTTCAACCCGCACTTCGAGGCGTTGCCGGAGTACCTGATCGCCGCATTCCGGCGGCTCGGTCACCGGGTCGAGACCTTCGATCACCGTGGTTACCTTCTGCCCGGCCGCGTGCGCCGGCGCGTGAGCGCTCTCGATCGCATCGATCGGTCGCTCCTGAACAGGCGGTTCCTCCGCAGGGTGCGTGCCGTGAGGCCGGACCTCGTCGTCGTCAACCAGGGCACCGCGCTCGCACCCTCGAGCCTGCGGGTCGCGAGGGACCTCGGGGCGCGATGCGTGAACTGGTTCTCGGACTATCCGCTCGAGTTCGAAGAGGGCCTGGCCCTCGCGCCGTCCTACGATGCGTTCTTCTCGGGATCGTCCCACGCCGCCGGGCGGATCCGCGGCGCGGGACACCGGCACGCCGGCTGGCTCCCGTTCGCCTGCGACCCCGCGGTGCACCGCCCGGAGGAGCCGGGGTCCGGGACGCGCGCCCCGTTCGTCGCCTTCGTCGGCTCCCACTATCCCGAGCGCCAGATCCTGCTTCGCCATCTGCGCGGGCTGCCGGTCGAGATCTGGGGGCCGGGATGGGCGCGTGCCGCCGGCGATCCGCACATCGCGCCGATGATCCGCGGAGATGCCCTGCGTCCCTCGCGGTGGCGGACTCTCTTCTCCCGCGCGAGCGGCGTGCTGAACATCCACTACGGCTCCTTCGGGCCGCGCGAGGTCTCGGGCGATCTCGCCAACACCCGGGTGTTCGAGATCCTCGGCTGCGGCGCGCTGCAGATCGTGGATCGCCAGGGGGACGTCCTGCGCCTGTTCCGGGAGGGCACCCACCTGTGGGCCTTCTCCTCGGGCGATGAGCTGCGGTCGCGGGTCGAAGCGGCGCTGCGCGACGAGGCCGGCGGCCGCGCCGTCGCGGCGCGCGGCCGCGAGGAGGTGCTCGCGCGGCACACCTATGAGCACCGCGCCCGTCTCCTGGCCGATCCCGCCTTCACGGGCTTTGCCGTCGATCCGGAGCAGCCCGCGTCCGTCCGCCTCGCGGGGGGAGGCCGCGCGTGAGCGCGCCACGCGTCCTGCACGTCGTCGAGTCCCTCGGCATCGGAGGGATCGAGCGCATCGTCGAGATGCTCGCACGCCACCACCGCGGCTCCTTTCGCATCGAGGTGCTGTGCACATCGCGGGGTGGCCCGATCGCGGAGGCGCTGCGCGAGGGGGGCACGCCGGTCCGCGTGCTCGACGTGGGGTCCTACTATCCGTCCGGGATCGCGCAGGTGGCCCGGGTGT
This sequence comes from Candidatus Polarisedimenticolia bacterium, assembly GCA_041580375.1. GTDB lineage: Bacteria > Acidobacteriota > Polarisedimenticolia > Gp22-AA2 > Gp22-AA2 > JAPUIN01. Next base: position 23,638 of record JBFGDZ010000006.1, read on the forward strand.
TCCGCACCAGCCGCCCCGACGTCGTGCACGGACACGGGCATTTCGCGGGCGTGCTCGCGCGCGGCGCGGCCCTGTGGGCCGGCGTCGGCGTCGTCGTCCATCACCTCCACACCATCGACACGACGCTTCGTCGCCGGCACCGGGAGCTGGAACGGCTCCTCGGGGGACTGACCTCCGCCGTGATCTGCTGCTCCGGCGCCGTCGAGAGCCACGCGCGGCGCGACCTCCGGCTTCCCTCCGCCCTCCTGCGGACGATCCCGAACGGGATCGATCCGGCCCCCGAGGTCCCGCGTGCCCGCGCGCGCGAGGCGCTCGGCCGGCCGCGCTCGCCCGTGATCGGCTGCGTCGGAGGCCTGGCGCCCCACAAGGGACAGGCCGTCCTGCTGCGCGCTCTCCCGCCACTGGCCGACCGCGTGAAGCGGGGCACCGTGATCTTCGTCGGGGACGGGGTCGAACGGGACGCGCTCGAGAGGAAGGCCCGGCGCGCTCCGGCCGGCTGGTCGGTCCGCTTCCTCGGCGCGCGTCCGGATGCCCGGGCTCTGCTGCCCGCCTTCGATCTCGCCGTGATCCCGTCGATCGAGCGCGAGGGATTCGGCCTGGCGGCGCTGGAGGCGATGGACGCCGGGATTCCCGTCGTCGCGTCCGCGGTGGGAGGCCTGCCGGAGATCGTGGAGTCGGGGGTGACGGGGCTGCTCGTTCCGCCGTCCGACCCGGAGGCTCTCGCGGGGGCGATCGCGTCCGTGTGGGCCGACGGCGGGCGCGGCCGCGCCCTGGGGGCTTCGGGTCGCGCGCGGGTCGAGAGCCGCTTCCGCGGCGCGTCGATGGCGAGCCGGATCGCGACCGTCTACGAGGAGGCTCTGCGTGAGCGACCCGCGGCCTAGGATTCGCGTCGGGCTCCTGAGCGGACGCGCCGACTTCTACGGCGGCGGCCAGATCAGTCTCCTCGAGCTCGCCGTCGCCCTCCGGGACGGACCGGTCGACCCGGTCGTCATCCTTCCCGGTCCCGGCCCTCTCGCGAGCGCCCTCAGCGAGACGCGGATCCCCTGGATCCCTCTCGCGCTGCCTCCTCTGCGGCCGCTGACGGTCTACCGAGCGCCGACGGCGCTCCTGCGACTGGTGCGCGAGACGCGCGACAGGCGGCTCGATCTGCTGCACAGCGACGGCCCCCGGACGGCACTGTACGCGGGTCTGGCCGCCCGGTGGTCGGGCGGGAGACACGTCTGGCACCTGCGCGCCTCGCGCGGCGCCCCTCTCCTGCCCGATCGACTGCTGTCCGCGCTGTGCGACGGGATTTACGCGGTCTCGCGCGCCGCCGCATCGCGGAGCGCCGCGCTCCGCGCCTCGACGCGCGTGCGCGTGATCCCGACGGGCCTCCCGGAGATCGATTTTCTCGATCGCCGCGCCGCCCGTCAGGCTCTGGGGCTGCCGGAGCACGTCCTCGTCGCCGGCTACGTCGGACGCCTCGAGCCGGCCAAGGGCGTGGACGTCGCGATCCGCGCGATGCCGTTCATTCGCCGCGAGGTTCCGGAAGCCCTCCTGGTCCTCGTCGGCGCGGCGGATCGGGAGGAGCCCGCGATCCGGCGGCTGGTGCGCGAGGCGGGCATGCAGGACGCCGTGTTTCTCGCCGGCGCGAGACACCGCGCGGCGCGGCTCCTGCCGGCGTTCGACCTCCTCCTTCACCCGTCCCGTCATGAGGCGCTCCCACGGGTGCTCATCGAGACGCTCTTCGCCGGAGTCCCCGCGATCGCGACCGACGTGGGCGGGACGCCCGAGGTGATCGAACAGGGGGAGACCGGACTGCTCGTCCCGCCGGACGATCCGGCGACGCTGGCGCGATCCGCCTCCCTGCTCGCCCGCGATCCCGACCGCCGCCGACGCATGGCCGAGGCGGGACGGCGCCAGGCCCGCGCGCGCTTCACCGCGGCGCGCATGGCGCGCGACGTCATCGAAGGATATCGCTCGATCCTGAACCGATCGCCGGCGCCGCAGGCGCCGCTCCAGGAGGCCGCCCGATGACGGGAATGACGGGGCTTCCCGCTCCCGCGCAGCGCCCCACGCGGCCCTGTCCCGCGTGCGGGCTTCGGGGCATGGAGCGCGGGGCGGATCGCGGAGCGATCGCGCCGCGGCCCGTGCGCTGCCGGGACTGCGACATCGTCTTCGTCGATCCGCTGCCGCCGGCCGCCCTCGATCCGCGGACTTACGGGGACGACTACTACGAGCCCTGGCAGAGCGCGCGCGAGGAGAGAGCGCGCTCGGCGCTCTGGAGGCGCCGCCTGCGTCAGGTCGCGTATCGGGCGGACGTGGGAACGTTGCTCGACGTCGGCTGCGGGGACGGCCTCTTCCTCGCGATCGCTCGCGCCTCCGGGTGGTCGGCGGAGGGGATCGAGTTCTCCCCCGCCGGAGCGAGGCGCGCCTCCGAGCGGCTGGGCCGGCCGATCGCCCTGGGCGATCTGGCCCGGGGGAACGTTCTGCGCGGGCCCTTCCGGGTCGTGACCCTGTGGCACGTCCTGGAGCATCTGCCCGACGCCAGCGCGATGATCGAGGCCGTCAGGCAGCGGCTCGAGCCCGGCGGGCTCGTCGTCGTCGCCGTTCCGAACCTGGACAATCTCTTCCTGCGCGCGGCGTACCGGCTGGTCAGGCTGCGCCCACTCCCGCTGTTTGAACAGGGTGCGCGCGAGCCCCACCTCACCCATTTCGACGCGACCACCCTGCGCGGCCTGCTCGAGCGTCACCGTTTCGAGCGGATCGAGATCCTGCCGGACCGCTGCGCGCTCAAGCCGGCCAAGAGATTCATCGATGCCGCCGCCGCGCTCGCCTCACGCGCGGGCCGTCGATGCTTCACCGACGCCATCGTCGCCTTCGGGAGGACCCCACGATGACCCCGTTGGACGGGGGCGTCCCCGTGACGATCCGCCTGCCCGAGGATCGCATGATCGCCGATCGCCTACGGCGGGCGGCCCGCGGGGCGTGGCGCGCCGCGCGCATCCTCGCCCTCCTGCCGCTGTACGTCCGGCGGCTGCGTCGCGTCCGGCCGCCCTCCGCGGCCTCGATCCGCAGGCTGCTCGTGGTGCGCACCGATCGCCTCGGCGACATGGCGCTGAGCACCATGGCCCTCCAGGATCTGCGTCACCACTTCCGCAAGGCGGAGATCACCGTTCTCGCTCCCCCGTCGCCGCTCGCGCTGCTCGAGGCGCACCCCGCCGTCGACCGCCGGATCGAGCTGAAGGGGTCCAACCTGCCCCCCGATCTCGTGGGCCGGTTCGACCTGGCGATCGATCTCACGCCCACCGACGCCCTCCTGGGTCCGCGGCTCCTTGCGCGTTCGCGCGCGCCCCTGCGCGCCGGCTTCGGCGGCGCCGGGCGCGAGGTGTTCCTGAACCTGTCGATCCCGAGGCCCGATCGATCCCGTCACCTGATTGATCTGAACCGCGATCTGCTCCAGCGGCTCGGCGTTCCCCCCGTCGCATTGAGACCCGCCCTGCACGTCACGCGGGATGAGATCGACGCAGCGCGATCCCGCCTCGGCGCCCTGGGCTCCGCACCGCCGCGGGTGGCCATCCATCCGGGTGGCACCTATCCGTCGCAGCGCTGGTCGCCCGAATGCTTCGCCGAAGTCGTGGTCCGCCTGACCGGCGGGGACGGAGCCGCCTGCATCGTGCTCGCCGGACCGGGAGAGGAGGAGGAGGCGCGGAGGATCTGCGACGCCACGCCGGACGCGCTGCCCGCCGGGCGGCTCAGTGTGCGCGAGATGATGGCGACGCTCTCCCTCTGCAACCTGTTCGTCGGCAACAACTCCGGACCGCTCCACATCGCCGGCGCGATGGGCGTCCCGACCGTCTCGGTCTCGGGACCGACCCACCCGGGACGCTTCGGCCCGCGGGGCGTGGCCGACAGCGTCGTGCGGCTCGATCTCCCATGCTCCCCCTGCGATCGGGGCCGCTGCTGGCATCACACTTGCCTGCGGGCGATCGAACCGATGGAAGTCTACCGTCTGGCCTCCGAGTCGCTGCGCGCCCCGGAGGCGCGTGAGGCGGCCCTGTGAGCGCCGCCGCGATGCCGGCCCCGGCGATCGCGCGCGGCCTCGCGCCGATGCGGGAGCGCGGGCGCGCCGCGGCGTTGCCGCGCGGACGCCGGCTGGCCATCCTCCACCTGATCACCCGCCTCGAGCGGGGTGGCTCGAGCGATTGCACCCTGCTGCAGGCGATCGGCGCGGCGCGCCGCGGGCATCGCGTGACTCTCCTGAGCGGAGAGACCCTCAGTCCCAGCCCGCTGATCGAGCGCGCCCGGGCCCAGAGCGGGATCACGTTCCGCACCATTCCCGACCTGATCCGCAGACCGAGCCCGCTGCGCGACCTCGCGGCGCTCATCGCCATCGCCCGCATCCTGCGGGAGTCCCGTTTCGACATACTGCACACGCACACGTCGAAAGCGGGCGTCCTGGGCCGGCTGGCCGCACGCCTGACGCCGTCCCGGCCCGCCGTTCTTCACCAGCCCCACGGACACCTCTTTTACGGCTACTACGGCGTCGTCGGAACCGCGCTCGTCACGCTCGCGGAGCGGATCCTGGCGCCGCTCACGGACCGCACCATCACGCTGTCCCGACGGGGCACCGAGGAACATCTGCGCCGCGGCATCGGCCGGCCCGGGGATTACGCGTCGATCCCGTCGGGCGTCGATCTCGGTCCCTTCCGGCGCGCGGCGCGCCGCCGCGAGCCGGAGCGCGCCCGTCTCGGTTGCCGGCCTTCGGACGTCCTGGTCGGCACCCTTTGCCGGCTGGAGCCGATCAAGGGCGTGGAGGACCTTCTCGCGGCATTCGCCCTGGCGGCGCCCGATCGGCCGTCGTTGCGGCTCCACCTCGCCGGCGACGGGCCTCTGGCCGGCGCACTCGAGGGGCGCGTCCGCGCCCTCGGACTCGCAGGACGCGTGACGATCGCTCGCTCGTGGGTGCCCCCCGAGACGATTCTGCCGGCGCTGGATCTCTTCGTTCTCGCTTCGCACAACGAGGGCATGGGGCGTGTGCTGATCGAGGCGATGGCGTGCGGCCGCCCGATCGTGGCGACCTCGGTGGGCGGGGTGCCGGAGGTGCTCGAGGAGGGCCGGTGCGGGCTTCTCGTCCCTCCCTCCGATGCACGGGCGATCGCCGACGCCATCCTCCGCATCTCCGGCGATACCCGGCTCTCCTCCACCCTGTCGGAGCGCGGGCGGCGACGCGCGCTGTCGTTCGGCGCGGGGCGCATGAACCGCGAGCTGCTCCGCCTCTACCGGTCGGTGGCGCCGTGAGCCGGCTTCTCGTCGACGTTCCGGGGGCCTTCCTGATCCTCATGGCCGCCGCATCTCCGCCCGCCCTCGCCCGCGCCGTCCCCGGCGAGGAGATGGTGAGCGTCATCCACCTGCACAGCGACAGGAGCGACGGGCACGGATCGCCGGCGGAGCTGGCCCGGGCGGCGCGCGAGGCGGACATCGACGCCATCGTGCTCGCCGATCATTTTCTCGCGCGGGTCGCCTACGCTCCGTGGCCGCTCGGTCAGATTCTCGGATTCGGCGTGAGCGCCCCGTCCGTCAGCGGGACCGAGATCGATCGCTATCTGCGCGGGGTCGCCCGGGCCGATCGCGGGACGGAGGGCCTTCTGCTGCTGCCGGGGCTGGAGGTGGCGCCGCACGCACGCTGGACGGGCTCTCTTCTGGCCCGCAGTCTCGAGCTGCGCGGCTGGCACCGTCATCTGCTGCTGCTCGGCGTCGACGAGGCGGACGCCCTGTCGCGTCTCCCCGTGTCAGGAAACCGCGCGGGCGGGGTCTACGGCCCCTGGTCATCGGCCTACCTGATTCCCGCGGCGGTGCTCGTGTGGGCGGCCCTGCGGCTCCACGCGATACGCTCCGGCGAGCCCGTCTCCGGCGCGCGGACGCGGATCGGGCGGAGGGCAACCCCGCCGATCCTGGCGGGCGGGCTCTCCTTGTTCGTCCTCCTGGCCGGCTTCCCGTACCGCGTCGAGAGGTTCAGCCCGCTCGACGGCGATCCGGGAGCGGCCCCGTTTCGGGAGGTCGCCCGGTTCGTGCGCCACCTCGGCGGGCTCGCGATCCTGGCGCATCCCGAATCGGGAAGCGCAGGCACGGCGGCGTTCGGCGTCCGCCTGCGCACCGAGCCGTCTCCGTGGCTTCTGGAGCACGGCGACCTCGATGGGTTCGCCGCGCTCCCCGAGGGGACCGAGACGATCATCCCTCCCGGAGGCGTGTGGGACCGGACCCTCACCGGGTACCTGTCGGGAACGCGGCCGGCCCCGCCCTGGGCGATCGCCGAAAACGACGAGCACGATCCCCCCTCGCGAATCGATTTCGGGCTCCTGCAGACGGTGCTCTGGACGGACGTGCGCAGCCGTGACGGCTTCCTGGAGGCCCTGCGCCGCGGGCGGCACTACGCGCGCTGGACGCCGGCCGGCTCCCCGCCCCTGCGGCTCCGCGCGTGGAGCGCCTCCGCCTCCGGGACGACCGCCTACTCCGGAGACACGCTGATTAGCGCCGGAGAGGTCGTCGTCCGCGCGGCGGTGGACGGAGGGGATCGAGTTTCGGTTCAGGCGCGACTGATCCGGAACGGCCGGGTGATCCGGAGCCTCGAGGGGCCGCCGCCCCTCGAGATCGAGCTGCGCGAGGTCCCCCGCGCCGACGCCTTCTACCGGCTCGACGTCGAGGGCGCCTACCCGCGCCGCCTGCTCAGCAATCCCATCTTCGTCCGACGCGGAGGGAATCGTTCATGAGACTCGCCGCCCATCAGCCTCAATACCTCCCGTGGCTCGGCTACTTCGACAAGATGGACCGCGCGGACCTGTTCGTTCTGCTCGACACGGTGCAATTCAAGAAGAACGAGTGGCAGAACAGGAACCGCATCCGCACCGCCGGCGGCTGGCAGTGGCTCACCGTGCCGGTGCACTACCGATTCCCCATGACCCTGCGCCAGGTCCGCATCGACGAGACGGCTCCGTGGCGCCGGAAGCATCGCGAGGCGCTCCGGATTCAGTACGCCCGCGCTCCCTATCGGGAGCACGCGCTCGCCGCGCTCGCGCCGATCCTGAGCGAACCGTCCGACGGCCTGGCCGGCCTCAACACCAGAACGGTGGAGTCTCTGGCCGCGCTGCTCGGAGTGCGGACCCCCATCCGCCTCGCGTCGTCCGTGCCCGGCCTCCCGGAGGGGGCCGACGAGCGTCTCATCGCCCTGTGCCGGCACTTCAAGTGCGGAACCTACCTGGCGGGCGCGGGCGGCGGGAATTATATGGATCTGGAGGCCTACCGGAAGGCCGGGATCCGGGTGGAGATGCAGGCCTTCCGGCACCCGGTCTACCGCCAGGCCCACCCGGGATTCGAGCCGGGGCTGTCGGCCCTGGACGCCCTGATGAACTGCGGGCCGGGGACGATGGACCTGACCCGCGCGATGCGCGAGGCCGCCGCATGAACATCCTGGCGATCGGAGCCCATCCGGATGACATCGAGTTCGGCTGCGGGGGCACGCTCATCAAGTACGCGCGCAAGGGCGCGCACCTCGAGCTGCTCGTCATGACCGACGGATCGCGGGGTGGTGACGCCCGTGTGCGCCGCCGCGAGCAGGTGCGCGCGGGCGAGGTGCTCGGAGCGGACCGGATCCACTGGGGCGGATACCGCGACACGCTGCTTCCCAGCGTGCGCCGCCTGATCGATCGCATGGAGCGGATCATCCGGAAAGTGGAGCCGGACTTCATCTTCGTCAACTATCCGGAGGACACCCACCAGGACCATCGCCAGGTCGCGCGCGCGGCGATCTCCGCCACGCGGTACGCCCGCAACGTGCTCTTCTACGAGGGTCCGACGACGGTGAATTTCCAGCCGACGGTGTTCATCGACATCGCCGGCGAGGTCGAGCAGAAGATTCGCGCGCTCAACACCCATCGGAGCCAGGTCGCCAGAACCCGGATCGAGGCCACCCCGATCTGCGAGATCGCGGAAGCGTCGGCGCACTTCCGCGGCGTGCAGGGGCGCGTGCGCTGGGCGGAGGGGTTCGCGCCGCTGCGGCTGTTCATCAACGTGGCGGGAGGACCGGCGCCGCCGCCGCGCCGCGGACGGGTGCGGCGATGAGAAGCGGCGCGGCGCGGCTCGCGACGGCGCGGTGCCCGATCCCGCACTCGCGACCCTGCCTCGGCCCGTCCGAACAGGCGGCAGCGGCCCGCGTTCTCGCCTCGGCCCGGCTGGCGCCCGGTCCCGAGGCCGCGCGCCTCGAATCGTACCTGGCCCGGATGCTCGACGCGGCGGACGCGCTCGCCGTCTCCTCGGGCACGATGGCCCTGACCCTCGCGCTGCGCGCGCTCGGGATCGGCCCACGCGACGACGTCGCCCTCCCCAGCTACACCTGCGCGGCCGTCCTGCACGGCGTGCGCGCCGCCGGGGCGCGGCCCCTCCTCGTCGACATCGAACCGCACACCCTGTCGATCGATCCGGAGGACCTGTCCCGGCGGGCCACCCGGCGGCTGCGCGGCGTCGTGCTCGTCCATCCGTTCGGGATCCCGGCGCGGGTCGAGCCGCTGAGGGCCAGAGGCCTGCTCGTCGTCGAGGACTGCGCGCAGGCTCTGGGCGCGGGCGACCGCGGGCGCCCCGTGGGATCGCGGGGTGACGCCGCCGTCCTCTCCCTCGCCCCGACGAAGGTCATAACATGCGGCGGTCCGGGGGGCGCGCTCGCGTCTCCGCGCGCGGACATCGTTCGCAGGGCCCGCGATCTGGCGAGTCACGACGGCCGCGAGACCGACGCCCCGCGCGTCAACGCCCTCATGGGGGATCTGCACGCCGCGATCGCGAACGTCCAGGTCGATCGGCTCAGGGAGTTCAGGGATCGGCGCGACGCGATCGCGGCCCGGTACGATGAGGCGTTCGCCGCCTGCGGATTGAAGCGTCCGGCCGCGCCTCCCGGGAGCCGTCCGATGGTCTACAGGTACCTGATCCGGACGCCCGACTCCTCCCGGCTCCTCGACCGGCTTGCCGCGCGCGGCGTGATGGCCCGACGTCCGGTGCTCATCCCGCTTCACAGCCTGATCGGGGCGACCGGATCGTTCCCCGCCACGGACGACGCCCAACGAGAGATCGTCTCCCTTCCGATCTACCCGGCGCTCGGCTCCGGCGAGATCTCGACCGTGATCGAGGAGGTGCTCCGGTGCCGGCCGTAGCGCTCGTGGTGGTCGCCGTCTGGTTTCTCGCGCGCACGCCCGGCGCGGCCGCCTACGAGGTCGCCCTCGTCGCGTTTCTGGCCTCCTTCGGTCTGACGCCGTTCGTCCGGATGCTGGCCTCCCGGAGCGGCGCCATCGACTATCCCGACGCGCGCAAGACTCACGCCGCGCCCACGCCCAGGCTCGGCGGCGTGGCGGTCCTCTCGGGGCTCGTCCTCGCCCTGGGCCGCAGCGCGCGGATCGACGACGAGCTTCTCAGCATCGCCGTCTGCGCCCTCGCCCTCATGCTGGCCGGCGCCCTCGACGATACGCGCGGCGTGTCCGCGCGTCTCCGGCTCCTCCTTCAGGTCGTGTGCGCGTTGATCATCATCGGGGCGGGCGTCAGGTTGAACCTCCTCCCCGGCACCGCCGGCGCGGCCGTGAACGTGGTGCTGTCGATCCTCTGGATCGTCGGCATCACGAACGCGTACAACTTCATCGACGGCCTCGACGGCCTCGCGGCGTCTCTCGGGGCGCTGATCGCCGTTCTCCTGTCCCTGGTGGCGCTGCGCGGCGGGCAGCCGGACCTGCAGGCGGTCTGCCTCGCGCTGGCGGGCGCACTCCTCGGTTTTCTGCCGCACAACCTCCGTCCCGGCCGATCCGCAACCATCTTCCTGGGCGACTCCGGGAGCGCCAGCGTCGGCTTCCTCCTGGCCGCTCTCGCCATCAAGGGCGACTGGGCGGAGAGGGATCCCCTCGTGGCGCTCGCGGCACCCGTTCTGATCTTCAGCGTCCTCATCTACGACATGATCCAGACCACCATCCTCCGCATCGTCGGCGGCCGCGTGCGATCGTTCAGGGACTGGGTCGAATACGTGGGACGCGACCACATTCACCATCGATTTCAGGACCTTCTGGGGGGTCCCGGTCGGGCACTGGCGCTGATCCTCGTGCTCGCCTTCGGCCTCGGCCTCTCCGCCCTGGGACTGCAGCGGGATTCCGGCGGTCAGGCGATCCTCTTCCTCGTTCACGGCGGAATCGTCCTCATCGTCGTGGCTGTCCTGGAGGGCGCCCCGGGTCGGCGCCGACCGGCGGGCCCGACCCGTCGCGATCGTTGATGGGCGCCGGCCTGCTGCTCTTCGCGGTGAACGATTTTCCCCCGCTCCTCGGCGGCGAGGCATCGATGTACTCGGCGCTCGTCCGGCATCTGCCTCCCCGGGGCATGGTTCTCCTCGCGCCCCGCGCCGCGGGAGACGCGGGCGTGGACGCCGCTCTCGGGTGCGAGGTCGAGCGCATGCGGATCCCCGCGCACGGGGGCTTCCTCTCGCGCGCTGCCCGCGGTGTCATCGCCGGAACCTACATCGCCCGGATCCTCGCGCGACGACGCGTCGGCTTCATCCTGTGCGGGCAGCTCCTCTCGCTGGGCCTGCCGACCCGGCTGCTGGCGGGCATCTGCCGCGTTCCGTACGCCGTGTTCGTTCACGGGGCCGACCTGCTCGACTACCGCGACGGTCTCTGGGGGAGGCTGGCGCGGTGGGTCCTGGGCGGATCCGCCTCGGTTCTCGTGAACAGCCGGTTCACCGCCGGTCTCGTCGAGCGCCACCTGCCCTCCACCGCGGGACGGATCACGGTGCTGCCGCTGGGCGTGGATCCGCCGGTTCCGATCGATCCCGGGGACGTGGAACGACTCCGCCGGCGCTACAAGCTGTCGCCGGGGCCGGTCCTGCTCTCCGTCGCACGGCTCGTGCCGATCAAGGGGCACGACACGATCCTCCGCGCCCTTCCCGCCCTCCTCGCCCGGTTTCCGGATCTCACCTACGTCGTCGTGGGGGATGGGCCGGAGCGGATCCGGCTCGAATCGCTGGCGCGCGCGATCGGGGTGCGGGACAGGGTGATCTTCGCGGGAAACGTCACGCATCGCGAGATCCCCCTGCATTACGCCCTGGCGACGCTCTACGTCCAGCTCAGCGGGCCGCCCGATCACCGCGGCGGCGTGGAGGGTTTCGGGCTGTCGTTTCTCGAGGCTTCCAGCTACGGGCTCCCCTGCATCGGAGGCCGCTCGGGAGGGGTCCCGGAGGCGATCGAGGACGGACGCGGCGGACTTCTCGTCACCCCCGGCGCGCCCGACGAGTTCGCCCGAGCCGCCGCCGGCCTGCTCGCGGATCCCGGAGAGCGGAAGCGCATGTCCGCGGAGGCCGCGCGCTGGGCGCGGGCTCACACCTGGTCGCGCACGGCGCTGTCGCTCCTGGATTCCATCCGGCGGGCGGGCTGGTCTTCGGCCGGCGACGGCGCGTCGTGTGCGGGTGAGGACTCAGTTGTTCGAGGGTTGAAGCAGGGAGGTCACCGTCCGCAGTAGATCGGACGGCTGGATCGGCTTGGGGATGTAGGCGTTTGCTCCCAGGGCCAGCCCCCGCTCGCGGTCGGCCTCGGCGCCCTCGGTGGTGACGATCACGATCGGCATCGACTTCATCCGCGCATTGCCCCGGATCAGCGTCACGAGCTTCAGGCCGTCCATCATCGGCATGTTGATGTCCGTGATGACCAGATCGATCTTGTCGGTCGTGAGCTTCTTCAGCGCGTCGACGCCGTCGACGGCCTCGATGACGCGGCAGCCCTGAAGCCGCCGCAGGCTCACGGCGATCAACTGCCGCATCATCGGCGAGTCCTCGACGACCAGGAGTGTCACCGCGCCCATCGTGATCTCCCCCTCCGCCTCAGCCCGTCGACGCCGTGAGCATGTTGATGAACCCCTGCAGGTTGTTGAGCTTTTCCTCGGATTGCTCGAACAGCCTGGAAGCGAACAGCGCGGTCGCCGCGTGGCCCGCCAGGAGGGTGAACAGCTCGAAATCGGACGACGTGAAGCGATTCTTCTGTTCGAGCAGCCGGTAGATGGCGACGACGCCGATGACCCGGTCGCCGATGCGCAGCGGGATGCACGCGATCGGGCGCGCCGGCTCGATCCGGTCCCGGGGCGGCAGGGGATCGGCGTAATACGACTCCCCCCGTCGCACGGCTCCTTCCAGCGGGCCTCCCTTGAACCGGATCTCCGACCGGATCAGGTCCCCGGCCCCCTGGCAGGCCTCGGTCCGCAGCCGGTCCGAGCGCTCGTCCACCCAGAAGAGCGCGAATGCCTCCGCGCCCACCAGGTTGATCAGGATCTCCTTCAGCGTGTCGACGATCTCCCGGAAATTGAGCGTGGAGTGCAGCTGGTAGGAAGCCACGTAGAGGTTCGCCAGCTGATTGTGCTGGCTCTCGATCTCCCGGCATCGCGATGAGAACGACCGGTTCATCTCCTCGAGCTCACGAAAACGGCCCTGCAGCGCGTCCCTCTCCTTTTCCAGCTCCCGGATGCGCTCACGCAGATTCTCCGCGCCGCCGCCCGGCGTCCCTCCCTCGTGACCGGCCCGCTGCCGCATCCCCTCAGCCACGCGCCGCCGCAGCGACTCGTTCTCCTGGAGAAGCTCCTCGGTGAACGCGCAGGCGTTTTCAAACTGACTCCGCATCGCGTCCAGACGCGCGCGGAGCGCCTCGGCGTCACCCGCCGTGGAGGCCGCTGGTGCCGATCGTGCCATCGTCGCGAATATAAGTTCCTGCGACCCGCCGCGCCACGCTCGTCCCCGGCCCCATCCGGCGCGATCCCGCGCGGCATGTGGCCCGGCGCCGGGCGCTGATCACGGGGCGCCGCCCGCCGACCGCGCGGAAACGCCCCGTGCCTCCTGCAGGCCCTCGCGGAGCGCGGCCGCGAGGATCTCGAGCCGGTCCGGCAGATCGGGAAACCGGCTCACGATCAGCTCCTTCCCCTTCGTCAGTTCCTCCCGGAAGGACTCGAAGAAGCGACGTTCCGCGACCGCCCGATCGAACCGATCCGGGTAGTAGATCCTCAGATCCGACAGCATGATCCGCGCGAGCCTGCGGATCTCGGCGCGCGGTTCGATGGACGGCGTCGCGCCGCCGGCGGCCTGCCCCGCACCGCCCGTCCCCGCGGCGCTCCGTCCGTGGCGCCCCGGCGTCGCGGCGCGCCCCGCGGCGGCTCCGGCCCGGGAGGAGGCCGCGCCCGGGCCCAGCAGGAGGGCTGAAAAGCGATCGCGCATCTCCGCCACGGGGATCACGTCCTCGAAGTAGTCGTCGGCGCCGTACAGGTTCCGGGGAGCGCGCATGAAACGCTCCGACTTGAAGACGGAACCTACGAGCGCGACCCGGATCGCGCGTAGATCGTGGTTTCCCTTGATCGCCTCGCACACCGCCACGCCGAGGAGCTTGCGCAGGTAGACATTGAGCACGGCCAGTCGCGGGCGCCTCTCAGCGGCGATCCTGAGCGCCGATTCCCCGTCATCGGTCGCTTCGACGCGACAGCCGAGATCCTCCAGGGTCCGGCAGACCAGGTCGCGGAATTCCCTCGACTCGTCCCCCACCAGGACCAGCGGCGCGGCCCCGCCCGGGGCAGCCTGCGCGCGGCGCTCCGGGGCCGGGTCGGCGGGGGCCCCGCCACCCGCCGCTTCGGCGGCGAAGACGCGTCCGCATCCGGCGCAGCGGAGGTTGCGGCGGCCCTCCTTGAGACGCGCCGCATCGAGCTTGTAGCGCCGGCCGCAGCCGGGACACGTGATGATCATCGCGCTCCCCGGATCATGCGGCCTCCCACGTGTGATCGAGGAAGGTGTTCAGATCCAGCAGCAGGACGAATCGACCTTCGCCCCGCAGCGCGCCCGCGTACAGGCGCGCCTCCATGACGCCCAGAGACGCGGGCAGGGCCTGCCGATCCGGAGTCCCGGCCGCGGCCACCCGCGCCACCGAGTCCACGATCAGTCCGATTAGGTCGCCGCGGTCCTCGAGCATGATGACCCGGGCGGACAGCCCGGCCGGCCGCTCCGGCAGGGACAGCCGCCTGCGCGCGCAGAGCAGCGTGGCCATCCGTCCCCGGAAAGGGAGGACTCCCTCGATCGATTCGTGCGTGCCGGGTACGGGCGTCGGGGGCCGGTATCGGATGATCTCCACGACGGCGTTCAGCGGGATCCCGAACTCCTGCCGGTCGAGGGTGAAGATCAGGATGCGCTCCATCCCTCCCCCGCGGGAGCCGTCGGCCTCTACGCTCCGGCCCGCGGACCCGCGCACGACGTCCGCCGGCGGGCCGGTCCGCTGCCCCGGCGGTGCGGCACCGGTCTCAGACCGCCACGCGCGCATCGCGCCCTCCCGGCGGGACCAGCCGCTCCGGATCCAGCACGAGGATCGCGGTCGCGTCGCCGAGGTCGGCGGCCCCCACGATGCCCGGAACGTCGGCGATCCGGCTCCCGAGCGGCTTGATCATCACTTCCTGGTGCCCGACCAGATCCTCGATGAGGAGCGAGATCGGCCGTGCACCGGTTCCCGACACGACCGCGAAGCGATCCCTCTGCGGCCCCGCTGCGCCTCCGCCCGGAAGGAGACGACTCAGCCGCAGCACCGGCAGCGGCCCCAGGACGTGGTCATAAATCTCCCCGCCGCTCTCGCGACGGAGGCGCGACGGGTCGAGGCGGAGATTCTCCCGCACCGACGCCGTCGGAATGGCGAATCGCCGGCCCCGGCTCGAGACGATCAGGGCCTGAACGAGGAGAAGCGTCATCGGAACGTCCAGCGTGAACGTCGTGCCCGCCCCCTCTCTGGAGCGCACCGCGATCGATCCCTTGACTCGGTGGATCGACTGGCGCGCGGCGTCGAGGCCGACGCCGCGTCCCGACGTCCTGCTCACGCTGGCGGCGGTGGAGAATCCGGGCTCGAAGATCAGGCGGTGGGCCTCCTCCTCCGTCAGCGGCTCCCCGCCCGCGACGCGGCCGGCGTCGAGCGCAGCACGCCGCACGGCGGCGGGAGAGATGCCGCGGCCGTCATCGGAGACTTCGATCACGACCCGTCCCCCCCGCTGGCTCGCCGACAGCACCAGGCTCGCGCGCCGCGGCTTGCCCGCGCGCTCGCGCTCCGCGGGGGCTTCGACGCCGTGATCCACAGCGTTGCGCACCAGATGCAGGAGCGGACTGGAGAGCCCGTCCGCGACCGCCTTGTCGATCTCCGTTCCGGCTCCGACGACCTGAAGTTCGATCTCCTTGCCCGCGGAGCGGGCTTCGCGCCCCGCCGAGAGGGCCAGCCGACCGAAGACCTGCCCCACCGGCACGAGTCGCGCCTGAACGGTGCTGCGCTGGAGAGCGGTCAGCCGGGGCCGGATGTCACGCGTCCGCGCCAGGAGCTCCCGCATCTCGGGAGTCCGCCGGGAGCCGGCGGCCACGCTCCCGATGGCCCGCTCGAGCGCCGCCAGCGCCATGCCGAGATCGGATACCCGTTCGAGGATCTCGTCCAATCTCTCGATCGGGATGCGGAGCGTGGACGTGGCTTCCCCGGGCCGGCCGTCCGATCCGCCCGTACCGCTCGTCGCGCTACTCGAGGCGGCCTCCGCGGGCCGCCTCAGGATCCGGACGTCCGCCCCGCGACCGGCGAGGGCCGCATCGAGATCGCCGGGCCTCGGCACGGCGACGAGAACCGCGAACGCCATCTGCCCCTCGGCGGCCTCCTCGAGGAGCGGGAACGTGCTGATCATCTCGCCGATCGAGTCGAACCGTTCTCCAACGTCTCGAAGCTCCGCCTCACAGGTCTCCAGGGCGAGTCGCAGGCGAACGAGGGCGATGCAGCACTCCTTCCGGATCGCCGCCTCGAGCCGGGTCTCCTCGTACTCGGTGAGAGAGCGTCGGTGGGCGTCGTCCAGAGGCAGAGCGTCGAGCGGATGTCCATCGGCCGCCCCGGCGGGCGCGGCACGATCGCCCCGCAGCCTCGACACCAGGTCGTCGCGTTCCCGGTCGGTGAGCGGCATCGCCGCGGCGCCGGGCGCCAGCGCGGCGAGCCCGTCCACCGCAGCATGGATCCGATCCACGGCCGCAGCGTCGAGTTCCAGGAGTCCCTTGCGAAGACGATCGAGATGGTCCTCGAGATGATGAGCGAGGTCGGACATCTCCCGCCGCTCGAGGAGCCCGGCGACGCCCTTGAGCGTGTGCACTTCCCTGAACAGACGATGGACGACGCCCGACCGCACTCCTCCCCGGGACAATCCGTCCTCGAGCTCGCTCAGGAGCACACCGAGGGAGTCGAAGATCTCCTCGATTTCCGAGTGGAGATTGCGTTCGCCGCCGCGTTCGGCCATGGGCGTTCCGATTCCCCACCGGTGCGCGCGCCAAGCGCCGCGGATCGGACGTCCCGTCCGCGCGCCGCCGCACCCGCCCCGGAAGCACACTCCAACCCGGGATAAAACATAGTCCCGTTTGCGAATACGGCCAGCCGGGAGGGGCGATTGGCGGGTTACAGTTCTGAAATCGGGCGGGGGAAGTGCGGGATCAGGTTCCGTCCGCGGTGTCGTTCGCCGGCCCGGGTGCCACGGCCGGCTGGCTCGATTCGAGGCGCTTCCGGAGGGCGTCCAGGATGCCGTTGACGAATTGCCCCGACTCCTCCCCGCCGAAGCGCTTGGCGACTTCGATCGCCTCGTCGATCACGACGATCGCGGGCGTGCCGGTCTCGTGCAGCAGTTCGAAGACCGCCATCCGGAGCACGTTCCGATCGACGATCGCCAGCCGATCCAGACGCCAGCGATCGACCGTGTTGCGGAGCAGTGGATCGATCTCGGAGATTCGCGACGATGCGCCCCGGGCGAGACGCTCGGCGAACGTCCGCACCTCCCCGTCCACATCGCGATCGACCCAGAAACGGTCGATGACGTCGGAGATCGGAACCTGGCCGGCGTCCGCCTGGTAGAGCATCTGGAGCGCCAGCTCCCGGGCCCTTCGTCTGGATCCCATGTCTCAACCCAGCTTTTTGAAAAGATTGGCCATCTCGAGCGCCGCGAGGGCCGCGTCCCAACCCTTGTTGCCTCCCTTGGCTCCCGCCCTCTCGAGCGCCTGGCGCAGGTTCTCGGTCGTCAGCACCCCGAACGTCACCGGGCGGCCCGACTCCATCGCGGCGGCCGCGACGCCCCGGGCGACCTCGGAACAGACGTTATCGTAGTGCACGGTCTCGCCACGTATGACGCAGCCGATGCAGATCACGGCATCATGCCGTCCCGAGAGCGCCAGTCGCCTGGCGGTCACCGGGATCTCGAGCGCGCCGGAGACGCGCGCTACGATCACGTCCCCCTCCTCGACGCCGTGACGCTGAAGACAATCGAGAGCGCCATGCAGCAGCCGATCGCAGATGAAATCGTTGAACCGGCTCACGACGACGGCGAATCTCAGCCCCCTGCCCTCGAGGCCTCCCGCGACGGTGTTCGGATCCATGACCGGCTCCACGGAGATCCCGGATTCCCTTGACTCTCAAGAGATTACGCGATCGTATCGGCGGTGGGGGTGGGTGTCAAGGAGAGCCCAGGCAGGGCCTCAGAAGCGCCGACCAGGCCGGGGCGAGAAGGCCTTTCAGAAGCGCGTCGAGGACGAGCAGGCCGCAGGCGACGAACCAGATCCACGCCGGCGGAGGAGCGACGCGCCGGCGGGCCACCGCCTGCAGGACCGGTCTCGAGAGCGCGGCTCCGAGCATGACGTAGGCCGCGACCCTCAGGATCGCCCAGGGCGGCCATCCGAGGGTGAAGGCGAGCCAGGGCACGGGACCTGCTGCCGCGAGCGAACCCACGTAGCAGGACATGTAGCCGACGAGCACGGCGCCGAGCGCGATTCCGAGCACGCCGCCCGAGATCGCCGTCAGGAGGACGAACGCAACGAGGTGAATCAGATGCTGGAGCAGGAACCGGCGCGGATCGGTCTCGCGACCGCCGCCCGTGCGGACGTACTCGAACATCTCATCCCGGTACTCCGGTCCGTTGAGCACGATCGTTCCCGCGAGCCCGGGGTCCCGCGCCGAGAGCGCGATGATCGAGCCGGAGAGCGAGGCGGCCCAGAGGAGGACGGCGGCGATCGCCGCTCCGTACCGTCCACGGAGCACGAACAGCGCGAGCACGGGATAGACGGCCAGCGTTGCGAGGATCGGGAGCAGGATCCGGCCGCCGGCCCAAGAGCCCAGAA
>JBFGDZ010000007.1:0-41079 GCA_041580375.1 Candidatus Polarisedimenticolia bacterium
GCCGGATCGAGAGGGAGAAGATGTACGCGGCCAGAATGACCCAGACGACCGTGTAGGCCCCCATCAGGAAGCGCAGCCCGCGTTCGGCGGCGGCCGCCTCCTGCGGCCCGCCGCCGGCGCCGCCCTCCTGCATGAGCCCGATGAGGATCGCCAGGAGCGTGTGCGGATCGAAGATCATCAGGAACCTCCCCCGGATCGTCCGGCGGTCGCGGGCGACGCCGCGGCAGACGACCGCGACAGGGTCTCGATCTCCTCCTGAAGCCGCCCGAGCCGGCAGCGCTGAACGAGGAGGTAGGAGAAGAGCAGCGCGAACGTCACGGTGCACCAGGTGAGGGCCCGTTCCATGGAGGGCTCGAGTCCCCCCCCACCGGAGACCCGCAGCACCTTGGGATGCAGCCCGCGCCACCATTCCACCGATTTGTAGATGATCGGCACGTCCAGGAAGCCGACGATGGCGACGACCGCGCCCCAGCGCGCGGCCTGCTCACGGTTCTCGGCGTTCTGGCGCAGGATGAGGTACGCAACGAAGATGAGCCAGAGCACGAGCGTCGACGTCAGCCGGACCTCGCCGGTCCACCAGACGCCCCAGACGGGCCTCGCCCAGATGGGGCCGGTGATCAGGACGAGACCGCAGAAGAGCACGCCGAGCTCGGCGGAAGCATGGGCGATCCGATCGTAGCGCGGGTCCCTCTTCCACAGGTACAGAGCACTGCAGACGGCGCAGAGCGCGACGCCGAGAAATGCGGCGAGGGCCGAGGGCACGTGGAAATAGAAGATGCGCTGGACGACACCCATCTTCTGCTCCGTCGGCACGACGGCGAACACCTGATGGAGGCAGATCGGCACCAGGAGCACGATCGCCAGAAACAGCAGGCGCTCCGGCCAGACCCGCCCATTGCGTCCGTCAGCCACCCGAATCCTCCTCAGGAGCCTGTCCGGGTCCCAGGGCGCGCGATTATAGCGCGGCCGGACCCGTCCTGACGGGCTTCGATTCCATCCACTATTCCTCCAGCACGTAGTCGAACAGAAGAACCGCCGCCGCCAGGAAGACGACGTCGTACGCGGCGGACAGCGTCACCCAGTGCGCGTAGCGATCCCAGGGCCGGCCCGCCAGGATCGCCGACGTCGTCTTCACGGCAGCCAGCGCGATCGGGACCGCCATCGGCAGGAGGAGGAGCGACAGCAGCATCTCGCCGAGGCGGGTCTGCGTCGTCATGGCGGCGAGCAGCGTGCCGACCGCCGCGAAGCCGATGGTGTTCAGGATCAGAACCAGGATCGTCAGTCCGATGTCCGCGCCGAAGCGGTAGTTGAACATGAGCACCGACACCGGCACGAGAACCGCCTCGACCCCGGCCATGACGATCACCGTCGAGACGACCTTGCCGAGGTAAAAGGCGCTCGAGTCGATCGGAGCGAGCAGGATCCCTTCGATCCGATCCGCCTCCCGCTCCATCTGGAAGGAATGGCTCAGGGCGAGCACACCGGAGAAGATGAAGGCCACCCACAGGATGCCGGGACCGAGAGACGCGAAGTCGATGACGGTGAAATCGAAAGCGAAGTGGAAGACGACCAGAACGAGGCCGGCGAAAAACAGGAGGGCGACGATCTGATCCGGCCGGCGCAGCTCGGTCCTGAGATCCTTGCCGGCCACCAGCCCGATGACCCGGAGATACCTCATGCCGGCCCCCGCGTCCCCGCCTCCCGCACGGCCCCGGCGAGCAGGTCCTCGAGGTCCTTCCCCGTCAGCGCCGCGGCCGGGCGATCCTCCACCGTCCTCCCGGCGTCGATGACGATCACGCGGTCGGCAAGGCCCGCGGCGGAAGCGACGTCGTGCGTTGCGAGCACGCAGGTCCTTCCGGCCGCGCGCGCCTCGCGCAGGCGATCCCTCAATCGGGTCGTGGATGCCCTGTCGAGCCCGCTGAACGGCTCGTCGAGCAGCAGCAGATCGGGATCGTGGAGCAGCGCCCGGGCGATCGCCAGGCGCTGCTTCATGCCGCGAGAGAAGGTGCGCACGAGATCGGGCGCGCGGTCCGACAGGCCGGCCGAGGCGAGCGACGCGCGGACCGAGACCTCCGGGCGCGGAAGGTCGTAGAGCCGCGCGTAGAACGAGAGATTCTCCTCGGCCGTCAGGGTCTCGTACAGGTAGGTCTGGTGCGACAGCAGGCCGACGCGGCGCCTGAGGGATCGGCGGTCGGAGCGCGTTGCCTCCTCCCCGAAGAGGCGCAGCGTGCCGGAGGTCGGCCGGAGCAGCGTGGCGAGCACGCGCAGCAGGGTCGATTTGCCGGCGCCGTTCGGGCCGAGGAGAAGCAGCCAGGATCCGCGGCGGACCGTCAGATCAATCCGGTCGAGGGCGGGCAGCTCACCGAAGGTCCTGACGAGCGCCCGGGCGCAGATCGCGTGCTCGCCGTCCGGGGGCGTCGGGGCCGCGATCACGCCCCGTCCGGCGGCGAGCGGCGCTCGCCGCCCGGCAGCCTTTTCTCCAGCGCCTCGATCCTCTGGACCAGGCGCACGGCCTCGAGACGGTGGCGCTCGTTGAGCTCCTGGTAGTCCGATTCGCCGATCTTGCCGGCGTGGAAGTCGAACTCCAGATCGCGCAGCGTCTCGTAGGCGACGTCGCGCAGGGCGTACAGCTCGCGCAGCTGCGCCACGAGATCCGGGCCGTCCCGCAGGGGGGCCCCGACGCCGCGCGCGAGGGGGGAGAGAACGTAGACGATCGTGAGGATGATCAGAAGGATTCCGGCCAGCGGCAACATCACAGCTCCTTGCGGATCTCGCGGTCCATCCGTTCCAGGATGGCGCGCTCCTCGTCCGAGAGGGCGGCGGCCGATCCGGAGGGAGCGCCCGCGGGCAGGGGAGCCCGCCCGGCCCAGCGGCGCACGACGAACACGAGCGCGGCCGCGCCGAGCAGCACCGCGCCGAAAGGCGCGATCCAGGCGAGGAGGTTGAACCCGGACTTGGCGGGGGCGGCGAGGATCTGCTCGCCGTGTCGCGCCACGAATGCCCCGATCACCTGCTCGGGCGACTCGCCCTCCGCGAGGCGCCCGGCGATCTCGCGGCGGACGGCATCGGCCGTGCCGCAGGTGCAGGTGCGGATGCTGAGATTGGCGCATCCGCAGTAGCACATCAGCCGCGCCTCGATCTCCTCCTGAGTCGAAGGAGGGGCCGCGAGCGCCGGCACCGTGGAGACCAGGAGCAGGCCCAGAAGCAGGGCCCCTTCACGCCGCATTTCTCTCCATCTCCCGCAGGCGCGCCTCGGCGTGCCGTTTGCGGTCCCGGAGGTCGGGGAGCATGGCGAACCAGGATCCCAGGATCAGGACGCCGCCGCCGATCCAGATCCAGTTGATCAGGGGGTTCAGGTAGGCCTTCAGCGTGACCCGTCCCTCGTGGGGCTCCAGGCCGAGGAAAATCAGATAGAGATCCTCGCGCAGGGTGTGATGGATGTCGACCTCGGTCGAGGGATCCTGGCCGGTGCGGTAGAAATTCTGTCCGGGCACGAGGGTCCCGGCGCGTTCACCGTCGCGGAAGACGGCCAGGCGCGCTCCCTGAAACTCGTGATTGGGCGTGTCATGGCGCTCGATCTCCTCGAAGCGCAGCGTGTAGGCGCCGATGGCGAAGTCCTCGCCGCGCGCCAGGGTGACGACGGTCTCCTGCTTGAAGACCGACGACCCGGTGATCCCGATCACGATCAGAACGAATCCGAGGTGAACCGTGAAGCCGCCGTATCGTCGCTTGTTGCGATCGACGAGGGCCAGGAGGGCCGCGGCGGGCGCCTCTCCCGTGGCGATGCGGCGCGCCCGCGCGCCCCAGTAAAACTCCATCACGACGGTGGTGATGACGAAGACGCTCAGGCTGAAGGCGACGATGGCGTAAACGTCCCTGACGCCCCCCACGAGGAGCGCGATGATCGATCCCACCAGGGCCCAGAACGGAATCTGCAGCTTCTCGACCAGCTTTCGGGGCGACGCCCGGCGCCAGGGGATGAGCGGGCACACTCCGCTCAGCGTGATCAGCGCCAGCGCGATCGGGATCGACACCTCGTTGAAGAACGGGGGGCCCACGGTGATCTTCACGCCCCGCACGGCCTCCGAGATGATCGGGAAGATCGTGCCCCAGAGGATGGCGAACGCGGCCCCGACGAGCAGGAGGTTGTTGAACAGGAAGCTGCTCTCGCGCGATACGAACGAGTCGAGCCTCGCCTCGCTCTTCAGATCGGGGACCCGGTGCAGCAGCAGGCCGATGGACACGATCGTGCAGAGGCCCAGGAAGCCGGCGAAGAGCGGGCCGATGTCCGATTTCGTGAAGGAGTGCACGGAGGAGATCACGCCGCTGCGCGTGATGAACGTCCCGAGGATGGCCAGCAGGAAGCTCATGATCACGAGCGCGAGGTTCCAGACCCGGAGCATTTTCTTGCGCTCCTCGATCATGACGGAGTGCAGGAAGGCTGTGCAGGTGAGCCACGGGATGAGCGACGCGTTCTCGACCGGGTCCCATGCCCAGTAGCCGCCCCAGCCCAGCTCGACGTAGGCCCACCATCCGCCCAGCAGGATCCCCGCGCCGAGAATGAACCACGACAGGATGGTGAAGCGGCGCGTCGTACGGAACCAGGTGTCGTCCAGGCGACCGGTGGCGAGCGCGGCCAGGGCGAAGGCGAACGGGACCGTCAGCCCGACGTAACCGAGGTAGAGGCAGGGGGGGTGGATCGCCATGAACGGATTCTGCAGCTGCGGATTCATGCCGTTCCCGTCGATCGGGGTGAACGCCAGACGCACGAACGGCCGCGTCAGGAAGTTCACCAGGACGAGAAAGAAGAGCGAGACGGCGGACAGGGTCGTGACGACGAGAGGCATGAGGGCCCGGTTGCGCCTGCGGTTCAGCAGCACCACCACGCCGGCGTAGGAGACGAGGATGAACAGCCAGAAGAGGATCGATCCCGACTGCCCCGCCCACAGGGCGGCGAACTTGTACACGGCGGAGAGATCGCGGTTGGAGTAGGAGGCGACGTATTCGAGATCGAAGCGGTCGGCGAAGATGCACGCCTCGAGGGCGACGACCGAGAGCGCGACCAGCCCCCATGTCGCGAGCACGGCCCGCTCGGCGCTCAGGATCAGCTGGCCGGAGCGGGTCCTCCAGCCATTGTAGGAGGCGAGCAGGGCCCAGGCCGACGAGGCCAGGGCGATCAGCAGGCACAGGGCTCCGAAATCAGGCATGGGTGCGCGCGCGGACCTCCCGCGGGGGGATCAATGCCGGGAGGCGCCCGGCGCCGGGGAGAGGGCCCCGGTGTTCGGAGTCCCGGCCTTCTTGTAGTCCTCCTCCCGGTTCTCCGATTCGTACTTGGACGGGCACTTGGCGAGCAGGGTATGCGCCACGAACACGCCGTCCGGTCCGAGCACGCCCTCGACGACGACCTCCGACCCGTCCACGAACGTGTCGGGCGTCTCCTTGGAAAAGACGACCGGCAGTTCGCGCTGGCCGTCGGTCATCACGAATCGCGCGCCCAGTACGCCCGGGCTTTTTTCGATCGAACCCTCGACCACGTTACCGTTGATGCGGAAATTCTCCCCCGTGTGGCGGGTGGCGTGTCCGTCGAGAAACTCGCCGACCGTCAGGTAGTAGACCAGCGATCCCTTCAGGCCGACGCCGAAGAGGACCGCGAGCCCCCCGACCAGCAGGGAGATTGCGATGACGAATTTGGGCGAAACGCGCCGCGCCATGGGTCATGTTCTCCGGAGCCGGAGTCGCATCTGAGAGCAGGCGGCGATGATATGCCACGCCCGGAGGGGAGTCAACCTGAGCCGGTCTCGGCGGATGCTCGAGCCAGGACCGGCTCGCGCCGCTGCGCGGGCCGCGGCGGTCTCCCCGATTCATCCCGTGCCGGACGCGGCGCGGTTCGGACCGTGACGGAATCGTAATCGACCGGGATCGGGGTGGCGGGAACCCGGGGGCTTGACATTGCGGCCGCGGCGCCTAAATTGACAAGCATACGGTCTATATATGCACTTTCTGCTAGGATAAAATGCGATTTACGGAAAGTGGATATATAGAGTAACAGCCTGAAATCCGAACCCCTCCACTCAATCCAGCCCGAGACGCGGGGGCCGAAAGGCCCCCCACCCGCCTTTCCATCCGCGCCGCTTTTGACAGGAACGCGGGGCGGGTGATAGATTTTTCGCGATTCTCGTGGACAGGAGCAGGTCACCGATCGACCGGAGAGGCCCTTCACCGCACCCGCCATGCTGGACCGTGCCCGACAGAAGCTGGAGAAGGAGCTCAAGGACCTGGAGAGGGAATACCGCCAGGAGCTCCCGAAAGAGATCCAGAGGGCCCTGCAGATGGGTGACCTGCGGGAGAACTCCGAGTACAAGTCGGCTCTCGAGCGACAGGGGTACGTCAAGGCCCGTATCTCCCAGCTGCGGCAGCAACTGGGAACCCTCTCCCTGATCGATCTGGGATCGATCCCGAAGGACAAGGTGGCCCTCGGCTCGACCGTCAAGCTGTACGAGCCCGAGGCCGACCGCACGATCGTTTACGAGCTGGTGATCCCCGAGGAATCCAACCTGTCCAAGGGGCTGGTGTCCGTCACGTCCCCGATCGGCAAGGCGCTGGCCGGTCACCGGGTCGGCGACGAGGTGACGATCCGGATCCCGGCGGGCACGCGCCAGTACGAAATCGTCGAGGTCACGACGCTGCACGACAAGACGCCATGATGGCGATTCCTCGCGGGATGCACCGGGCGGTCTTCGGAGGCCTCCCCGCGGCGGTTCTCGCGGGGCTGGCGTTCGTCGCGATCCTGGCGCCGCTCGGGTGCGCGCCAGCCCACGATGCCCCCACGCTCTACGCGGAGCTGCAGGATCCCGATCCCGAGGTGCGGCTCGACGCGCAGGACAAGATCGCGCGCATCGTCAGGAGCGGCGATCACCGCGTCTTCGTTCGCGGTCTCGACAGCCCCGTTGCCCTGCACCGGGTCCAATCGATCCTGTATCTGGCCGACATGCCGCAGGAGGGGGCGCGCGCCGCGTTGCGCGAGCTGCTGTCGGTGGATCGTCGGATGATGCTGCCCTTCAACCCGATCCGATTGAAACCGACGAGCGAGGAGCACGACAGCCGGATCCTCGTGGCGCACCTCATCCGCGGGCGCGGAGAGGACCCGAAAGCGCTGCCGATCCTGCTCGAGGGGATCGACCCGTCGCAGGAACCGGATCTCGTGATGGGGTCGTGCTTCGCCATCGGAGCGCTGGGCGATCCGGGCGGCATTCCGTTTCTGGCCGCGGCCAGCCGCAGCCCCGAGGTCGATGTGGCGCGCGCGGCGGTGCAGGCGCTCGGGCAGTTCAGGGAGCCGGAGGTGCTCGACGCGCTCGAGCATGTCCTGTCGCATCCGTCGCCCGAGGTGCGAGGGGACGCGCTCACGGCGCTGGAGACTCGGGAAGGGC
Source organism: Candidatus Polarisedimenticolia bacterium (assembly GCA_041580375.1). Taxonomy (GTDB): domain Bacteria; phylum Acidobacteriota; class Polarisedimenticolia; order Gp22-AA2; family Gp22-AA2; genus JAPUIN01. The sequence continues at coordinate 7,428 of JBFGDZ010000007.1, forward strand.
CCGCCGCCCTCGATCTGATGCGGCGGATGGCCCTGACCGATCCGGCCGAGCAGGTTCGGCTCGTCGCGATCGAGCGCGTCTCTCAGTCCTCCGACCCGTCGATCACGGGGTTTCTGATCGATCTGCTCCGGGCCGAGGAGATGACGGTGCGGGTCACCGCGGCGGAGGCGCTGGCCCGCCGCACGGGACAATCGTTCGGCGAGGATGCGGACCGCTGGTCCCGCTGGTGGGCGAGCCAGTCCCCGGACAAGACCCCGGGCCGTTGAGATGAACCTGACCTTTCACGAGGAGATGGTCCGGGTGCTGCGCGGCGGCTGCCGCGCGGCCGTGGCGACGCTCGTCCAGAGCCGCGGATCGACGCCCCGCCGGTTCGGCGCCAAGATGATCGTCCTCGAGGGCGGCGAGACGCGCTTCAGCATCGGCGGCGGCGCATTCGAGGCACTCGTAATCGAGGATGCGCGGGACGCCATCCGCGCCGGGCGAGGCTTCGAGAAGGAGTACCGCTTCACGGAGCAGGGGGACGGCGCCACGGGCATGGTGTGCGGAGGAGCCGCGCGCGTCCTTTTCGAGGTGGTCGCCCCGCCGCCGGCGCTGTTCATCTTCGGGGCGGGACACGTCGGCCGGCAGCTGGCCCATCAGGGCGTGCGCCTCGGGTTCGACGTGACGGTCGTGGACGACCGCCCGCGCTACCTCGAGCCCGCATGGCTGCCCGCAGGAGCCCGCCCGCTGCGCGCGGGGCGCGACTTCCTCGACGGGCTGCCGGATCTGCCGCCGGGCTCGTTCGTCGCGATCGTCACGCGGTGCCACCGCACCGATCTGGAGGTCGTGCGGCATGCCGTCGGAGGAGGATGCGCCTACATCGGGGTGATCGGAAGCCGCCGCAAGGTGGCCACGCTGATCCAGCGGGCCGCCGCGCTGGGGACGCCCCCGGAGGCGCTCGAGCGCCTGCGGGGCCCCATCGGTATTCCGATCGGAGCGCAGACGCCGGAGGAGATCGCCGTCAGCATCGCGGCCGAGATGATCGCGGTCAGGAATCTGGGCGAGCCGGCCCGCGCGGAGAAGGCGTCCGCCACCGTCACGCCGATCGGAAGCGCGGGCGTCCGCCGCCTGCGTCCGGCCCGTCCCGCCGGCGGAAGCGCGCGGGCGGATGTCAGAGGCGATTCCTGAAAATCGTCCACAGGATCTTGCATCCGGCTCCGAGCGTGCCCCGCCAGGTGCCGGTGATCTTCGACACTCCGATCCGGCGCCGGTAGGAGACCGGAACCTCGCGCGTGCGCAGCCCCCTTCTGAGAGCCTTGACCTGCATCTCCGCCGTCCAGCCGAACCCCCTGTCCCGCATTCCCAGCGAGAGCAGGCTCTCGAAGCGGATCGCCCGGAAGGGGCCGAGGTCGGTGAACCGGCCTCCGTAGAGGATGCGGATGAGGCGGGTCGCGATCCAGTTGCCGGCGATCGCGTGGGGCAGCATCGCACCGGGCTCGCGCGCCCCGCGCAGCCGCGATCCGACGACGAGATCGGACTCGTCGCGCCGGAGCGGCTCGAGGAGCCGCGCCGCCTCCTCGGGATGATCGCTGAAGTCCGCGTCGAGGAAGAGAATCGCGTCCGGTCGCTTGATGCGCAGGTAATCGATCCCCCTGAGGCAGGCGCTCCCGTAGCCGCGCCGAGGCTCGCGCAGCAGGGTGGCCCCCAGCGAGCGCGCCACGTCGGCGGTGCGATCACTGCTGCCGTTGTCGACGACGACGACCTCGCCGACGAGGTCCGCCGGGATCGCCCGCAGGACGAGCGCGAGTGACTTCTCCTCATTGAACGCGGGGATGATCGCAGCGGCGCGCACGGCGGGAATTATAGTAAGATGCGCCACCGCGCGGGCGGCCGGCGCGGAGCGCGCCGCCGCCTCGCTCGTCCGGAGGATCCGGAACCGCGATGGCCGTGGCCGCACAGCGCGCCAGGATGAATCCGCTGGTCGCCGTCGTCGTGTCGATGCGGCCGCAGCAGTGGATCAAGAACCTCGTCGTCCTCGCGGCGCTGGTGTTCGCGCAGAAGCTCGCCGATCCGGCGCTGGTCCTCCGATCCATCATCGCGGCGCTCCTGTTCTGCTTCGCGAGCGGCGCCGTCTACCTCGTCAATGATCTGTTCGACGCGGACTCGGATCGGAAGCATCCGGTCAAGGCACGCCGCCCGATCGCTGCCGGCCTCCTGGGCGCCGTCCCGGCCCTCACCGCCGCCGTGCTGTTCATGACCGGATCGCTCATGGCGGGGTTCATCCTGTCGCCCCCGTTCGGCGCCGTCCTCCTCATTTACGTCGTTCTCAATATCGTCTACAGCCTCTGGCTGAAGGAGATCGTCATCATCGACGTGATGACGATCGCTGCCGGTTTCGTGCTGCGCGCGGTGGGCGGGGGGCTGATGATCGACGTCACGGTCTCCAGCTGGCTCATCATGTGCACCATCCTCCTGTCCCTGTTCCTCGCCTTCTGCAAGCGCCGCCAGGAGCTGGCCGGGGCGGGCGACCCGCACGCCCAACGATCGATCCTGCGCGAGTACTCGGTCGAGTTCCTCGATCAGATGATCAACGTCGTGACCGCCTCCACGGTGGTCGCGTACACGTTCTACACCCTGTCACCGGAGGTGGAGATGAAGCTGAACACCAAGCATCTCTATCTCACCGTGCCGTTCGTGCTGTACGGCATCTTCCGCTACCTCTACCTCATCCATCAGCGGGGCGAGGGAAGGGATCCGACGCGGGCCCTGCTCACCGACAGGCCTCTGCTCATCTGCGTGGGACTGTGGGGTCTGGCCGTGGTGGTGCTCCTGTACGCCTGGCGGCCCGCCCTGCCGATCCCGTGAGGGCGACCGCCGCTGGCGGCTCGCCGGTCCGCAACGTATAATTTCACCCATCCATTTCGATCGGGCCGGAACCCGATCCGAGGAGACTACGGATGCAACGCCCGCGCATCGCCGTTCTGCGGACCCGCCCCGAGACCGTCTTGAAGGACTACGCGCGGGTCATGCGCCTGGCCGGTTACGAGCGGGTCATCGATCGGCGCGATACCGTGCTCGTCAAGCTGAATCTCTCCTGGACGAAGTATTTCCCGGCCTGCTCCAGCCAGCCCTGGCAGGTGGAGGGTGTGCTGACGACGATGCTCCAGGACGGGTACGCGCCGGAACGCCTCGTGCCGGTGGAGAACCGCACCGTCGTCACCGATCCGTGGAAGGGGGCGCTCAATAATCGCTGGCTTCCCGTTCTGGATCGTCTGGGCCTGCCGTTCACGCCGCTGACCGAGGTGGACTGGACCGTGTTCCGGTTCCGGACGCCGCTCCTGAAGCTGAATGCGATCTTCCCCGAGGGAATCGAGATCCCGGCGATCTATCCGGGCAAGAGCATCATTCACCTGCCGACGATCAAGACGCACGGCCACGCCACGACCACGGGCTCGATCAAGAACTCCTTCGGAGGGCTCCTGAAGGAGGTCCGCCACTACGCCCACAAGTACATGCACGAGGTGCTGGTGGATCTCATGACCATGCAGAAGGAGCTGCACCCGGGCATCTTCACGGTGATGGACGGTACCGTGTGCGGCAACGGTGCGGGGCCGCGCACCATGGTGCCGGTCGAGGGGAACGTGATCCTGGCGGGTGCCGACTCGGTCGCCATCGACGCCGTCGCGGCGCGGATCATGGGCTTCGATCCGATGAAGATCCCGTACCTGCGCATGTGCCACGATCGCGGCCTCGGGGTCGCCGATCCGCGGGGCATCGAGGTCGTCGGGGACGACATCAGCGGCCTCGATCTGGGTTTCGAGGTGAGCCGATCCATCGTGATCTGGGGGGATCAGATGCTGCGGCGGGGGCCGCTCCGCTTTCTCGAGAAGATCGCTCTCCACTCGCCGCTCGTCGTCTGGGCGCCCGCCGCATCGAACCTGTACCACGACTGGATGTGGTATCCGACCGTCGGCCGCGCGCGCATCGCGCGGTTCCGCCGCACCGCGTGGGGCCGCTTCTTCGACGATCGCTACGGCGGCGACCCCGGACGGGCCGCCGTCCCGCGGCCCGGCGGCGCGCCGGTCCCGCATGCGTGAACGCGGCACCGGACGCGGCCCCACGCAATCCCTGGACAGGCTCCTACCCGTCCTTCCGCTTCTCGTCCTGCTCGTCATCATCGGTTCCGGGGCCTGCTCCGGAGGCGGCGCCGGCCCGGGCCCGCACCGCGCGCGACCGAACGTTCTTCTGCTCACGGTCGACACGCTGCGCCCGGATCATCTCTCCTGCTACGGCTACGCCCGCCGGACGAGCCCGCACATCGACGTGCTGGCCCGGCGGGGAGTCCTGTTCCGGCAGGCGATCACGGCCTCCGGCAGGACGGTCCAGTCCTTTCCTTCGATCCTCAGCGGCGTCTACCCGATGGCGCACGGCCTGCGCTACGAGGGACAGAGCCACGAGATCCTGGCCTCGCGGCTGACCCTGACGACGGTGCTCGAGGAACGCGGCTACGATTCCTTCGCCGTGACCCAGGGCCTGAACGTCGGCCTGCATCGAGGATTCGACCTGTACGACCCGGACGTGTATCTCGACGAGAGCGGCCAGAAGATCTACGTCCCGACGCGCGACGACCGGCAGGCGACCGCGAAGGCGATCGGCTGGCTGCGGCGCCGGCAGGGAAGCACGTCGCCCTTCTTCCTCTGGATGAGATACAACGCGCCGCACTGGCCCTACGACGCGCCGGCGCCGTTCACCGAGATGTTCGATCCGGAGTACCGGGGGGAGCACACGTTCAACGAGGAGGCGGCTCCGGGCGTGGAGCGGGGCGACATCATCTTCGGTCTCACCCGCCTGCCGGATCGCGAGATCGAGCACGCCGTCGCGCACTATGACGGCGAGATCGCCTACGCGGACGAGGCGATCGGCGGTTTGCTGAAGGCGATCGAGGGGATGGGGATCCTGGACAGGACGATCATCGTGCTCACGTCGGATCACGGCGAGAGCCTCGGCGAGCACGATTACTTTTTCGAGCACGGAGCCTACCTGTACGAGCCGACGGTGCGCGTTCCGCTGATCGTCGCCGCTCCGGGCGTCCTGCCGCCGGGGGTCGTCGTGGAGGATCAGGTGCGCACCATCGACATTCTCCCCACCATCCTCGATCTCGCGGGGATCGCGATCCCGGGCGGGCTGGATGGCACCTCCCTCGTGAAGCGGGCGCGGGGAGAGCGCGGCGGGGAGGCGCTGCTGGCATACTCGGAGTCGGGACGGAACTTCTATCGCGAGAATCCCCGCCAGTTCGTCCCCGGGATCGCGGGCAAGTGGAGGATGATGCGATCCGATCGCTACAAGCTGATCCGGATCCCCAAGGATCCCGAGCCGATCTGGGAACTGTACGACCTGGCTGCCGACCCGGGTGAGACGCGCAACCTGATCGCGGAGAGACCGGCCGTGGCGGAGGAGCTGAGAGTCGAGCTCCTGCGCCTGATCGAGGCCGATCCGGGCCGCGACGACCGGAGCGAACCGCCCCTCCCGGACGAGCTGGAGCGCGATCTGCGCTCGCTCGGTTACGTCGGCGGCGGTGGGCGGCGGTGAACCCGGCGCTGCGATCATGAAGGGCGCCGCCGCGACCTGGAGCCGTGCCGTTCCCGTCCTCCTCGCCCTCGTCGTGAATCTGGGGGCGCTCACGCCCGGTTTCATTCACGACGATCACCGCATCATCGAGCAGAACGTCCTCGTCCGCGATCCGTCGCGCATGCCGGAGATCTTCACGCGAGGGTACTGGAGCGTCGAGGGGACCGACGTTCCGAACCTCTACCGGCCGCTGACGACCCTCTCGTTCGCCTTCAATCACGCCGTCGGCGGGTTGAGCCCGTTCGGCTACCGCGCGGTGAACCTGATGCTGCATCTTCTGGTGACGGGCCTCGTCGTCGGCCTGGCCCGCCGGGCGCTCGCCCCGCGTGGCGGCCCCGCCGGCGCCGGCCCGCTCGTGGCCGGACTGCTGTTCGCGGTGCATCCCGTGCACACGGAGGTGCTCGGAGAGGTCGTCGGCCGGTCGGAGCTGCTCGCGGCGGCGGGCGTCGTCGGCGGCGTTCTGGCGTTCCTGCGGGCGCGTGATCGCGACGACGGGGGGCGGGGGTTCCACGCCGGATGGGCGGCGCTCAGCCTCGCCTGTTTCGCACTGGGCTTCCTCTCGAAGGAGAACGCGGTCGTCGGCCCGGTGCTCGCGATCCTGGCCGATCGCCTGCTCGGGCGCCGGCGCATCGCCCTGGGCTTCCACCTGGCGTCGGGAGCGGTCATCGCAGTCCTTCTCGGCCTGCGCATCGCGGTTCTCGGGGGCCTCAATCCGGCCGGGCCGATCCACTTCGTCGACAACCCGATCGCGCACGCGCCTTTCTGGCAGGGGCGACTGACGGCCCTCGCGGTCCTGGGGCGCTACGCGTGGCTCCTGATCGCGCCCGTGCGTCTCTCGATCGATCATTCGTACGACGCCGTCCCGCTCGTCTCCGGCCCCCTGGATCCCTGGCTCATTTTCGGCGCGCTCGTGATGGCCGGCTGGACGGTCGGCGTGATCCTCGCCGTCCGGCGGTCCGGCGCGACCGCCCTGGCCCTGCTCTGGATCGGCGTGGCGCTCGCGCCGGTCGCCAACGTTCTGATGCCGATCGGCACGATCATGGCGGAGCGGCTCCTGTACCTGCCGTCTGTCGGCGTCTGCCTGCTCGCCGCCGCGGGCGTCCGGGCCGCGGCGATCCGCGCCGCGGGGCCGGATCCGGGGAGGGCGCCGGCGGGAGGCCTGCGCGTGTTCGGGGCCGTCCTGCTGGTCCTCTTCGCCGCCCGCTCGGCGGCTCGGCTGCGCGACTGGCGGGACGATCATTCGATCTTCAGGGCCGCGGTGGCCGTCCATCCCCGGAGCGTGCGCGCGCTGTTCAACTACGGCTCCGCGTGCGAGCGCCGGGGAGAGGACGCGGAGGCGCGCCGCGTCTACGAGAGCGCGATCGGGATCTACGACCGGTTCGACGAGGCACACTACAATCTGGCGGGGCTCCACGCCCGTCACGGCGAATGGGTCGACGCGGTCGAGCACTACCGGCGGGCTCTGGCGCTCAGGCCGGACGAGCCGCGCTACCTGGTGAACCTCGGCCACAGCCTGAATGGACGGGGATCCCACGACGAGGCGCGCGCAGTCCTGGAGCGGGCGATCCGGATCGATCCGACGAGCGGCGAGGCCTGGACGAACCTTGGCGCGGCGCTCCTCGGCGGAGGCGACGCGCCGGGCGCGGTGACCGCCTACGCCGAGGCGGCGCGCATCGACCCGCAGAGCGCGGGCTACCAGCGCAATCTGGGTCTGGCGCTGCAACGGGCGGGTCGCCACGCGGAGGCGGCGGAGGCGCTGCGCCGCGCGCTCGAACTGGCGCCGGCAAACGTCGATCTCTTCGCCGCGATCGGGCTGGCGCGACTCGACGCCGGCGACGTCACGGGAGGCCTCGAGGCGCTTCGCGAGGCCGTCCGACTGCGGCCCGAGCAGGCCGTCTACCGCTACCAGCTCGGACGTGCGCTGGAAGCGGCGGATCGCGGCGAGGAGGCGGAGCAGAGCTACCGGGAAGCGATCCGCCTGGCGCCGTCGTCGCCGGTGCCGCTGGCGGGGCTCGGGCTTCTTCTGTACCGGCGGGGGGAGTCCGGGGAGGCCCGCACGCTTCTGGAGCGGGCCTCCGCGCTCGATCCCACCGGCGGGTCGATCGGCGCCGAGGCGCGTCGCGTTCTGGAGGAGCTGCGCGGCGGGCCGCCCCGCTGAGAGCCCGGGAGAGCGGGCCCCGCGTCGCCAGGAAGCCGCTCCAGGATCGCGCGCGCGATCGCGTTTCTTGGGTCGAGCCGCAGAATGCGTCGCGCTTCGAACTGCGCCAGATCGTAGAGCCGGAAGCTGAAATCGAGCGCCGCGATCCGCTCGAGGGCGGCCACGTCGCCGGTGATGTCGTAAACGAGGTAGGCGTAACCCGGCATGGCGACCGGCTCATAGGCGTCGAGCCAGTCATAGAGATCGTGCTCCGTGAAGTGGGTCGAGTACCGGACCATCGGGCTCACGGCCAGCAGGACGCGCGGCAGCCCGTCGGGGACCGTGAAGAAGCGCCGTTTGGGATTCTCCAGGTTGCCGGATCCGGGCACGTACTCGTAGCGCACGCCGACGTACCAGGGGTCGGAGTTGCCCGAGAAGGCGCAGTAGATCGCCGGGACGCCCTCGGTCTCCATGAAGCGTCGCAGGGACTTGGCTCCCTGCCCCCAGTCCAGGTTGGAATCGAGCAGGTGCCGGTGGCCGTTCTCCGGTCCCCCGACGAGCGGATTGAAATAGGCCAGCTGGTGGGGTGTGAACCGCGCCGCCTCGAAGACGTTATGAGCCAGGCAGACGACCACCGTGACCCGCAGCGCCGCGGCCGCCCACCCCGGCATGGAGCGCGCGCGCGGCTCCGACCGCGGAGCGGTCAGGAGGCGTCCCGCCGACAGGTAGAGGAACGGGTAGATCGGGAGGAGATGCCGCAGGCCGATGTTCACCTTCCACAAGGACGTCATGCCGAGGATCAGAATCACCGGAATCCACAGGAACATCTCGTCGCGCAACGGCATGCGACGCCCCAGGGCGAGCGCCCCGACCGACAGCGCGATCAGGATCAGGGTGCCGATCGGGGTCTTGATGAGGAACGCGTAGGGGAAGTAGTACCACCAGCCGGTCTCGGACAGTTCGCCGCGCAGGTAGGCCGTGTGACCGATCGCCGAGTGGTGCAGGCCGCGCCTGAGTCCCTCGACGAAGTGGGGCAGGCCGGAGAAGGCGTAGGTCGCCGCCAGGACCGCCAGCGCCACCAGAGCGATGATCGCACCGGCCGCCAGGACGGAGCCGATCCGCCCGGGCGAGAAGTGCCGCCCCGCCGCCTCGCGCGAAGCGCCGCTCCATGGCCGGGCGGGGAGCGCCTGCCCGATCAGGAGAAGGCCGATCGCGAGGCCGGCGAGGATCGGGAGGAGCCAGACGGCGGTGAACTTCGATGCGAACGCGCCCCCGATCGCGAGGCCGGCGAGGATCAGCCCGCGGGGCGAGGGACGGCGGCTCCACGACCACAGGCTCCAGATCGACAGGAAGAGAAAGAAGGTGAACCCGACGTCGGTGGTGACCAGTGACGAGTGCGCCACGACGGTCGGATCCAGGACGAACAGGGCGATCGGCAGGAGCGCGGCGCGCGGGCCGAACAGTTCCCGGCCCCAGAGGTACATCGACAGCGCGAGCGCGATCCCCAGCGCCAGCATCGGCAATCGCGTCAGGAGGAGGATCGTGTCGTTGGCGACGCGGTTCTCGTGCACGAAGAGCCGCCCGGTGTTCCACTCCTCCGCACGCTCCCAGAGCGCGCCGTCCGGGAAGGAGAGGTCGAGCGCCAGGAGGGGAAGAGCCGCGATCTCCTTCAGCAACGGCGGGTGCTCGGGATTGAGCCGGAAATCGACGCGCGTCAGGTACGAGTATTCGGCGGCGATGTGGGCGGCCTCGTCGCTCGTCTGCGAGGACGCGGTGATGAACAGCAATCCCTGCAGCGCGAACGCGGCGAGCAGGGCGACGAGGATGCCGGCCTGCCGCGTCGGGGGCCCCGATGCGGCTCCGGCGACCGGGGCGGGCGGGGCGTGCGCGGGGGTCCGGACCATCGGGTCGGCGACTCTACTGCACGCCCGCGCGCAGGTCAACATCGCTTTCGTGCTCGATCGACCGCCGACCGACGCCGCGGCCTGAGCCCGCCGGAGCGTGTGTTACCATCCCGCCCATGCCGAGCGCACGACGCGCCGTCGTGGATCATCCGCTTCTGGTGGGCGCGCTTCTGGCCGTCATCCTCGGACAGGCGCTCTACTCGGCGCGGCTGAAGACCCCGACCTTCGACGAGCCGGCCCACATCGGGGCCGGCTTCTCCTATCTCGAGACCGGGACGTTCAAGGTCAACCAGCAGCATCCGCCCCTGCTGAAGCAGATCGGCGCGTTACCCCTGGTGCTGATGGACGCCCACTTTCCATTGGACGGCGAGCAGTGGCGGGCGATCCCGGACGTGCCGGAGCCCTGGCTTCAGTGGTCGCTCGGACGGGAGGTGATCGTCCGCAACGGACCGGACCGCGTGATGTTCTGGACCCGCGTCCCGTTCGCGCTGATCGCGACCGGACTCGGGGCGCTGATCTACGCTTGGGGCCGCCGGCTCCTCGGAGGCGCCGCCGCCGTCGCGGCCCTGGTCCTGTACGCGTTCGATCCCACCATCATCGCGCACGCGCCGCTGGTCACGACGGACGTGGGATTCGCCGCCTTCGCAGTGCTGTTTTTCTTCGCGCTGTGGCGCTACCTGAACCACCGCACCCTCCCTCGTCTGATCGGGTGCGGCGTCGCCCTGGGCGCCGCCCTCGGAACGAAGTTCTCCGCCCTCGTGCTCATCCCGGCCGCGTTCCTGCTGATGTGCGGCGCCGTCGCCTGGATCCCGGAATCGATTCCGTTCCGCGGCTCGACCATCGTCGATCCGTACGCCGCAGGGTTCAGGGGACGAAGGCTTCTCTGGTCCGTCTACGCCCTGGGGGGGATGGCCGCGCTGGGGGCGCTCGTCCTGTACGTCCTCTACTTCTTCCCGTCGGATCCGTTTCTGTACCTTCGGGGGCTGGCTCTCGTGAACGCGGATCATCATCGCGAGTACCAGGCGTTCATGGCGGGCTCGTTCGGCCGGCACTTCTGGAGCTACTACGTCGTGGCCTTCCTCCTCAAGGAACCGATCCCGCTCCTTCTGTGCGTCGTGGCGGGCCTGTGGGCGCTGTTCCGCTCGGGCGCGATCGCGGCGATGGACCGCGCCTTCCTCGTCGTGCCCCCGGCCCTGATCGTCCTGGCCTACACCGCGCTGTCGCACAATCTCGGGATCCGCTACCTCATCCCGGCTCTCCCGTTCGTGCACCTGATCGGCGGCGCGGGTCTGGTCTGGATGGGGCGGGCGGGAGGAGCGCGCCGGATCGCCGCGGTTGCTCTCTGCGCCTGGCTCGTCATGGCGTCCGCGGCCGTGTACCCCGATTCGATCTCCTACTTCAACGAGGCGGCCTGCCTGCTGAAGGAGCCCGCGCTCGTGGGGATCGCCGGAGGCACCGCGTGCGGACCGCTCTGGCTGGACGACAGCAACGTGGACTGGGGCGGCAGCCTCAAGGAGCTCCGCGCATGGCTCGAAGCGAACGCGGCCGGGCGGCGGGTGCGGCTGGCCTACTTCGGCAGCATCTCGCCCTCCGACTACGGGATCGAGCACGAGCCCATCGGCGTCGCCGACCTGATGCGCCCTCCCGGTCCCGGCCTCGTGGTCGTCAGCGCGCACATGCTGGCGCGCGCGCGGGGGGAGCTGGCGCGGCGGCACGGGTCGGGTCCGGAGAACTGGCTGGCGCGCGCGACGCCCCGCGCGGTCGTGGCTCACGCCTATTACGTCTACGACGGGCGGCCCTGAGATCGGCTGCGAGACTCCGGGCCTCCCGGGCGCTGGAGTACAATCGCGCGATTCGTGAGGAGCTCATCGATGGCCAGGGGAACAGGCACGGAACGGATCGCGGTGATCGGAGCGGGCAAGCTGGGCGAGAGCCTGATCGGCGGGCTGCTGGAGGGGGGAGGAGTCGACAGGCGGCGGATCCTCGCGACCGCGAAGCACCGGCCCCGTCTCGACGCCCTGGAGAAGACCTATCGGATCGAGACCAGCCTGCGGAACGAGCGGGCCGTCCGCGGGGCGTCGGTCGTCATCCTCGCCGTCAAGCCGCAGGCGATGGGGGAGGTGCTGGCGGGAATCCGGAAGCACGTGACCCGCCGCCAGCTCGTCCTGTCCGTGGCCGCCTCCGTGCCGACGGCGTTCATCGAGAAGCGCCTCGCCCAGGGCGTGCCCGTGGTGCGGGCGATGCCGAACACCCCCTGCCTGATCCGCAAGGGCATGACGGCCCTCACGCGCGGCCGCCACGCCACCGACGCGCACATCGCCGTGGCCCGGCGGATCTTCTCTCCGCTGGGACGCTGCCTGATCCTCGACGAGAAGCACATGGACGCAGTCACCGGCCTGTCGGCGTCCGGCCCCGCCTACATCTACGTCGTCATCGAGTCCCTGGCGGAGGGTGGAGTGAAGGTCGGCCTGCCGCGCGACGTGGCGACCGAGCTGGCCGCGCAGATGGTGCTGGGGGCGGCGTCGATGGTGCTCGAGTCGGGGGAGCATCCGGCCAAGCTGAAGGACGTCGTGACGACGCCCGCCGGCTGCACCATCGACGGACTCCTCGAGCTGGAGGAGGGCGGGCTGCGGGTCACCCTCATCAAGAGCGTCGTGCGCGCGACGGAGCGGGCCGCCGAGCTGATCCACGGATGAGCCGTCCGGACCTTGATCACGGCGCCCCGGGGACTCATCTTGATCCCGGCTTCCCGCGTTTCGAGGACAGAGAATGAAGAGTTCGCCTTCGCCCCTTCAGGAGCCCCTGCTCGCGGTCATGGACCGCAAGAACCACTGGGCCTGGCCTCACTTCAACGAGGGCCGGGCGACGCGCGCCCAGCTCCTCGCCCATTTTCAGCAGGAGTTCGAAGTCTACGTGCGTGATTTCCCCGTCCTTCTGAGCCGGGTGCACGCGCGCTGTCCTCACCCCGAGGTGCGCCAGGACCTCGCCGAGAACATCTACGAGGAGGAGACCGGAAAGCTCAGCAAGGGCGTGCCGCACCCGGAGCTGTTTCTCGTGATGATGGAGGGGCTCGGGTTCCCACGTTCCCGCTTCAAGGGGATCGAGCTGCTGCCGGAGGCCGCGGCCTACCGCGCGTGGGTCGACCTGGTGACGACGCGCCGCCCGTGGATCGAGGGGGCGGCGGTGGTGACGATCTTCATCGAGGGGAGCGTCGAGGATCGGCGGCGGATCACGGCTCCCGAGCCCGAGGATCCGGTCGACCTCGAGGCCGAGCTGAAGCGCAATGCCCTCGTGCAGCACTACGGCGTCGATCCCCGTTTCCTCGACCTGAAGCGGGCCCACCACATGGTCGAGAGCGGGCACCGGAAGATGGCCTGGAAGATGGTCCTGGAGCACGCCGCGAGCGCAGCCGCGCAGGCCCGCGTCCGCAGGACGATGGAGCGCACGCTGGAGCTGTGGCACCTCTACCGGGACGGCGTGGCGCGCGCCTGCCGGATCGAAACGACGCTTTCCGCCGCCGGATCCTGACGACTCTTTCTCCTTCGCCCGGTGATCGCGAGGGTGCGCTCCCGGCGGCTCAGATCAGCGCCAGCACCTCCTCCGGGTGCTTCTTGGCGTCCACCTTGGCGAACGCGTGCCGGATCGTCCCATCGGGGCCGATGACATAGGAGATGCGGCGGGCGTGCTCGTCTTTGGGCGAGTCGCATGCGCCGTAGGCGATGCCGATCGTCCGGCCGGTGTCGCAGAGAAGGCTGTAGGGGAAGTCGAACTTCTTGGCGAACGCTGCGTTCTCCTCGACGGTGTCGAAGGAGACGCCCAGGATCACGGCTCCCTTGCGCTCGTAGTCGCCCGTGAGGTCGCGGAACCCGCGGCCCTCGATCGTTCAGCCGGGGGTGTCGGCCTTCGGGTAGAACCAGAGGACGACGGTGCGGCCGGCGAGATCGGACAGGGACACGTCGCGACCGCGGTGATCCTTGACCTTGAATCCGGGGGCACGGCTACCCACATCGAGCATGATGCACTCCTTTCAAGATGAAGCCGCCTCGGCGCGCACGACGACGACGGTGACGTTGTCGTCCCCGCCGCGCGAATTGGCCAGCTCGACGAGCTTTCTGCAGATGGTCTGAAGATCGTTCGCGCTCCCGCCCGCCACGCGCAGGATCTCATCGTCATTCGCCATGGAGGTCAATCCGTCCGAACAGAGGAGGAGCAGATCGCCCGCCTCGAGATCCTGCTCCAGGAGATCGGCCTCGACGTCCTCCTGACTGCCGACCGCCCGCGTGAGAATATTGCGCGCGGGATGACGTCGGGCTTCCTCCTCGCTGATCGCCCCGGCCCGGACCTGCTCGTTGACGAAGGTGTGGTCGGAGGTGAGCTGCCGCATCGCCCGTCCCCGCACCAGGTAGACTCGGCTGTCGCCCACCGAGCCGATGTACGCGCGGCGACCCCGGATGAGCGCGATGACGACGGTGGTTCCCATGCCGCGCTTGGTCCGGTCCCGGCGCACCGACCGCACGATCTCCTGGTTCGCCAGACGGATGGCCGTCAGGACCCGGCGGGCCGGAGGGGGAAGCGCGGCCTCCTCGCGGGACGGTGAACGGAGGCTCGCCGGCAGGGTCGGCTCGCGGCGCGGATCCGTGCCGGAGATGTGACGGCCGATCGACTCCACGGCCAGGCGCGACGCGACCTCGCCGGCCGCGTGCCCTCCCATTCCGTCCGCGACGACGTAGAAATGGTTCTTGTCGTCGATGACGAACGAGTCCTCGTTCGAAGTGCGTTTGCGGCCCACGTCGGTCAGACCCGCGCTTCTTAAAGACAATCCTCCGCCGACCCTCTCAACCACGGGTCTCACCCCCGGCGCGCATCGTCTCGCCGCGCGCCGCAGTCAGCTCCTCGAGCTTGACGCGCGCGGGGTGATTCTCCGGCTCGCGGGACAGCACGGCCTGCAGCTCCTCGATCGCCGGCGAGGTCTGGCCGGCATGCGCGAGAGCATACGCCAGATTGAGCCGCGCGACCTGATATTCATCGTTGAGATCGAGCGCCCGGCGGAAGGCGTCGACCGCCTCCGGCCAGCGCTCCAGCTCGCCGCACGCGACGCCGAGATAATTGTGCACGTCGGCGAAGCCCGGGTTGAAGCGGGCCGCCTCGCGCAGATGCTCGACAGCGCCCTCGAACAGGCCCTCCCGCAAGGCCTTCAGGCCGCGCCGGTAGTGGAAGGAGAAGCTCTCGGGCCGGCGCTGCAGGGCCTCGCGCATCCACTCCAGCCCCTCCTCCGTCTCGTTCCTGTCGAAGGCCTCGAGGCCCTTCTTGAAGGGTGCATCGATGGCGCGACGGGCCAGCTTCCGGGCGTGCTGGAACTCGTCCAGGGCCGCCGCGCGATCGCCGGACCTGAGGAGCTGGAAGGCGAGGTGGACTCGCGCCTCGAGGTAGTGGCGGTTGATCTCCAGGGCCCGGCGGTAGGAATCGATCGATTCGGGGATGAGATCAAATCGCGCGTACAGCGCTCCCATGCGGAAATGGATGTCGGCGTAGCCCGGGGTCAGGACCAGCGCCTGCCGGTACTCCTGCACGGCACGCTCCAGATCCTCCGAGCCCTCGAAGGACTCGGCGGCCGCGATGTGCGTCTCGGTCAGATAATACAGAGCCATGCGCCGATCGGCTTCCGTCGAGTCGGGCCCCTGCAGGGCGCGGTTCAGGTACTCGATCGCCTGCTTCGACTCGCCCCGGGAATAGTGGTAGATCCCCGATTTCAGCTGGTAGTTTCCGAGCTGGTTCCGGATCGACTTGAGGAGTCGCATCAGTGGCTCTTCTTCCCGAGCATCTTCTTGGGCGGCTGGGTGCGGGCCAGAAAGATGTTGCGCGCCTGGCGCCGCAGGATCTCGGGGACGTTCTTGTCGCCCTGAATGATCTTGAGATCGCGCGTGCCGAGGCGCGCGAGGAACGGCAGGGAGATGCCGGGCGGGGTCTTGGGGTTTCTCACGAGCGCATGCGCCACGGCGTACTTCTTTGTCCACTCCCGGTGCGACCCGATGGTGCGGAGGACGTCCTCCGAGACGTTGCGCATGTTCGCGAACGAGCAGACCTCCTGCTCTCCCAACTTGGGGCTCTTGAGCACCTGCATGGCGACCATTCTGGCCGTGTCCCGGATCAGGATGGCGCGCTCCTCGGCGCTGCCCTTCATCGCGAGATTCAGCCGCTCGGAGACGTTGAGCTTCATGATCTTCTGAAACGCCGGCGTGTTGCGCAGATCCTCCTCGAAGATCGACTCGATGTCGGGGAGATCGAGGGGGACGTCCTCCTCCGGCGGGACCTCGGGAAGCGGCTCCTCCGGCTCGGGAGCGGCGGCCGGCTCCGGGGCGGGCGCCTCGCGGACTTTCTCGTACTTGCGGCCGACGTAATCGCGTTCGAGCTCGTCCAGGCGGCGGCGATTGTCCGGGGACAGTTTCGGATTGTCCCGCAGCAGCGCGAGCAGGCGGGGATTGCTGATCACCCGCACCTCGTTCGTCACAATCAGACTGAGCGTCTCGGCGTTTTCTCCCATCGCCAGGTGTTCGAGAGCCGGATCGGGAGTGGACGGATGCGCGATCGCGATCTCCAGGGATCGGCCGGTCACCCGGCCGTGGCGGATGAAGTGATCGAGAACGAGAGGATCGCAGGCGGGATCCTTGAACAGGGAGAGGAGCGATTCGGACGTCTGCTTGTCCAGGGTGGCGCGCGCCTCGCCGGCGACCTCGGGGTCGGAATCCCGGAGCAGACAGATCTGGATGTAGAGGAGATCGTGAGCCGGGAGCGGCAGGGCGCCGCGCGCCGCCGTCAGGCGGATCGGCTTCGGCGCATCCGCCGCGAGGATCTTCGCGACCAGCGGGTGCCGGGACTCCGGCGGGGCGGCGGGCGCCGCTTCAGCGCTCATCGGATCCCCGTCGCCGCGGCCGGCAGGCGCGGCTGTAATCGTCGATGCGCAACGTGTAGCCGTAGACGCGCTGACCCGCCTCGCCGAGCGGCGGGCAGGAGCGATCGTTGACCCACAGGCGCACGGCCGCGGCGTCGGTGGCGCTCACCCGGATCGACTCGTTGCACGTCATCTCCTCCTCGTCACCGGACCGCATCACCCAGTTGATCGATTCCTCGCCGTCGCAAAAGACGTGAACCCAGGTCCGCCCGCGTGTCTTCAGCCGCAGATTCATCGGCTCCGGGCGATCGATGATCGCGGCGGCCGGGGCGGGCGGGACGGAGGGCTCCGTCGGGGCTTCCCTCGGGGGCTCGCGGGCTCCACCCGGGTCCGGCGACGCGCCCGGAGAGGCGGCCGGCTCCCGGGTCGCGGGCCGACCCGAGGAAACCGTGGACACGCGGGCGGTCCGGGCCGCCTCCGGTCCGCCGCCGGATCCGACTGCGGGCTCGCCGGGCGGTTCCGCTGTCGTCGCCGGATCGATCGCTGCTGCGGTCGGCTCGGTCCCGGCGCGGGCATCGCCCGCCGGCTCCGGAGGATGCGTCGGGGGCCCCGGCATGAACACCCCGAGGACGGCGAACACGAGGCTGACGGCGGCGATGAGGCCGAAGACGAGCGCGAGCCCTCGGGTGGGGCGAGCGGGCTCCGCACCGCCCGTGGGGGACGCTGCGGACTCCTCCACGGACGCCGTCGGGGCCTCGACGCGGGGAGGCGGGGCCTGGTCGCGCATCCCGTCCCGCTCCGTCGAGGAATGGGGCGCGGGAGGGGCCGTGGCGGGAAGGGAGGCGTTCTCCGCGCGTGCGACGTGTCCGAAAGGCTCGCGACGCCTCGGAGACTCCGCCGGGCGATGGATGCCGGACGGGGCGGGCGCGGGCCGGCCCCTGTCGTCCTTGACGGCGATCTCGTCCAGGTAGGCATCGACCATGTCCTCCGCGTCGAGACCGACGTACCCAGCGTAGGCCCGGATGAATCCCTTGTTGAAAAGGCCTCCGGGCAGGATCTCGAACCGGTTCTGCTCCAGAGCCTCGAGATACCGGATGTTGATCTTCGTGGCGTCGGAGATCTCCCGCAGGGTGATCTCGCGCATCTCGCGCTCGCGCCTCAGGGTCTCGCCGAAGCTCGCCATCGCCCCCGCGCCCGAAATCGTGCAACTCCTTGCGCCGCACGGACTTGGCCCGCAGTGAATAATAAGGAAGGGGTGTGCCTTTGTCAAACAAGCGTAATCCCTTCCAGCTCAACGCTTTGAGCCGGACCGCCGGCCCCTGATGGAACGCTTCCTCGACGCTCCCACGGAGGCCTCCCGGGCACCTTCCTCGTTCAGCATCCGGCCGATCGCGACGCGCACGAGACCGGGGACGTGGGGGCTGGACGCGACCTCCTTCAGATCGCGCCGGGAGAGGTCCCGGATCATGCGAAGCGCCACCTGGGCGGGCGTCGCAGGATGGCGCGCGATCGCCTTCCGCACGGGCGGTCGCGCCGACCAGCGGTGGTCCTCCGCCAGCACCTGGAGGATGGCGGAGGGGGTGCGGCGCCGTGCCGCGATCGCCAGGGCATCCTCCTCCACGAGGCGCGGGTTCTGAAGCAGGGCGCGGGACACCATCGGATTCGGATCGCCGCGCAGCGCGTTGATCACGCCGCGGCTGGCGATCCGCGCGAGGCTGATGCGCTCGCCGACCGCGAGCTCCTGGATCCGGATCGCGAGCACCCGCTCCGCGGTGCGCCGCAGGGGGGGCGACAGTCCTGGCCGATCGACGACCCGCGCCAGATCGCGCCACCACAGGTGGGAGACGAGATTCATGGCGATCACGCGGGGCGTCTTCGGATGCAGCACGATGGCGGCGCGGATCTCGTAGGTCTTCAGCCAGTCCCGGTTCTGGGCGACGCGCAGGATCTGCTGCGGCGTGACGCGGGGGTTCTTGAACAGGAGCGGCAGGAGGTCGGGCCCGAGCGCGGGATTCCCCAGCGCCCCGTCCAGAAAGGTCCGCGACGCTCCGGGCAGCGCCGCGGCCAGCGCCTCCGCGTGCGCGCTCCGGCCCTCCTCAAACGCGCTCGACATGGTGTCAATGTATCGCCGCGGCGGCACGATCGCCAGCGGGCCGCGGCGCGCCGGGCGGGGATTCCGCGGCCGGCGCGGACTACGCTTCGGCGCGATCCTCTGGCGCGAAGTCGTAGCCGAGCACCTGCAGCACCTCGACCGCCGTCCGATAGCGCCCGAACTGGGGTATCAGGTAGGCGCCGGCGACGTCGTCGCGCACCTCCTCGAGCATCTCGCGCGCGACCCGCACGCCCTCGCGGCGCTGCTCCTCCGGCGTCGGAGCGGAGGCCAGGCGCTTGCGGATCGGCTCCGGGATCTGCATGCCCGGCACCTCGTTGTGGAGGAACTCCGCGTTGCGGGACGAGGCCAGGGGACAGATCCCGACCAGGATCGGAAGTCCGAGCGACCGCGCGTCGCCGAGGAACCGGCGCAGGACGGCCGGATCGTAGACCGGCTGCGTCATGACGAACTCGGCTCCGGCGCGCTTCTTCTCCTCCAGGCGGCGGATCTCCCGGGCGTAGTCGTGCGCGGCCGGCTCGGCCCCGCAGGCGAGGAGGAAGCCGGTGCGGTCGTCGATCGACTTGCCCGCCGGATCGACCCCGTGATTGAGCGAGTCGACAAGCCGCAGGAGGCCGACGGCGTCCAGATCGAAGACGGCCGTCGCCGCCGGGTAGTCGCCCATCTTCGGGGGATCGCCGGTGATCACGACGAGATTGCGGATGCCGAGCACCCAAGCGCCGAGCAGGTCCGAGTGCAGCCCGAGAAGATTGCGATCCCGGCAGCAGACGTGGAGGAGCGTCTCGACCCCGACCTCCTGCCGCATCGAGAGGGCGAGGGCGAGATTGCTCATCCGGACCGCCGCCCGCGGCCCGTCGGCGATGTTCACGACGTCGACCCCGGCCCGCTTCAGCATCGCGGCCGCCTTCAACGGCCTCTCGATTCCCAGCCCGGGGTCGGGATTGACCTCGACGCTGACGACGAACGACGCGGGGGCGGCCGGTGCGCTCCGGGCCCCGCCGGGTTCGAGTCGCTCCCTCACGACCCGGGCGATCTTCGCGCCGAGCGGCGACTTGCTCTCCATCGGGATCGAGGGAAGCCGGCGCACGGGGGCGGTGACGGAGGGGACCGGCATCGGCCGGGCGGCCGCGCGTCCGCCCGACATCATCGCGGCGGCGGCGGCGATCCGGGCGACGTGCGCCGCTCCCGTCCCGCAGCATCCCCCCACGAGCGCAGCTCCGCTCTGGTACAGGCGCCGCGCATAGACCCCGAAGTACTCCGGCGTCGACATGTAGATCGTGCGCTCGTCGAGACGGCGGGGCAGGCCGGCGTTCGGCTGGGCGCTCACCGGCAGGCCCCGCCCGATCATCTCGCGCGCGATCTCGTACACGAACGCCGGCCCCTCGGCGCAGTTCACGCCGGCCACGTCGGCACCGCGATTCTTGAGGAAGTCGACCACGAGCGCCGGCGGCAGCCCGTCGATCAGGCGGCGCTCCTCGCTGAACGACATCTGGGCCACGATCGGTCCGTCGTACAGCGCCCGCGCGGCCGCGAGCGCGGCCTCCATCTCGCCGGCGTCGAGAAAGGTCTCGAGGACGAGGAGATCCACCCCGCCTTCCAGCAGGGCCTCCACCTGCTCCCTGAAGACCGCCTCGAGCGCCCTGCGGCGCGCGTCGCCGAGGGTGGCGTACATCCTCCCGGTGGGGCCCAC
This sequence comes from Candidatus Polarisedimenticolia bacterium, assembly GCA_041580375.1. GTDB lineage: Bacteria > Acidobacteriota > Polarisedimenticolia > Gp22-AA2 > Gp22-AA2 > JAPUIN01. The sequence continues at coordinate 27,765 of JBFGDZ010000007.1, forward strand.
CGAGCCGGCGACCCAGGCCTCCCGCCCGGCTGCCTGGCGCGCCAGCCGCACGCCCTCCCGGTTGATGTCGCGCACCCGATCCTGGGCGCCGTAGCGCGCCAGCAGCTCGCGGTTGGCGCCGAACGTGTTCGACTCGATCACGTGGGCGCCCGCCTCGACGTACTCGCGGTGGATCTGAAGGACGAGGTCGGGCCGCGCGAGGTTGGCCTCGTCGAACGACCGGTTGATGAAATACCCGCGCTCGTAGAGCTGCGAGCCCATGGCGCCGTCGCAGACGAGCGGCCCCGCCTTGAGGGCCTCGAGAAACGGCGTGTCGGTGAGCATCCGCGCCCTCCCGGGCGCCGAAGCGAGCGCGGCGTGAGAATCAGGTGTGGAGCCGACGGCCGGGGTCGAACCGGCGACCTACTGATTACGAATCAGTTGCTCTACCACTGAGCTACGTCGGCTTTCGATGGCTTCCGAGCGCCAGCGCGTATCATAGCCGCTTCGGCCCCTTTTGCAATCCCGTCGGTCCGCGCTCAGCGGGGCGGGGGCGGTGCGTACTTTCCCGGGAGGTGCAGGCGCCCCCCGTGGACGCCGACGAAGGCTCGGGCGTCCGCCTCGCGGGCGAAGGCGATAAGGCTCGGCTGGCAGCGGTCGTAGCAGAGGTGCAGCGGCTGCTTCGCCTCGCTCACGATCGGCGGGTGGCGCAGGCAGGGGGTCTCGTCGCTGCCGTCCACGAGGTAGGCCGCGGCGAATCGCAACGGCTCCTTCGTCGCGTAGTCCGCCACGCGGATCTCACGGACGGCGGCGCCGGACTGCTCCACGTAGTGGAGCGCGCATCGGGGACAGCAGGCGTGGATCGTCCGCCCGTCCTCCAGGACCAGTGTCGATCGGACCTCGGAGTGGATCTCCCGCTCGCAGACGGAGCAGCGGGGCGCGCCGGCCGGGCACGCCGCGAGAGCGGCGAGCAGGGCCAGGACGAGGCCCGCACGGAAGAAGGAGCGAGCGCTCATGGCGCGATTATATCTCCGCCCGGAGCCGCAGGCACGGCGGCGCCCCGCTTCATCTCGAAGCGCCACTTCCAGACCGCGTAGATCGCCGGGTAGACGAGAAGCTCCATCAGGAACGACGTGAACAGGCCCCCCACCATCGGAGCGGCGATCCGCTTCATGACGTCGGCCCCCGTGCCGCTGCTCCACATGATCGGCAGGAGCGCCGTGAACGTCGTCGCTACGGTCATCAATTTGGGGCGGACGCGCTGGACCGCCCCGTGCAGGATCGCCTCGCGCAGGTCGTCGAAGGTGCGCATCGCCCCGCGGCGGACCCGCTCTTCGTACGCCAGGTCGAGGTAAAGGAGCATGAAGACGCCGGTCTCGGCGTCGACGCCGAGCAGCGCGATGATGCCGACCCAGACGGCTATGCTCATGTTGTAGTCGAGCGCCCACAGGAGCCAGATGGCGCCGAGGGCGGAGAACGGCACGGCGAGGAAAATGATCAGGGTCTTCACCGTCGATCCGGTGTTCATGTGGAGCAGCAGGAAGATCACGAAGATCGTCAACGGCAACATCACCATGAGACGCTGGCGGGCGCGCTGCATGTATTCGTACTGGCCGGACCACACGAGCGCATAACCGGGGGGCAGGTCGATCTCGCGCCCAACGGCTTCCTTCGCCTCGCTCACATATGAGCCGATGTCGCGACCGCGCGTATCCAGGTCGACGTAGACGTATCCTGAAAGCATGCCGTTCTCGTCCCGGATCATCCCGGGTCCCGTCGTGAACCGGATGTCGGCGAGCTGGCCCAGCGGCACCTGCGCCCCCGACGGCGTCGGCACGATGACCGCCTGCAGGTCGGCGAGATTGTCGCGCCGCTCCCGCCCGTAGCGGAGGTTCACGGGGTAGCGCTCCCGCCCCTCGACGGTCGTCGTCACGTTCTCCCCGCCGATCGCCGTCATGATCACCATCTGGACGTCGGCGATGGTCAGACCGTAGCGGGCGATCTCGCCGCGGCGCGGCTCGAAATCGACGAAATAGCCCCCCGCCGTGCGTTCGGCATAAATGCTCCGCGTCCCGGGCAAATCCTGGAGGACCATCTCGATGTGCTCGCCGAGCCGCTCGATCGCGGCGATGTCGGGCCCCAGAATCTTGATGCCGACCGGCGTGCGCACGCCGGTGCTGAGCATGTCGATGCGCGCCTTGATCGGCATCGTCCAGGCGTTCGTCACGCCGGGATAGCGCATGGCGCGGTCCATCTCGTCGATCAGGTCGTCCCACGAGATGCGATCGGGCCAGACGGTCCGGAATGGCGCGTGGAGCCAGCCGGGGAGACCGGAGTACCAGCGCTCGACGGGACGCCATTCATCCTCCGGCTTCAGGACGATGGTCGTCTCGATCATCGACAGTGGGGCGGGGTCGGTGGAGGTCTCCGCCCGCCCCGCCTTGCCGAACACGCGCTCCACCTCGGGGAAGGACTTCAACACCCGATCCTGGTGCTGCAGGAGCCTCGCGGCCCCCTCGATCGACAGCCCCGGCAGGGTCGTCGGCATGTAGAGGATCGTTCCCTCGTTCAGCGGCGGCATGAACTCCGACCCGAGCTGCAGGTAGACTGGAATCGAGCTGATCACGAGAAGCGTCGCGATCACGATGACCGTTTTCCGGAACTTGATCACGGCGGTCGCCACGGGCGTGTAGATCCAGTGGAGGAACCGGCTGATCGGATGTTCCTCCTCCGGAAAGATGCGCCCGACGATCAGCGCGTTCGCCACACCCCGGAGCCATGCCGGCCGAAAGGAGAACCGCTTCATCCGGATGACGAAGGTCAGCAGCGCCGGCGTCAGCGTGATCGCCAGGACCGCCGCGATCGCCATCGACAGGTTCTTGGTGTAGGCGAGCGGCCGGAACAGGCGACCCTCCTGCCCCGCCAGGGTGAAGACCGGCATGAACGACACGGCGATCACCAGAAGGGAGTAAAACGACGGCGGGCCGACCTCCTTCACCGCCTCGATGAGCGCCTCGCGGTGATCCCTCTTCCGGCCCTCCCGCTCCCAGACCTCCAGCTTCTTGTGGCAGTTCTCGATCACGACGATGGCGGCGTCGACCATGGCGCCGATCGCGACGGCGATGCCGCCCAGCGACATGATGTTCGAGCCGATCCCCATGAGGTGCATCGGGATGAACGAGAGGAGAACGGCGATCGGCAGCGTCACGATCGGCACGGCGGCGCTCGACAGATGCAGCAGGAAGATCAGGATGACGGCGCTGACGACGATCATCTCGAGCGTCAGCTCGTGGGTCAGGGTCTTGATCGAGCGATGGATCAGCTCCGACCGGTCGTAGGTGGTGACGATCTCGACGCCGGGCGGGAGAGACGGCTTGATCTCCTCGATCTTCTGCTTCACGCGATCGATCACGTCCAGGGCGTTCTCGCCGAATCGGATCACCACGATGCCGCCCGCCACCTCGCCGCGGCCGTCGAGCTCGGCGACACCGCGCCGCATCTCGGGCCCCAGGCTCACCGTCCCGATCTGGCGCAGGAGGATCGGCGTGCCGCGGCCGTCCGTCCCGACCACCACCTGCTCGATGTCGTCGATGGAACGGATGTAACCGCGGCCCCGGACCATGTACTCGGTCTCGGTAAACTCGATCAGCCGGCCGCCGACCTCGTTGTTGCTCTGCCGCAGCGCCTCCGCGACCCGCGTGATCGGAACGTTGTAGGCGCGCAACGACTCCGGATCGAGAACGACCTGGTACTGGCGGACGAAACCGCCCACGCTCGCCACCTCGGCCACGCCCGGCACCGCCTGCAGCCAGTAGCGCAGGTACCAGTCCTGGAACGATCGGAGATCGGCGAGGCTGTTGCGCCCAGTCTCGTCCACGAGCGCGTACTCGAACACCCAGCCGACGCCGGTGGCGTCGGGGCCCAGCTCGGTCCGCACCCCCTCGGGCAGCCGGGGGAGGATCTTGCTGAGGTACTCGAGCGTCCGGCTGCGGGCCCAGTAAATGTCGGTGCCGTCCTCGAAGATGATGTAGACGTACGAGTATCCGAAGTCGGAGAACCCGCGGATGTCCTTGACCCTTGGCGCGCCGAGCAGCGCGGTGACGATCGGGTAGGTGACCTGATCCTCGATGATGTCCGGGCTCCGGTCCCAGCGCGAGTAGACGATCACCTGCGTATCGGACAGGTCCGGGATGGCGTCGAGCGGGACGCTCTTGAGCGCGTACAGGGCCCCGAAGCAGGCTGCGGCCGTCACCAGCAGGACGATGAAGCGATTCCGGGCGCAGAAGTCGATGATCCGCTCGATCATGATCGGCCTCCGACCACCGTCCTAGTCGCCATGACGGTGCCCTCCGCCGGCCGGAGCCATGCCGGAGAGCGCCGCCTTGAGGCGGCTCTCCGAATCGATCAGGAAATTGCCCGACGTGACGATCTCCTCGCCCTCGGACAGCCCTTCCAGGATCGCCGTGTACTCGCGGGTCCGCTGCCCCACGACGAGCTCGCGCGGCTCGAACGTCCCCTCGTCCTGCTTCACGAAGGCGATGCGGCGCTCGCCGGTGTCCAGGATCGCCTCGTTCGGGACGGCCAGGACGGGTCCGGCGTCCTCGACCCGGAACGTGACGCTGGCGAACATCTCCGGTCGGAGGGTGCCGTCCTCGTTCGGGACGACGATGCGGACGCGGAGGGTGCGCGAGGCCGGATCGAGGTAGGGGTAGACGTAGTCCACGCGCCCCTGGTAGGTCCGTCCGGGCACATAGGAAAGAATGATTCGCGCCTCCTGCCCCGGCCGGATCAGAGGCGCCTGGTACTCGTAAACTTCCGCCAGGACCCACACGCGCGCCAGATCGGCCACGCGGTAAAGGTTTTCTCCCGGAGCGATGCTCTTTCCCGCGAGCGCGGCCTTCTCCACGACGTACCCGGAGACGGGGGAGCGGATCGTCATCCGGCGGGACACCGATCCCCGCTCCTCCAGGTCGCGGATCTGATCGTCCGGGATCTCCCACAGCTCGAGGCGCCGGCGGGCGCCCTGCACGAGCGCCCGCGCCTTCTCGATCGCCGCGGGGATCGCCCCGGAGGCCTCGAGTCGACCGAGGTTCCTCACCGCCACGAGGTATTCCTCCTGCGTGCTGACGAGCTCGGGGCTATAGATCTCCAGCAGCGGTTGTCCGCGACGCACGGGCTGTCCCGTCCTGTCGACGTGCAGGACCTCGATAAACCCGGACACGCGGGCGTTCACCCACGACAGGCCGGTCTCGTCGTAATCGACCCGTCCCACCGACTCGACGGAGGCCGCGAGGGCGCGGCGCTCGACGCGGGCGGTCTTCACGCCGATGGACTGCTGCTTGTGGACGGGAACGGTGATGGTCGCGTAGCCGGCCACGGGCCGCTCCGTCGCTTCGTCGACCTCGACCGGGACCATCTCCATGCCCATCGAATCCTTGCCGGGACGGTCGGAGGTCTCATTCGGATTCATGGTCGAGCGGTAGATCACCTTGCGCCGGGCCGGCGGCGGCGCGGGAGCCTCTTCCTCGATCGGGACCATGCGCATGGTGCAGATCGGGCACTCGCCCGCCGTGTCGGAGATCATGTTGGGGTGCATCGGGCAGCGATAGCGCGTCGGAGACGGCTCCTCCCCCGTGTCGTGTCCGGCGTGGACATCCATGGAGGCGGCGCCCGGTGCGCTCGCGGGGGACCGCCAGTGCAGGTAGCCGCCGACGGCGAGCCCGCCCAGCAGGAACGCGATCAGCGCGACCAGAAGAATTCTTCTCATTGGGATGCTCCTCCGGAGGCCTCCGGACCGGGCACGGCCGCGATCGTCTCGAGATCGAGCCCGACCGCGCGCTCCAGCGCGGCCAGCGTCCCGCCCAGCTCCGCCAGGGCCTCGACGTGGCTCAACTTCAGCTCCAGTAGTCTTCTCTCGCTGTCGAGCACGCCGAGGAAATCGGACGTGCCGGCCTGATAGGCGGCCTCGGCCGCCTCGAGCGTCGATTCCGCCTGCGGGACGAGCGTGCTCGCATAAAGTGTGGCCAGGCCGCGCTGCGCCCGCACCGCCGCCAGGATGGCGCGTACCTCGGACGTAGCGCGATTCGTCCGGTCGAGCACCTCGCTGCGCGCCGACTCCGTCATCGCCTCCGCCTCGCGCACGCCGGCCCGCAGCCTGCCGCGCCAGATCGGCACGCTCACGCCGAGCGTCAGCATGTAGCCGTCCTGTCCCGGATCGGGCGCGAACGGATTCGCCGTCTCATCGACCCGGTTCCACTGAACGCCGACGCGGAAATCGGGGAGATAGTCTCGGCGCATGAGACGCTCCCGGAGCGTCCCCGCCTCGACCAGGCTCTTCGCCTCGGTGATCTCGGGTCTCGCCGCGCGCGCCGCTTCGTACAGGGCCTCGTCGCCGGGAAGAACGATCGCCGGATCGGGGGGATCGAGGGCCGGCCCCACCGCCGCCCCGGCGTCCCGGTCCAGGAGGGCGTTGAACGACGCCGCGACCCCCTCGCGGTCGCGGCGGAGCAGCAGGAGACGCTCCTCGATGAGCGAGTGCTCCGTCTGCGCGCGCAGGACGTCTCCCTGACCGGCGAGGCCCGCAGCGTAGCGGGCCCGCGCCACCTGCTCCAGTCGGTCGAGAAGGTCCGCCTCCTCCGCGACGATCTCGAGAGAGCGGTCGATGCGGAACAGATCGTAGTAGGCGGCGCGCACCTCCAGGGCGACGTCGAGACGAGCCGCCCGCCATGCGCTCTCCGCCGCCTCCGCCTCCAGGCGGGAGATGCCCCCCCGGAGCGGGCGCTTGCGATGAAACGGGATCTCCTGGGAGATCTCCAGCACGCCGGTGATGGGTCCGTTGGCCGTCACGACGTCCTCGAACATGAACCCGTAGGAGAGCATCGGGTCCGGCAGGGCGCTCTCCTGCTCGGGCCGATCGAGCATCGCCTCGTAGCGCAGGCGGAGCGCACGGACGCGCGGATTGACCTCCATCGCCCCGCTGACGGCGCTCGTGAGATCGATCGGATCGCCCGGATCCCGGCCCGCGATTGCCGCGGCGACGGACGGCGCCATCAGCGGGAGGAGCACCAGAACGGCGCAGGACAGTGCTTTCAAAGCGACACCTCGGGAGCGCGCGCGCTCCGCGCCGGTCGATGTCAGGCGCGCGGGTGCGCGGCGCTCAGATAACGGTTGAAACGGAAGTGATCAGACGCGTCGGTCGGGGACTCTCAGCGCAGGATGGAGGAGTGCTGCAGGTAGAGAGGCGGCGGCCCGCCGTGAGCGGGCAGGGCCGGTGCCGTGCGATGCGCCAGAACGGGGACGGGCTCGGCGAGGTCGGACTGCCAGACGAACGTCCCGGCATCGCCCCCCGAGATCGGCAGGGCCCGCCGCTGGGCGGCCGGCGCGCTGTGAGTCTCGGCCGGCTCGACCCGGCAGCAGGACTGAGCCTGCAATCCCGTGCCGCACCCGCTCGATGTATCGCAGCACGGATGGGCCCGGGCCTCGGCGGGCGCGCAGAACGGGGCGATGAGGAGGATCGCCAGGAGCGCGGCCGACGTCAGCGAAGCCGAGACACGGAGAACTGCTCGCATGCTCAGAATATACACCTCCCGGTGCCGGACCGGCAAGGGCGAGGCCGGACGGGCGACTGATCCCGTCAACACGGCCGTCCGGTGAACCATTCCCGGGGGGGCGCTGACACTGAGTGTCATCGGCTCCACGGAATTGACGCTTCGCGTCCGGACCCCCGGGCCGGGTCCGACTTGCAACGTCGATTGGAAGCACTATGTTTTCAGGGTCTTAAAGTGCCCGGCGGAGTCTCCGCCTCGTGCCTGGCATCGAGGTTGCTCCCGGGATGATCGGGCTTTTCGTGGGGAAATCGATGAAGGCGTTTCACGACCGTCCGTCGAGGCGCGGCACCGCGGGCTTCACCCTCATCGAGCTTCTGATCGTCGTCGCGATCATCGGCCTGATCTCGGCCATCGCGATCCCGAACCTCCTGAACGCCATCGACAAGGGTAAGCAGAAACGAAGCATGGCGGACGTCCGGTCGATCGCCACGGCGGTCGAATCGTACGGCGTCGACAATGCGCGCTACCCGCTGAATGTTTCGACCTGGAGCGCGATGAAGCCGCTGCTCAACCCCTTCTTCATCAAGGACCCGCCCGACGTCGACGGTTGGAGCACCACCTGGGACACGGCGACCGACGCGGCGGGTGACGTCTACACCGTCGCCAGCCTGGGCAAGGACGCCGCGGCCGACACGCGCGCCGGAGGCACGACGACCAACTTCGCCTGCGACATCGTGTTCGTCACCGGGCAGTTCTACCAGTGGCCTGAAGGTACGCAGACCTGACGCCGCTCCCCGGTTTTTCCGTCCATCCGCTCCTCCCTCCGCGCCCGCGCCGATTCGTCCGACCGTCGACCGGCGCGCGATCGACCGTCCAGTCTGACCGGACGCACATCCCGCGACGCGCGGGGAGGGATCGATTGGCCGGGACACTCCGCACGCTCTCTTCGGCGCGCTACGACGGGACCGGCGGGGCGATCATCGAGGCGGGCGTGCCCGAGAAGAGGCTGAAGCGATTCGAGGACGATCTGCGCTCGCTCACACGGGGGAGCGCGCTCATCCTCGCCCGCGGTTGATCCGGCGGGGGAGCGCTGCTATCATCACGCGGCTCCGGGAGGGCCGCATGGCGCTCTTCAAGGACCGGATCGCAGCCGGGGGCCGCGAGGATCCCCGGACCGCGGACCTGACCCTCATCGACCGCGACATCACCGTCATCGGCGAGATCATCTCCGACGAGAACATCCGGCTGCGCGGTCGGGTGGAGGGGAACGTCTCGACCTCCGGGTCGGTCGTCATCGAGCCCAACGCTTCGGTCCGCGGGGACATCACGGCCCGCAACCTCATCGTCGAGGGCACGATCGAGGGATCGGCCGTCGTGGCCCGCAAGTTCGAGCTTCGCCCGACCGGCTGGATGCGAGGCGATATCCGTGCGTCCGTGGTCGCGATCGCCGAAGACGCCTTCCTCAAGGGGAAGGTTCTCGCCACGGAGAAGATCTCCACCAACGCGCCGCGCAGGCGCGCCGGCAGTTGAGGCGCCTCCGCGGTCGCCGGGCGTGAGCCCGCCCGGCCGGGGGCGCGCCGGTCTGATCCTCTTCCTCGCCGGCGCCGCGATCCTCACGGGGGCGCTCGTCCTCTACACGCTCCGGCGTCGCCCGCCGATCATCCCCGCCGACCTCGATCACGTTCCTGCGCGCGAGTCGGCGGCCTGCCTCGTCTGCCACGGACCGTCGGGGAGCGACCCGCGGGGACCCAATCATCCGCTCGACGATCGGTGCTTCGAATGTCACGAGCGGGCGGTCACGCCGCCGTAGGCCGCGCGTTTCCGCCGCCCCTCGGCCCCAGGAGGCACTCCCGGCCGACGGACGGCGCGGCGGCCAGCAGGCGGCGCCTCAGGCCTCGATAGGGCTGGCGCCCCCCGATCAGGTCGGACATCGTCGCGGCGATCGTCGGGCTGCGCCCGCAGAGCACGACGAGCGCCTCGATGAAGCGACGGTCGAAGAACACCGACGCGAGTCGCGATGCGCGTGCGAATTCGCCCGCGGTGGTGCCCCGCCACAGCGCGGGGTAGCGCTCCGGCCGTCCCGCGGCCAGGCATTCGGCCAGCAACTGACCCGAGAGCATGGCGTAGAAGATCCCCTCCCGCGTGAGGGGATCCACGGCCCGCCCCACGTCGCCCGCTACGGCCCAGCCGTCTCCCGCGAGCACGTCCTCGCCGGGGAGGGAGCCCGGGATCAACGCCGCGTATCCTGAGGCCCCGTCGACGGCGGCGCGGCCGTAGCGTGAGACGAGAAACTCCCGCATCAGCCCGCGCAGGGCCGCCGCGGGGGGTGTGCCGAGGGGGCCGCAGATCCCGGCCGACGAGTGATCGATCCGCGGAAAGACCCAGAGATACCCTTCGAGCCGGGGGTAAAACTTCAGCGTGATCCGATCCTCGACGATGCCCGGGAGAAAGAGACCGATCCCCTGGGTGAGGAGCCGGGTGTTCGCCGAGCCGGTCAGGCGTCGACGCGCGAAACCGGCGGCGCCGTCGGCCGCGACGAGGAACGAAAACGGTCCGTGCCCGGCGCCTCCGTCCGCTGCGGCGCAGCGCAGCATCCACGAGAAGCGGCGCCCGCGCCCGGTCGGGTCGACGCCGCCGGGGATTCGCTCGAAATCGACGATGCGCCCCCGTACGAGACGGGCCCCGGACTCGACGGCGCGATCCAGGAGGAGTTCGTGCAGGTCGGCGCGGCTGACGACGAGCAGCGGCTCGCGCAGGTCGAACGAAGCCTCACGGCCGGACGGAGCGATGGTGAGACAGCGGCCGATCCGCATGGCGGGAAGACGCGGGGAGTCCAGGAAGGGGAATCGTTCGAGGGCGCGTGCGGGCAGACCGCCGCCGCACGGCTTTTCGAAGCGGGTGCGGGGCTCGAAGAGTGTGACGTCGAGGCCGAGCTCGGACAGCCGCCGCGCGCACTGCGCGCCGCCCGGGCCCCCGCCGATCACGGCGATACTCGCCCGCGCCGCCGCGTTCATGAGCGTCCCCCCGTCGCGCCGCGAACCGATCCCGCGCGCCTGGCGATCCTACACGCGGCGAGTAGCCGGAGGAAGCCCGCGCGACCGGCTTGGAGCCCCGCGGCAAAGCCGGTATATTGACCGGCATGCTGTACGCGGCGGGGAAGATCCTGGAGGTCGCGGGGATGCTGACGCTCGGCATCGCGCTGATCGTCTACGGATTCCTCGAGCAGAACATGAACGCCGAGCTCGGATTCCTCGTCGGGGGGACGGTACTGTTCTGCGTCGGACGTCTGCTGGAGCGCCGCGCCGGGAGCCGGGACTGAATGACGCCGGGAGCGCGTGACCGGCCGGCCGCGGACGAAGGATCCGAAAAGGTCGCCCGCATCCTCCTGGTCGGAGACGTGAGGCGGCTCGTCGAGCTCCTCAAAAACTACCTCCGCCGGACCACCTGCCGCATTCTCACCTCGAGGGTGGGCGAAGAGACGCTGGCGGCCTGCCGCCGTGAGAGGCCGGACGTCGTGTTCCTCGACGCCTCGCTCGAGGACCCCGGGGGCGTCGAAGCGTGCCGCGCCCTCAAGAGCGAGCCGATGCTGCGCTCCATCCCCGTCGTCCTGGTCGCTTCGCGCGACATGATCGACCACTGCCTCGGCGCCGGCTGCGATGACGTCCTGCCGAAGCCCGTGGTCCAGGAGGAGTTCCTCTCGCGGGTCCGGCGGTTCGTCGCGCTGAGGGAGCGGGGCGAGGGGCGCATACCGGTCAGCCTGCGCGTCGAGTACCGGTCGCCGGCCGGCGACCGGGCGGCCTACACGAAGGACCTCAGTCCGCGTGGAGCGTTCATCAAGACGATCGAGCCGCTTCCCGTGGGCTCGCGGCTGCGGGTGACGATTCACCTGCCGAAGGGTCGGCCACCGCTCAACCTGCGGGCCGAGGTGATGCGCATCGTCCGCCGGCCGGCCGCCCACAGCCACCTCCTGCCCGGCATGGGCGTGCGTTTCGTCGATCCGCCCGCCTCCGACCGCCGGGCCCTCGAGGAGTTCATCGAGGAGCGTCGGGCCGGCTGATCCCCGGCGACCCGGGGCCGCCGGATCACGCGCTCAGCCGGCGCCCTTCCGATCGCAGTCGCCCCGTATCTGATCGATGAGATCGAGGATTCGTCCGCGCTGCGTTCCGTCGGTCTCCAGATCGCGCGCGGCCTCCAGCGCCTGCAGCGCGTCGCACGGCTGCTGCAGGGCGTGGTGCGTGTTGGCGATCTTGAGCCGCGTCTCGACGTTCCTCGGATCCTGGCCCGCCGCCATCTGATACTGGCGCAGAGCCATCTCCAGGAACCCCTTCCTGTAGAGCGCGTTGCCCAGCTCCAGCGCGAGGCGGGGATATCGCGGGTTCTTCTGTCGGGCCACCCGGAACGCCTGGATCGCTTCGTCCAGCTGGTTGCGCCGCATGAAGATCATGCCGGCCCGGAAGAAGGGCTCGGCGAGATCCGGATCCGCCCGGGCGATGTCCATGTAGTTCTGAATCGCATCGTCGAGCCGGCCGCGCGTCGTGTTGAGCCGCGCCCGGGCGAGGAGCGTCTCGATGTTTCCGGGCCAGATCGCGAGGGCGCGGCCGAGATCCTCCTCGGCCAGATCGTAACGACCGAGCTCCTCGTGAGCCATGGCGCGGCCCAGGTGCGCGGCGATGAAATGAGGGGACCGCTCGAGCGTCTCGGTAAATTCCCGCACCGCGAGCTTCGGGAAGCCGAGCCGCAGGTAGGAGCTGCCGGCGCGGGCGCTGTGCACCGGGTCGGGAGAGCGGCGCAGCGCCGGCTGGCCCAGACGGCGCAGAGCCGCTTCATAATTCCCACCGAGGTAGGCGGCCTGGGCGACCAGGGCCTGGCGCCCCGCTCGATAGCGATCGGTCGCCGCCCACCCGACCAGGCCGGCGAGGGCGAGGACGGCGAGCCCCGCGGCGGCCGCGAGCCGGCGCCGCCGCAGCCGGCGGGGCAGAGGCTCGCGCGGCTCGACCGACAGGATGGACGGCAGTTCTTCCCGGCGCGACGAGCCGGCCAGGGCGGCCTGCGTGAGTCCGGCCGCGACCCAGAAGACGAACGAGGGGGTCGGCTCCTCGAACGGAGCCCCGAGCAGCGCCATGAACACGACGGCGGAGGCGGCGTTGAACGTGGCGAGACCGATCTGACGCCACGGGAGGGGACCGCGTCCCGCGGCGAGCCCGGCCTGCGCCAGCAGGATCACGACGAGGGCGAGAAAGCCGAGGCCCCCGATCGCGCCGCTCTCGGCGGCGATTTCCAGGAAGTTGTTGCCGGCGTGCACCGCCTGATGGCTGAGCGTGAACGGGGAGTCGTCGATCTTCGTCCACGCCACCTCGAGGAAAGCGTGGCGCCAGTTGTCGGGCCCGACCCCGAGCGGGTGCGCGCGGATGAGCGCGAGGGACCCGCGCACGGCGGCGGATCGATCCAGGTCCGGATCGCCGGTCGTGGGCGAGAGAAGCGTCGCCCCCTGCAGCGGAGCCGTGGGCGTTCCGGTCGGGCCGAGAGCGGTCCAGCGACTCACCGAGAGGATGATGAGCAGGATGATGAGCGCCGAGAGTCCGGCCCACAGGCTGTGTCCGGCGGGGTCCGGCCGAAGTGCGCGCCAGCCGCGCTCCGACTGCAGCGCCTGCACGACGCGGCTGAGGATCAACAACCCCGCCGACAGGAGCGCGACGATCCATCCTTCCGGTCGTCCGGTGAACAGAATGGCGGCGCTCACGATACCGATCGCCACGCCGCAGGCGACGCGTCTCCACCCGGAGACGAGC